>NZ_JBGTDD010000093.1:0-4291 GCF_041748495.1 Parasphingorhabdus sp.
GTCAGGCCAGCGGGCGAGCTTTGCAGCATGCCGTCGAGCACATCGCGCGGCTCGCGGATATTGGGGACATCCTGGCCGTCCTGCGCCAATATTTCCCGCGCCAGTTCGGCGATGATTTCCCAGTCGGTCTTCTCGCCGTCCTGCAGCGGGAAAATCGCCGGCGAGTAGCTGGCATAGTTGCGGATCGCCAGCGGCCCGAAGAAGAAGGGATAATGGTCCTTCTCGAGCGGGCCGCAGGGCGGCAATATATAGTCGGCGTGGCGGCTGGTCTCGGTGACATACATGTCGAAGGAGACCATCAGGTCCAATGTTTCGAGCGCCCGGTCGAGCTTGGCGCCGTCGGGCGAAGACAGGACGGGATTGCCGGTGACGACGAACAGCGAACGGATGCGATCGGCATCGTCGCGCAGCATTTCGTCGGCGAAGGTGACCATCGGCAGTTCGCTCATCACCGAAGGCATTGGTCCGCGCACCGTCTCGGCGGTGCGCACCGATCCCCGGCCGACCAGGTTGATCGTGTCGAGCGCCGGTTCCGGGACCATCGTGCCGCCGACGCGGTCGAGATTGCCGGCAGCGATATTGATGATCTGGATCAGCCACTGGTTGAGCGTGCCATATTCGCAGACCGAGACCCCCATCCGGCCGTAAATGGCAGCGGGCTGGTCGGCGGCGAGAGCGGCCGCCATGTCCTGCATGGTCGCGACAGGAATGCCGCAATGGGCGGCGAGCTGGTCCCTGTCAAAGCCGGCGATCGCCGGTTCGATCGTGGCCCAGCTGCCATCCAGTAACCCGTCCAGCCGGGAGGTGTCGGCCAGCCCGGCATCGAAAATACTCTTCAATATCCCGATCAACAGCGCCGTATCGGTCCCCGGCTTGACGAAATGATGCGCGTCGGCGAGCCTGGCGGTTTCGGTCCGGCGCGGGTCGATGACGACCAGCTTGCCGTCACGCGCCTGCATCTCCTTCACCCGCTTCTTGAAATCGGGCACGGTCCAGATACTGCCGTTGGACGCCGCCGGATTGCCGCCGATGATCAGCAGATACTGGCAGCGATCGATATCGGGCACGGCGGCGAGGCTGACATGGCCATACATATGATATTGCACGACATGATGCGGGATCTGGTCGAGGGTCGAGGCGGAATAGATGTTTTTCAGCCCGATGGCGCGGCGCAACTGACCGATCTGGGTGGAAATGCCGTAATCATGCGCGCTGGGATTACCCATATACATGGCGGGTTTCGCCCCCTGCCCCTTGAGATCGAACAGCCGCCCGGCAATTTCCGAAAAGGCCTGTTCCCAGCCGATCTCCTGCCACTGGCCGTCGACCTTTTTCACCGGCTTGTGCAAACGATCGGGATCATCCTGCAGGTCGGCGATCGCGGTGCCCTTGGGACAGATATGGCCGCGGCTCAGCACATGATCGGGATTGCCCCTGATCGACAGGATCTCGCGACCCTCGACCTCGACCAGCAGGCCGCAATTGGCTTCGCAGATATGGCAGGTGCGGGCATGAATCGTGCGCATCGGAATACTCCTTTATTTAATCATTCGGTTAACAGATTTGAACGAGGGTCGCCAGTGTCACCTGAATCTGGTTGAAAATTTGCTGGGCATT
Organism: Parasphingorhabdus sp.; assembly: GCF_041748495.1. GTDB lineage: Bacteria > Pseudomonadota > Alphaproteobacteria > Sphingomonadales > Sphingomonadaceae > Parasphingorhabdus. The sequence continues at coordinate 1,618 of NZ_JBGTDD010000093.1, forward strand.
TGGCGTCAATTGTTCAATGAAACCCATCAACCTCTTGTCGGAGCATTATCTTCATGCCGCGTAACTGGCTTTTCAGCGCCTTACTTCTTCCGCTTTATCTCTGTTTCACCGCCTGCGCGGCAAGCACGGATAGTATGGCCAGCGCGCCCGCCGATGCCGTTACCCGCCCGGCTGAGGGTCCCGCCACGATGCCGGAGGATGCCGACCCCGCTCTCTGGGTGATCCGGGATGAGGACACGACCATCTATCTGTTCGGTACCGTCCATATCCTGAAACCCGGCATGACCTGGTTCGATGAAGCGGTGAAGGACAGTTTTGATGCATCGGAAGAACTGGTCATCGAAATGATCAAGCCTGACCCGGCGGAGATGATGAAGATTGTCAATGAACTGGCGATCGACAAGACCGGGGTTTCGCTGCGCGACAAACTGACCGAGGAAGACCGGGCCGCCTATGAAGCGGCTTTGACCCGGCTCAATTTGCCGGTTGCCGCGTTCGATCCGCTTGATCCCTGGTTCGCCAGCGTCAATATTTCGCTGATCCCTCTGATGCGCAGCGGATATGCCGCTGATCAGGGCGCCGAGACCGAATTGCTGGCCCAGGCAGCAGCGCGGCAGATGACAATCACCGGGCTGGAAACACCGGAGCAGCAGCTCGGATTTTTCGACAATCTGCCCGAAGAGGTCCAGATCAATTTTCTCAATTTTACCGTCGCTACGATTGACGAAGCTGCCGAAGGCATGGACCAGATGGTCATCGAATGGGCCAATGCCAATGTCGATGCGCTGGGTGAACTGATGAACGCCGGACTGGAAGACCGGATTCTGTACGAGACCTTGCTGGTCAATCGCAATATCACCTGGGCCGATTGGGTCGAGCAGCGGATGGAGCAGCCTGGCACGATCTTTCTGGCGGTCGGGGCTGGCCATCTTGCCGGAGACAGCAGCCTGCAGGCGATTCTCGCACAAAAGGGGCTGGTTGCGGAACGGATCGAATATTGAACATTCTCACCATCGGGCTTTCTTTTCCCGGCGATAACCCCAAATAGGATCCATGCGAATCACCACAACCCTGCTATCCTTACTGGCGTCCTTGCTGCTCAGCGCGTGCAACAATGCGCCAGACCCCGTGTCGCTGAATACGGTCAAGGTCGGGACTCCTGCTCTGTGGAAGGTCACCGGTACCCAGCCCGGACAGGTGGGCACCGCCTATATGTTCGGTACGATCCACATTCTTCCGGACGACGTCGAATGGCGCACGCCCGTCCTGGAGGCAGCAATCGCCGATTCGGACAAGCTGGTGATCGAAGTGCTGGGACTGGATGACCCGCAGAATGCCGCCAAGATATTTTCCCGCCTGGCGGTTTCGCCGGGGCAGGAAAAACTGGACACGCGGATCGATCCATCGCTGCACGCTGACCTGGATCGGATCATCGATTCAGCCAATATTTCCGAACGCACGCTCAATCGCATGGAAAGCTGGGCTGCGGCGCTGTCGCTGGCATCCGCACAGACCCAGAGTCTCGGCCTCGATTCGAGCGGCGGAGTCGAAAAAAAGCTGACCGATCAGTTTGCAAAGGCCGGGAAACCGATCGAGGCACTGGAAACCATCGAACTGCAACTGGGCTATTTCGACAAGCTGCCGGAAGCACAGCAACGCCAGATGCTGACCAGCGTGATCGAAGAATCAAGCAATTCCCAGCAAGAGTTCGAACAATTGTTCAACGCCTGGATCACCGGCGATATCGAGCATATCGTCACGTTGACCGATTCAGGCATATTGACCGACCCCAAGACCCGCGAATATCTTCTGGTCCGCCGCAACGCGGACTGGGCGGAGCAACTTGACAAGCGGCTGCAAAATCCGGGCACATCATTGATAGCAGTGGGCACTGCCCATCTCGCCGGGCCCGATGCGGTTCAGGCAACACTGGCAAAACGCGGCTACAAGGTCGAAAAAATCCAGTAGGTTTCACTATTCAGGGCAATACATGACATATATATTTGATCGCGAAACCGCGTTGATCGCGCAGGACGACGGAACATTCACGATAGAGGCGAGCGATGTCTATCGCAATCCGACCGGCATGGCCTTTGGTGGGTGGGTGGCAGCGATTGCCGCTCAGGCGGTTGAAATACATCCGGAACGCCGCGGTCCGCTGGTTTCGCAGCAGATCATATTCATGACCGGTGTTGGTCCTGGTGAGGTCACGCTGTCGGTCCGATTGTTGCGGGCTGGCGCCTCTACCCAGTTCTGGCGCGTCGAACTGTCGCAAAATGGCGCGATGACCAATGCCGCCGATATCGTCACCAGCACCCGCCGTCCGACCGATATCGACTATCAGGTCGAAATGCCGAAGGCAAAATCGCCATCCGATTCCATCGCCCTGCCCTCGGTCAATCCGATGGCCCCCAAATGGGTCACCCATTATGACCAGCGTATCGCCAAGGGCATGCCCTTTGCCGTCAACAAATCCCCCGAAGCCATTGTCTGGATCAGGGAAGCGGACGGCAGGCCGGTCGACCGGGTCAGCCTTTTCTCGATACTGGACACGCCGATGCCCCGGACATTCTTCGTCACCGAACAATTTCGTCCCGGTTCCACGGTGACGATGGCGACCTATATTTACGCAAGCGACGAAGATCTGGCGGCTGCGGGGAGCGATTTCATGATG
>NZ_JBGTDD010000094.1:0-34145 GCF_041748495.1 Parasphingorhabdus sp.
CGACCAGCCAAGCTTCGAATATCTTGATACCGAAAGCGAAACCTTCGCAAAATATGCCGACGCCAGAGCCAATCGCCGCGATCCGTTTTTCATTGTCCCGGCCGGTGGTGCCGATATCTGCAATATTCCGGTCCCGGTGCGGCGAGTGGCGCCGGAGTGACATCTGTTTCCCGCCGCAGGGGAGGGCCTAGAATATTCCTGAACCCGCGTCAAAAACCGCACCGGCAGGACTCGACTGGACCCCGCTCTTCAACGGGGAACGGAAATCGCCTTTCCTACATTGCTCAAACTAGGTAAATAAGAGTCATGGAAGACAGGCCAGCCTTCATCCCTTCATCCCGCCATTTTGGCGCCCTCGCAGGGAAAACAGGTTTCCTTTTCTTTAACACTGTAAAGTTTGTAAAGTTCGTCACGGGAAAAGCAGCATGAGAAACCCGATTCGATCAGCACGCATCACCTCTTTGTCCCTTGCGGCAGCCTGTTTTTCCCTCGCATCTCCAGCACTGGCGCAGGAAGAAACCCCTGCCCCAACCCCCGCCGAAATCCTCGCCGCCGCCCCTGCCGACCACTGGCTACCTATCCCGGTGAGCGACCTGCTGGTCTTTACACTCCCCGACGCCGCCGACGGCAGCAAACGGCAGGCGGTGATTCAGCTGCTCCCGGCAGATCTTTCCGGCGGCCATGTCCGCAATGTCCGCAAGCTTGCCGGAAGCCGTTGGTGGGACGGCACCAAGATTTACCGTGTCGCCAAGGATTTTGTGACCCAGTTTGGTGGCAATCCTGACGGCAAGACTCTGCCCAGGGGTCTCGAAACCGTCCCCGAGAGCGAATATTTCAACGCCGCGCTCGGCGCAAAACGCGACGGCGACATGACGGCGCTGCAGGCGGCGGTCGATTACAGCAACCAATATCAGGGCACCAATATCCAGCCGCTGATGCAGATGATCTACGAAAATAGCGGCGCGCAGACAGTCGGTTTCGGCGGCGGCTGGCCGATCGGCAGCCAGACGATCGAGGGCGAGACGAAATATTATCCGCTGACCTGCCGCGGGTCTCTGTCGCCCGCCCATTATGATCCGCCGGACACCGGCAGCGGCGCCGAGATCTCGGTGATCACCGGCGAAGCGGCGCGCAGTCTCGATACGACATTCGGCATGGTCGGCCGAGTGATCGACGGGCTGGAGCATTTGCAGAATCTGCCGCTGGGCACCGCGGCCGGGGGTTTCTACGCCGACGCATCAGACCATGTCGGGATCGAATCGATCCGGCTCGCCAGCGAACTGCCGCTGGCCCAGCAGCCGGCTTACGAATTTCTCGCCAGCTACAGTCCGGCGCTGTTGCAATATATCGCGGCGCAGGGCGGCTATGGCAATATTTGCACCATTTCCGTACCGATGAGGAAAGTTTCAAAATAGCGTAATAATATTACAGGAGATCTCGCACGGACCGTCATTTGCTGGTAATGCAAAGCCTATAGACTCATCAGAACAGGAGCCTGCCATGCGCGTTGGAACCCCGAGAGAAATCAAGAATCACGAATATCGGGTCGGCCTGACCCCCGAATCGGTCCGGGAACTGACCGCTCATGGCCATGATGTGCTGGTCGAAACCGGTGCCGGACTGGGCATTGGCGCGGAAGATGCGGAATATGTCGCCGCTGGCGCAACGATCGCGGCCACCGCAGCCGATATATTCGAGCGATGCGAAATGGTGGTCAAGGTCAAGGAGCCCCAGGCGATCGAGCGGGCGATGCTGCGCGAAGGGCAGATATTGTTCACCTATCTCCACCTCGCCCCCGATCCGGAACAGACCGCCGATCTGGTCAAGTCCAAGGCGATCTGCATTGCCTATGAAACGGTCACCGGCACCGGCGGCGGCTTGCCGCTGCTCAAACCGATGAGCCAGGTTGCCGGACGGATGTCGATCCAGGCCGGCGCGACCGCGCTCGAAAAAGCCCATGGCGGCCGCGGTATATTGCTCGGCGGAGTCCCCGGCGTCGCCCCCGGCAAGGTGACGATCATCGGCGGCGGCGTGGTCGGTTTCAACGCCGCGCAAATGGCATCCGGCCTCGGTGCCGATGTGACGATCCTGGACCGCAACCCCGAAGTGCTGGAATCGGTCGGGACCTTTTTCGAGACCCGCGCCAAGACCCGTTTCTCCAACAAGGCCAATCTCGCGGAATGCGTCGCCGACGCCGATCTGGTGATTGGCGCGGTGCTGATCCCGGGCGCCGAAGCGCCGAAGCTGGTATCGCGGGACATGCTGCGGACCATGCGGCCGGGTTCCGTGCTCTGCGACGTCGCGATCGACCAGGGCGGCTGTTTCGAAACCTCGCGGGCCACCACCCATCAGGACCCCACCTATGTCGTCGATGAAATCGTCCATTATTGCGTCGCCAATATGCCCGGCGCGGTCTCGCGCACCTCGACCTATGCGCTGAACAATGTGACCCTGCCGCACACGCTGGCGATTGCCAACAAGGGCTGGGAAATGGCGCTGCGCGACGACGCGCATCTCGCCGAAGGACTGAATGTCTGGAATGGCCATGTCACCTACAAGGCGGTCGCCGAAGATCTTGGCTATGTCTTCATGCCGGTGTCGGAAATCGTGGGGTCGAAAGCGGCGGTTTGATCGGGAGTCCTTTTCGACCGTTCGTGATGAGCTTGATCATTGACCGTTCGCGGTGAGCCTGTCCGACCAGGCAAATGGTCGATAGGCGTCCTTGGACAGGCTCAGGACTGACGGCAAGAGAAAGGAAAAACAAATGGCAGCAGCAGACCAGAAACCGCTCGGCTCGGGCTTTCACGCAAAAAGCGAACCGCACGAGATCCTCGCCGGTATCGACCTGACCGGCAAGACCGCGATCGTCACCGGCGGCTATTCGGGCATTGGTCTGGAAACCACGCGGGCGCTCGCCGATGCCGGTGCTACGGTGATCGTGCCGGTGCGCGATCCGGTCAAGGCGGAGGAAAATCTCGCCGCCATCGAGGGCGATATTTCCTCGGCAAAAATGGACCTGGCCGATCTCGATTCGGTCCGCGCCTTCGCTTCTTCCGCCTATGACAGCATCGACAGTCTTGACCTTCTGATCAACAATGCCGGGATCATGGCCTGCCCGCTGGAGCGAGTGGGTCCGGGCTGGGAAAGCCAGTTCGGGGTCAATCACATGGGCCATTTCGCGCTGACCCGGGCGCTGCTGCCGCTGCTCGAAAAAGCCGATGCCCCTCGGGTGGTCTCGCTGTCATCCGTTGCCCACAAGCGCAATGGCATCCTGTGGGATGACATCCAGTTCGAACATGGCGAATATCAGAAATGGGTGGCTTATGCTCAGGCAAAAAGCGCCAATGCCCTGTTCGCCAATGCGCTGAGCCGCCGGATGCAGGAATTTGGCGGTCGCGCCTTCTCGGTCCATCCGGGCGGGATTTTCACGCCCTTGCAACGCCATCTGCCGCAGGAAGAACAGATCGAACTGGGCTGGCTGAACCCGGACGGCACGATTCCCGCAGCGGTCGCCGACATCTTCAAGACTCCCACCCAGGGCTGCACCACCTCGCTCTGGGCCGCCACCTCGCCTTTGCTCGATGCCATGCCCGGCGTCTATTGCGAAGATTGCGACGTGGCCCAGCTGGCCGGAGCGGATTCCCTACCTTATCAGCATTGTGCACCGCATATTGCCGATGACGCCGACGCCGAGCGGCTGTGGGAGATCAGCGAATCCTTGCTCGCCGCTGCCTGATGGGAACCGATGATCCAGACGACCGGGAATATTCCGGGCTGCTACAGCGCGACGCGGCCGGTTTCCTGCTACAGAGCGAGGATGGCCGGCGCTATCGGCTGGAATTGCTGCGAACGCCGATCGACGAGGTCGAAAAACGGGTGGTGGTGACCGGCCGGGTCAGGGACGGCCGGGTTCTGGAAGCGGACGGAGTGCGACTGGCATGAACCTTGATCGCGCCGCTGCCGGCGATATCGAAGCGCTCCGTGTGCTGATCGAAAGCGCCTATCGTGGCGACAGCGCCAGGCGTGGCTGGACCCACGAGGCCGACCTGCTCGGCGGCCAGCGGACCGATGCCAAGGCGCTGCACGCGATCATCGCGGCGGACAATCAGGTCATCCTGCTGGCCAAACAGCGGCAGGTCATCACCGGCTGCGTCCAGCTCTCCCATATCGGCGGCGGACTCGCCTATCTCGGTCTGTTGACGGTCGATCCGGCACTCCAGGCGGCGGGACTGGGCAAGCAACTGCTGATCCGATCGGAAGATTTTGTCCGGGAACAGTGGCAGGCGAACGCCATCGAGATGACCGTCATCAGGCAGCGCACCGACCTGATCGCTTATTATGAACGGCGCGGTTATCGGCGGACGGGCGAACATCGGCCATTTCCGCACGATGACCTGCGCTTTGGCCGGCCGAAATCTCCGGATCTGGAATTCGCCGTGCTGCGCAAGCCAATCTAGGCGGCCTTGCCTTGCAGCGCTTTCTGCCGGCGGCGTTGCACCGAGCTGCCCAGTCCGAGCGCTTCGCGATATTTGGCCACGGTCCGGCGAGCAATGTCGAAGCCCTGGGCGTTGAGCAGCGTGACCAGCTTGTCGTCGGACAGGATTTTCTTGGGATCCTCGCCGTCGATCAGCGTCTTGATGTGGCTCTTCACCGCCTCTGCCGAAGCCGCTTCGCCACCCGTCGAAGACTGGATGCCACTGGTGAAGAAATATTTGAGCTCGAATGTCCCGCGCGAACAGGACAGATATTTGTTCGACGTTACCCGGCTGACCGTCGATTCGTGCATTTCGATTTTTTCGGCGACATTCTTCAGCGTCAACGGGCGAAGATGCGCCACACCTTTGCGGAAAAACTCTTCCTGCTGCTTGACGATTTCGGTCGCAACTTTGACGATCGTCCGCTGCCGCTGGTCGAGCGCCTTGACCAGCCAGTTGGCGTCGGCGAGGCATTCGTTCAGCCATTCCTTCGATTGCTTGTCCTGCGCTCCGTTCTTCAACTCGGCATAATAGCTGCGGTTGACCAGCACTTTGGGCAAGGTGGCGCTGTTGATTTCGATGATCCACCGCCCCGCCCGTTCCGCGACAAACACGTCGGGCACAACCGACTGCACCTCGCCGCCGCCGATCTTGCACCCCGGCTTCGGATCATAGTTGCGCAACTCGCCGATCATATCCATCAGGTCTTCATCATCGACCCCGCATATCCGCTTGAGTTGCGGCAACGCCCCCTTGGCCAGCAGGTCCAGATTCTCGATCAGCCGCGCCATCGCCGGATCATAGCGATCCGCATCCTTGGCTTGCAGCGCCAGGCACTCTGCCAGATCCCTGGCCCCTACACCGACCGGCTCAAATGTCTGGACGACGGCCAATATACGCTCGATGTCGACCAGTCCGACATTCAGGCGCTGGGTCAGTTCCAGCAAGTCGGCCTGTAAATATCCGCATTCGTCGATCTGATCGATGATATGCTGCGCCACGAACAGGTCGGCGCCGGAAAGCACCGTGCCGGCCTGATCCATCAAATGCTCCGTCAGTGTTATTTCAGCGGCCAGCATATTCTCGAAATCCGGCGCTTCCCCCGACGCGCCAGAACTTGCGCCATTGAGGCCCAGTTGACCATCAAGCGCACCATCGCTCTCAGAGATACTGTTATTGGAATAGCTATCCGTATCCCCCTGCATGTCGAGTGCGGATTCGAAATCCGAAGGTCCCGAAATCAGTATTTCATCGCTTCCCTGGGCTGGCGCCTCGTTCAGCCGATCCTCACTGTCATTTGTCTCGCCACTCTCGATCGAGAGTTCTCCGGTATCAAGCAGCGGGTTCTTCTCGATCTCATCGGAAATGAAGGTTTCAAGCTCGAGATTGGATAGGGTCAGCAGCTTGATTGCCTGCTGCAGTTGCGGCGTCATCACCAGCGATTGGCTCTGCCGCAAATCGAGGCGAGGCGCGAGTGCCATTGCTATAGTGCGAAGCCTTCACCCAGATATAGCCGCCGGACATTGGCATCTGCCACCAGATCTTCCGGACTCCCGGCAAACAACACCTGACCATCGTAGATGATGCAGGCCCGGTCGACGATATCGAGCGTCTCGCGAACATTATGATCGGTGATAAGGACGCCGATCCCGCGCTCTCGCAACTGACACACCAGATCGCGAATATCCGCGATCGACAGGGGATCAATACCCGCAAAAGGTTCATCCAGAAGCACGATCGAAGGGCTCGCCGCCAATGCGCGGGCAATCTCGCATCGCCGCCGCTCACCCCCGGACAGCGCCATCGCAGGCGAACTGCGCAGCTTCGTCAGACCGAATTCATCGAGCAGCCGATCAAGCGTTTCCGCTCTGACGCCAGCATCCGATTCGACCATCTCGAGCACCGCCATGATATTCTGTTCGACGGTCATTCCGCGGAAAATGGAGGTTTCCTGCGGGAGATAGCCAATACCAAGAATTGCGCGGCGATACATGGGAAGGGACGTGATATCCTCGCCGTCGAGCATGATCCGTCCCGCATCCGGTCGAACCAGGCCCATCACCGAGTAAAAGCAGGTCGTTTTCCCCGCACCGTTCGGACCCAGCAGCCCGACGACTTCACCACGGCCTACCGACAGCGACACATCGGACAGGACCGCGCGCTTGTCGTAACTTTTGGCGATTGAAACCACCGCAAGGCCATGTTCCATGGCATCACTTGCCATCGCGGCACCCGGATCAGCCATGGTCGGCGGTTCGGTCGCAGCTATATCATTCATCATCAGTCCTCATTTGCACGATCTGTCTTGTCCATCGGTTAACAGCATGCCCCAATCTGCTCCAAATTGGCAAGCTTTGTGCATGGCAGACCGAAAATGGAATATCCTTGCCGTGAATCGAGCGTCGCAACATCAGGAAATTGCGCGGTTTCAATCTCTTCGTTGCGGCACCGTGAACGTGCCGGACACGCGGCCGCTGGAGTTCTCCGTGCCGACCGAAGCACCTCCTGATGAACGCCCGTCAATCGTCGATCGGCCAGACGCCAGATCAATGATGACGCGGCCACCGGAAAGGCGGTTCGCCCCCTGAGTCAGAGTAACATCGCCGATCAGGGTTATAAGGCGTCGATTGAGGTCATAAATGGCCACATTGCCAGATGCGGTGTCGCCCGCTTTGCGAATGGTGACACCGCCGGACGCATCGATGCGGTCAATTTCGATGCCGCCGCTATTCCGATAGGCCACGGTCATACGCGCTGCATTGAGTACCATTCCGGCTTGATCGACGCGGACCGCTCCCGACAACACGACACGATCCGCGCGATCCTGCACCTCGATCCGGCCGGCGTTGAAATTCACCGGTGCGTTGCTGTCATGACTACCGAAAACCTGCGCGGGAGCCGGACCTGCAAGCAACAGGAAACCAGCGACCACAACCGCCGTGCCAGTGGAAAGGGAAAGAAAAAGGTTCAATTTCATCTAGGGTCTTCTTAGTCCATTTTGTTCGATCCGCAAATGCGCATTGCCATTCAGGCTCACCGTGCGTTCAGCCAGATCGGCTTCGAGCTGATCCGCCCGAAAGGTTCCGATATTGGTCCGTCCTTCGACCGCGCCGGCACTTCGCAATGTTCGTTGCTTGAAATCAACCGTAACATTGCTGGTTGAGAGCCGATAGCCACTCGCGGCCTCGACCTGTACCGGCCCCGGGACGCGGACAATTTCCCTGTCCATGTCATAAAGGCCTTCGCTGGCCCGGATTTGGGCCGGGCCGTCTTCCAGCAATATGCGAGCAGACAGATCATCCAATTCCACGACGGCTTCGCTGGAGCTTTTCTGTACAGCCGAACCCGCCTTCAAGGAGAATGGCCGCCCTTCGCTATCCTCACCCCGATAGAGCGCTTCGGTAACGCGCATCCGTTCCTTGGCCACGTCCACGCTATTCTTGTCGAGGACGAAACTCAGTTCGCCCGACATGGTAAACGGAGCGAGTGCCAGCATCGAACCGAGGACTCCCACTCCCACGGGCAGGATGAATCGCAACAATCTTACGTTGCGATCATGCTTGCCGTTCGGCGCGGCAAAATCCTGGCGCTTGGTTCGAACATGTTTGACGGTCGTTGACATGGTTAAGCAACGTTCCCACGACCTATGTCAGCAAGGCTGAACCAGAAATTCGATCGTTCATGCATGGGCGAAAATATCGGTCTCGGGCCAGCCTGCCAGATCAAGCCGCGCTCGGTTTGGAAGAAAGTCGAAGCAGGCCTGTGCGAGAAACATTCTGCCTTCCCGCTCGAGCCGGATTTCGAGCTCATCCTTCAATTTGTGAAGAAAGCGCACGTCCGATGCAGCATAGTCCCGCTGGGCTTCGCTAAGCTCCGGGTTGCCCCAATCGCTGGACTGTTGCTGCTTCGATATATCCTGGCCAAGCAGCTCGCGGACAAGTTCCTTCAGTCCATGCCGGTCTGTATAAGTCCGAATGAGCCGAGACGCGATCTTCGTGCAGAAAACCGGTTCTGCCATCACGCCCAGATAATGTTCGATAGCGGCCAGGTCAAAGCGCGCAAAATGATATAGTTTCAAGCGCTTCGGATCCGACAGAATAGACCGAAGGTTGGGAGCGCCATAGTTACTGGCTGGGCCAAAGCGCACAAGATGCTCGTCGCCGAGACCGTCTGATATCTGCAGCAGACATAAGCGGTCACGGTGCGTTTGGAGTCCCATGGTTTCCGTGTCCACAGCAACGGCCCCATCGCCCAGAACCCCTGTGGGAATATCTTCTTCGTGAAAAAAAACTGCCATCAATTTTTGCCTGTCTATTTTATCTCTCGGCCAACTTCATCTTCCCAACCGCGGCATCGGCGTGACGCCATTCGCGTTCTGGTATTGAACCTCGACCAGATTTCTCCGGCTGCAAAATTTGACAGCAGGGCATCAATCGATATGCTATGTGCCGCAGACCGGTCCAAACAGCAAGTTTAGTTTGAGCAGCTTGGCGCACAACAGCACCAATCGCGCAACCAACACGGGGACCTGACGATATGGCAGAGAAAAAACCTGAACCCGTTGCTTCCGGCTTCGATCTCAACAAGGCTACCATAATCTCGCTTCTCTACCTTGCAGGCTTTGTCGTGGGCATTACCGGCTTGGTAGGGTTCGTGCTGGCATTGGTCTGGAAGGATGAAGTTGCGGGCTCTTGGGAAGAGAGTCATTTACAATTTCATATCAGGACATTCATCATCGGGTTCGTTGTCGCTGTCATCGGCACGATTCTATCATTCATATTGATCGGAATTCCGATTTTGATTGCGCTGGCAGTCTGGGTTCTGGTTCGCTCGGTGCTGGCCCTGGTGAAAGCGCAGAAACATGAACCGATTGCTGATCCGAAAACCTGGCTTTTCTGACCTGGCTCGGCTGAGCCTCATATTCCACTAGCGGATCACCGAAAGATCGAATTCATTCGCTTATTCGTCTGTTTTTCTATATAGTTGGGTCGTACGACATTGGGATTCGTGCGAAACAATGCTGCGGAGATCGTCCGCTGCAGCATTGCTATTACTGGGTAGGGCGAATTGAAAGTGACGATTTAAGAATGGGTTTTGATAGAAACCGGCGAGGCAGAGGCCGGGATAAACGCGACGGCTTCGGTGACGAAAACTTCGATGGATATCAAGGTGATAACGGTCCGCCCGTGGAAAGATACACGCGGCCGGACAGTGATTCAGGCGGCGCCAGACGAAGCGGCGGTATGCCGGATCAGGTTGTCGGCGAAAGCACCGGTACGGTGAAATTTTTTAATGCGCAAAAGGGTTTTGGCTTCATCGTCCAGGACGGTGGCGGCGAAGACGTTTTTGTCCATATAAGTCAAGTCGAACGCGCAGGCCTGAAGGGACTGGCTGAAGGCCAAACATTGCGCTTTTCACTGGTGGACCGTGGCGGCAAGGTGTCCGCTTCCGACATTCAGATCGAGGGCGACCTTATAGAAGTGCCGGACAGTGGCGGAAGCCCGCGCGAAGATCGCGGCGGCGGCGGTGCCCCTCGCCGGGAACTGACCGGAGAAAAGGCTACTGGCACCGTAAAATTCTTCAACGGCAGCAAAGGCTTTGGCTTCATTCAACGTGATGACGGGCAGCCCGATGCATTTGTCCATATTTCAGCTGTCGAACGTGCCGGTATGCGCGGGCTCGAAGAAGGGGACAAGCTGGAGTTCGAACTGGAAGTCGATCAACGCGGCAAGACCGCGGCGGTAAATCTGGTCGCGAAATAGCGGCCTTTCTTCGATCCTGAATATCAAAAATGGCGGGCCTTGACCCGCCATTTTTTTGCGCTGCAAAGTCCGTGACAAACAATCGCCACAAACAGGCACAGAAAAGCCCGCCGAATCACTTCGGCGGGCTTTTCGCATATTTCAATCCTTAAAAGCGGAAGCTGACCGCGCCGGAATAGACTTGGCTGGAAACATCCGACCGGCCGACTGTTGCGTCGGCAGAAAGATCAAACGAGACATTGCCCATATTATAGCGCAATCCAACGCCTACTTCGCCCCAGTCTCTATCGGGTTCGACCAGAGCGAATGGCACCACCGCGCCATTGCCTCCGACGAAATTCGCACCGAAGCTGTTCGGATTACTTTCGAATTCATGGACGTAGTTCATCGAGGCGCGCAATTGCAATTTCTTGCCTGGCTTCGACTTGAACTCGACACCGGCCAGCCCTTGAACGCTGGTATAGTCCGGACGAACGATCGTCAAAGCTGGTCCACCGCCCTGTTCGCTCACATTGCTGAAATTGATCTTCGCAGCCCGGGCACGGATGCCGGGAGCGATAATTGCGTTGAGAAGATCCATTTCTTTCGACAATCCGATCTCGCCTGCATAAATCATGCTGTCGTCGTCGGTCGTCAGGGTGAATGCCTGGGCACCAAGGGCAACATTGCGCAAGGTCTCGGCATTGTAGTTACCCAGCGTCAGTCGACCGTCCAATACCAAGCCGGCAGACATTTGCTTCCGTCCATAAATGGAGCCCATTATGGCTTTCGACTGTGCGCTATTGGCCAATGCAACCGTTGCATCGACATCCGAATAATAAGCCGAGATACCCACGAAGGACGATTCATCGAGATAATATTCTAGGCCGCCTGCAACGAAGAAGCCGTCGAAATCATCGTCTGCCCCTGGATTGCCAAGCGGCATAGATCCGCCTTGGCCATTCACGAATCCGCCAGCCAGATAGATCGCCATATTTTCATTCACACCGCCGGAACGGACTTCGGTGTCATTGGCGCTTGCGGCGGCGGCACTGAGAACAGCGGTACCGTTTAAGCCAAAGCCACCCAAGGACGATGCTGCCAGTTGCATCGGACGTCCGATCACAGCGACTGTGCCGCCATTGGAAGAACGGTCCGCCAGGCTGATTCTGTTCTGGTGGAAAGCAGAAACATTATCCAGATAGGCGCGGCCCATCGTTTGCACCGTTGATTCCGTGGTTGGGGCCCAGCTTTCAAACGTGGCTCGAATGGTTGCGGCACTATTTGTAAAGTCCAGAAAGTCGAAGAGGCCACGAACCGTTTCGTTTCCGCGATTATTATCCATCAATGTTGCATAGCTCACCTGAACCGAACTGCTCGAGTCGATTACGTTCTGATAGCTTTGCGCCGTGATGACTGCATCCACAAAATTCGTGCCATAGATGAAATCCGCAACCAGAATAACAGAGGCGAGCGTACCGCTGTCAAATGTCCCGGTGAGTGGATCTGCTATGGTGTTATAGACAATATTGCCATCGTCATCGCGGACAATGCTACCATCCTCGTCGCGCATCGGCCTGCTTAGATCCAGGAGTCGTTCTCCATCTTCACCGAATGTAACACGATCAGTTGAAATCAGTCGATAGCGTCCGCCGACAAACGAATCAAACCCTGCAACCGGATTAAACGCCACGTTACCGCCGATATTTACATTGCCCGATGTGACCAACTGGTTTTCGTTGAAATCATCGTCGCCCACATTAGGCGGCGCAACCGCCCGTACCGATATGGTGTCGCTGACTCCATTGGCTCCAAAATCGATCAGTAGAGCGTTTCCGGAGGCCAGAACCATATTACCATTTACAGTGAGCGAACCAATGCCTCCCAGCGAGCCCGGTGCGATCATGCCAGCGATACTGGTCAGATATGGTACAAGAAACTGCTGGTTTGTAACCGCCGGAACATCATCAACTTCGGCAAAAAAATCATTCGGACTGCCATCAGCTTCGGTGGCAGGATCCAAGATTACCCGAGCATAGCGTCCCGGGAAATTGATCGTTCCATTACCTGTTAACATCCCCGAGAACAGCGAATAATCTCCAGCGCTGTTCAATGTGCCATTTACGGCGATGCGACCGGATGTCTGGTTGACGTCGATCAAAGACGTCAGGCTGGCTCCGGAACTGATCACCAGTCCGGCCGCTCCGCCAACATTAAGACGATCGATGGTAACGTCGCTGCTCAGCGTCGTCGTGCCAGCCCGGTTCAAGGTAACTTCAAAATAGCGAGCATTGATACCCTCGGCAACGTCGGCATCAATATTGTCGGGCACGAAATTCGTAGCGCCGGCAAGGCCATTGTCCAGCGTTGGATCCGGGAATGGATCGCCTTCAGCCTGTGGTTGCTCTTCCGCGCCTTCCGGACCGCCTTCGGAGTCATTGACAACAGCCAGTGGCGCGGCACCGCCGCTGATGGCGATATCACCAACGGGCTGCGCGCCGCCGCGGATCGCGACGTCATCGACAATCGATACGCCGCCATTGATCGCCACATTCTCTACCATTGTCAGGCCGCTGCTGATCGCTGCATTTTCCACGATCATGCCTTCGCCGCGGATCGCTGCGTTGGCAGCCGATTGTGGACGACCAACTGCCGCTGTAACCGAAGTCGCCTGTGCTGCTGCCGAGGCTTCAACAAGAGGCACGACCGGTGTGGTCGAAGCTACTTCAGCAGGAGCCGCATTGGGCAGCTGGGCCTCACCAATGTTTGATGTTGGAGTCGGCGTTGGCGCTGGTGCCGGACGAGATGGAGGCGTGCTGTCCCCGGTAGCGAAATCGAAACATTCGTCGCCCGGATTATCTCCTTCCCGATCGAAACAAACTTCACCAAATTTTGGTGTATCCTGCGTGATGCCGCCTGATTGCGCGTCGGGGAAGCCATTGATCACATTGCCATTGGCATCAATGATGCGATAGGCGGGGTCGAGATCAGTCTGCCAGTGTGTGGGGTCTTCCCAAGCGCCGTCGCCAGCTTTTGCACTAACATATCGATAGGGATTCACCGATGCGATATAGTCGGCGAAGAGGAAAAGCGGTTGATAGAAACTTTGTGTACCGTAAGAACTGAACACCTGAGGCCCAAAGAAGCGTGAGCCACCAGACAAGACGCCGATTTGAAGATCTTCACCGGCCCCCGCAGCCAAAGCGTTATTCGCAGCATCAAGTATCAGCGGACCACCAGAGTCACCGCCAGCAGACGTCCCTTCCTTTTGCAACGGTTCATCCTTGTACAGGTTGAAATCGAAAGGACTGGTCTTGTTTGGATCATCAAAATCGATATTGTACAGCACCTGCGGGTTTAGTGGCCCTGTGCCTTCGTCGCCAAATGTCGATCCGAAAAGGAACAGATTGCGGTCATCCAAAGAGGACAAAGAACCCAACATATTTTCAGCTGCACGGCGGCGCCAGTCGATACCTTGAGAAGCGCCGGTGGTTCCGGTGCCCGAACGGCCATAACCTGTAATGTTTACATGATAGCCGGTACCCGTGACGTCATCGATCGGTCCCGGATCGGGGAGCGGAGAAAACAGCAGAGCCCATGTCGGGATATTGGCGGCCGGCGTATCCAGAGTCGCAATGGCTATATCCGCCTCGAGAAAACCGAAGCCTTGGGGACGCACTATCGAATCGGGGTGATAGGCGATCTGGCTTATATTGTAGACAAACAGGTCGGGGTTGGAAGCAAAGCCATTGGCGATCCAGTTTTGGAAACCGGGCAGTGCATTGACATCAAAAGAGAAAGCCGAAGGAACGACACCATTGGTATCATAATCGCTTTCCAGGCGATCATTCACGCAGTGAGCAGCGAATAACACGGTTCGCGGGTTGATCAGCGTTCCGGAACACACAAAGCCATCGAAACGGAAAAACATGCCGACCCCATTAACGCCGCCATCTGCATCGATAATCTGAGCTGGTGTGAAATTGTTATTGGGTACAATCGCCTGAGCAGGTGTCGCGAGGGCGAGTGTCGCCATTGCCCCTGCCGCTGCGGTGCGCAAAAGTACAGATCGTGTGGAATGTGCGAAATTATTGTGCATGGAAGTAATTACCCCTATAAAAACCAGTCAGAATGGACCCAGACCGATACTTTGCTTGATTTTTCTAGCTGAATCAAAGCGAAAATTCTGATTTAGGGGAATTCTAGGGGAAAAGGCCGGTTTTCCGCGACATGTCCTCGGAGAAATGTCAAATTTTGGTTACATATGTGACGAATTGGCAACAGAATTGAGCCAAATCAGGGGATAAGTCGTATCCCTGCCTTCTTCCATGTGCGGGCAAGCGGCAGGGATATGATTCGACTGTCAACATTGATCCGGCTTGGCAAACATTGCCCGCCCTTTGCTTGGTCTTTGCTCAATCTTTCTGAGCAATTTCCAGCAGGAACCATGCACGCTCTTCCGCTTCGTCCGTCCAGCCATCGAGCAGACCATCGGTCGCATTGTCTCCGGCCTCTCCTGCCAGTTCCTTGGCTTCACGCAGCTTTTCGACGAGCTTCAGATTATCCGCGCGCAACTCGCTCAACATATCCGGCGCAGCGACCTTGGCATCGTCATTGTCGGCGACGGTCTGTCGCTTTGCAATATCGCCAATCGAGGTCAATGTGCGATGGCCATTTTTGCGGACCCGTTCGGCGATCAGGTCGGTGGTCGCCAGTATTTGCGCGGCATGCTCATCAAACATGAGATGATAGTCCCGGAAATGTGGTCCGGAAACATGCCAGTGAAAATTCTTGGTCTTCAAGTAGAGAGCAAAGCTGTCTGCCAAAATTCCATTCAATGCTTCAGCTACAGCCTTTTTTGCATTATCGCCCTTGCTCATTGTTCAGTCTCCTTTTCGAATTTCTATTCTTTGAAGATACAGTTTTTTGGCAATATAATACAATGGGAAGATCAACTATCTCAGATTGACTATATCGATTGAGCGGACTGGACTTGCGCGGACTGGGTCCGTTCATGCTTAGGGGTTCAGAATATTCCCCAGGCACCGAGCGCCAATATGGCTCCGATCAATAGAAAAGCTGCGCCACCGGCGTAGCGTATCGGTGCAATCGGAATATACTGTGCCAGCTGCCGATGCAGCAGAATGGCAGGCAGACAGGCCAGCATCACCCCGATCCACCCCCCCGCCGCAGCAAAGGCTCCCATATCGGTTCGCGCCGCGGTGGCCATCAGGACAAACTGCCCCTTGTCACCGAATTGCAGGATGAAGAGACCCAGAAAAGATGTCCAGAACGGTCCGAACCGCCAGCTGTGCAGCAAGTCCACCGGGCGGCGCCACGCCACCATGCCGAAGCCGGCGAGAAACAGCGACAAGGCATAGAAAAGTTGCAGCGCGTCTTCGCTGATCCATTGATGGATGGCAGCACCTGCGGCCACGGAAATCACGCAATTGCAAAGTGTCGCGAGCCCCAGGCCCCAGATGATTGGGGACAGCCGGCCATATCTAATGGCCAGAGCGGCACATAATATCTGCGGACGATCCCCAAATTCTGCCAGTGCCAGAGCAAAAAGCGAGGTTAGAAATGCATCCACTGGCTATCCGGTCAGGGCTGCCCGCCGAGGCGTAGCGCAACATTGGCCATGAGTGCTTCGGTCATGGCCGGACTAATTTCGAAGCAATCAAGAGCCGCGCGCATCGCTTCCAGATAGGAACGCGCGATCGTTGTCGCGCCGCCATTCACGATCGCGGGTTGCAAGGCAGTTTCCAAGGCACAGCTCAGATCGCGCAGGGCGGAGAGACGATGCTGAGTCGCTTTTTGCCGAACGTGGTCGAGATGAATCAGAAACTGGAGAGGATTCCGGCCGGCCAATTCTGCCGGCAAATCATCGATCAGTCTCAGCATTTCGGTCTGCACCAACAGATTTTTATCACGGTCCATCACGTTCACTCCCTGCTTCGATGCGACCATGCAAAAACATGGTTAAGAAGTCGTAAAGGAGCCGCAGTTTGTCGGCAGGATCAAGCTGCAGGCTTTTTCTTGACATCGCCCGGCATTTTCACCATTAGCGCGCTGAACGAATGCGGCGCCGGATTGCGTCGCTGTTTTTATTTCAGCTTCTGCGTTAAGGAATGCACCATGGCGAAACCAGCCAATGTAAAGATCAGACTCGTCAGCACGGCGGACACCGGATTTTTCTACGTAACCCGTAAAAATCCCCGGAATCTCACCGAAAAAATGGTGCAGCGCAAATATGATCCGGTTGTCCGCAAACATGTCGAGTTCAAGGAAGCCAAGATCAAATAGGCAACTTTTGGCGGTGCTTTAACGGTGCAGAACCTGCTGCACCGATTCGATGAATTTTGCGACCGATATCGGCTTTGATACATAAGCCTCTGCGCCGGCACTCAATATCCGGTCTTCATCACCCTTGCCGGCATAAGCGGTCACGGCCATGATCGGAATGATCTTGAGCTGGCCATCTTTCTTGATCTGCTCAATCAGTTCCAGGCCACTGACATGGGGCAGCTGGATATCCATAATGATCAGATTCGGTACAAAGCTGCGCGCCTTTTCGAGCACTTCCCGGCCATCGCTGACCGGCTCCACCACAAAACCATGGGCCCGCAGCAGATCGCAGAATAGCTTGAGGTTCAATTCATTGTCCTCAACCACCAACACTCTTTTTGCCACGACCGGATTTGCCCTTTCAAACTTGCCGGCGAACCATTAGGCGAAAGCGGCAATGGAAACAAATCCCAATCTCGGGCCGGACAGCGAAATCATCGCCTTGCAGGCGCTCGGCTGGGTGCTGCAGGATCAGGACCGCGCCGAGCGACTGCTTGCCCTGACCGGGCTGGATCCGCGCGAGTTGCGATCTGGCCTCGAAGATCCGGCGCTGCTGGCTTCGTTGCTCGGCTTTCTCGCCAATCACGAACCCGATCTGCTTGCCTGCGCGGACGCCATTGGAGTTGCGCCTGCCAGACTGGCCGCTGCGGCCCATCATCTTAATTCCTCCGGAGATTTTCATGAGTAAAAAGCCGCTTCTGATCAGCGACTGCGACGAGGTCCTGCTGCATATGGTGGTACCGTTCCAGCAATGGCTGGACAGTGACAAGCATATCCATTTCGATCTGGAAAATGGCAGTGATTTCGCTAATGCCCTGCGCCACAAGCATGATGGCACTCAGGTTTTGCCCGAACAGATCTGGCCGATGCTGAAGGAATTTTTCGACAGCGAAATGCACCGCCAGGGCGCCATCGCAGGCGCGGTAGACTCCATCAATCGGCTCAGCGACATTGCCGATGTGGTGATATTGACCAACCTGCTGGATGATCGCCGCGAAGCCAGAGCGGAACAACTCAAGGCGGTAGGCATCGATTTTCCCGTCTATACCAATCAGGGCGGGAAAGGCGAGCTGCTGACCAGCATTCTGGCTGAATTTGACCCCTCCGTTACCGTCTTTGTCGATGACCTGGGCCACCAGCATGGCAGCGTCGCCAAGCACGCGCCCGACGTCTGGCGATTGCAAATGGTCGGCGAGCCAATCATGGCAAAACATATCCAGACCAATCCTGCCGCCCACGCGCGCATAGATTTCTGGAGCGAAGCGGTGGCCTGGATATCGCACAAGTTTGACCATGCCGAACCCGCTCCGGCGATGGATTTGCCGTCGCAACAGCTTGACCCTGCCAACCATGCGTGAGAGTTTTGCCCGATGACCAACCATATTGAAAAAGCCCTGAAAGCCAAGGGCATTGAATTGCCTACGCCCGCTGCTCCCGTTGCCTCTTATGTCCCTGCCGTTGAAATGAACGGACTGCTCCATATCAGCGGCCAGGTGTCGATGGAGGGCGGCCAGTTGATCACCGGCCGGCTGGGTGACAACATGTCGCTGGCAGAAGGCCAACAGGCCGCCAAGGCCTGCGCGCTGATGATCGCGGCGCAGATCAAGAAAGCGGCCGGATCGCTCGACCGGGTCGACCGCATTGTCAAACTCGGCGTTTTCGTCAACAGCACCGCTGACTATACCGACCATCCCAAGGTCGCCAATGGCTGCTCTGACATGATGGAAGTGATTTTCGGCGCAGCCGGCCAGCACGCCCGCAGCGCGGTCGGCGTGGCATCGCTGCCGCTTGGCGTTGCTGTTGAGGTTGATGCCATCATTGCCCTGAAACCCGAGTGATCACAACTTTACTCGACAATCTGCTCGCGCCGGCTCCCCTGCCTGGCAGAGTGGCGTTTCTGAAAGGCCAGCCTTATGCGCATCGCGGCCTGCATGGCAATGGCCTGCTGGAAAACAGTCCCGCCGCCTTCGAGGCTGCGATCAAGCTGGGTCACGGGATTGAATGCGATGTCCAGGCAGCGGAAGATGGCCGCGCCTTTGTCTTTCACGATTATGAACTTGACCGGTTGACGGATCATAACGGTCCGATCGGAACGCTGCGGGCGGATGATATTGACCGGATCCAGCTGAATGGCGGTCATGGCAAGATTCCGCGCTTGCGCGAAACGCTGGCCCAGGTGGCCGGACGGGTACCGATCCTGATCGAAATCAAATCGCGCAACATGCGGATTGGCCCGCTGTGCCTTTCGGTGCGCAGAGCTCTGGAAGGCTATGGCGGCCAAGCGGCGATCATGTCTTTCAATCCCCTGGTCGGTGCCTGGTTTCGCAGCAACGCCCAACATATCGTCCGCGGACTGGTGGTGACGGAAGAGGACAGCAAGAACTGGCGTGGTCGGATTGCCCGCCACCGCAATCTTTGGACGGCGCAACCAGATTTTCTGGCCTATGATATTCGCGACCTGCCCTCCCGGTTCGCTGCCGCGCAACGCGCGCGCGGGCTGCCGGTTGTCACCTGGACAGTCCGTTCAACCGAACAGGAGCAAACCGCGTTCCGATATGCGGACGAGCCTGTTTATGAGATACCGCAGAAATGATAAAATGAATCGCAATGCCTGATTCTCCCTCTGCTCCAGCCGAAATATTCGCCCGCGTAGCCGATGATATCGCTGGCCTGTCAGCGGACCAGTGGGATGCATGCGCCGGTTCGACCAATCCATTTGTCTGCCACGCTTTTCTGTCAGCGATGGAGGAATCGGGCAGCGTCGGGCCGGGTACCGGCTGGAAATCGCTGCCGATCATTATCGAGGATCGAGACGGGAAAATCGCCGCCTGCCTGCCCAGCTATCTCAAGTCGCACAGCCAGGGCGAGTATATTTTCGATCAGCAATGGGCGCATGCGTTTGAAAATGCCGGCGGCCAATATTATCCCAAGATCCAGATCGCCGCACCCTTTTCTCCCGTGCCCGGGCCCCGCCTGCTGATGCGCGATCAATCCCTGGCGGTGCCGCTGTTGCGAGCGGCTGAGCAACTGGCGGAAAATAACGGCATTTCATCGGTCCACGCGACCTTTGTCAGCGAAGACCAGCTCCCGCATTTTCGCGAAGCTGGCTGGCTGATCCGGACTGATAGCCAGTTTCACTGGCGCAATGACGATTATGACAGCTTTGATGATTTTCTTGCCGCCCTGTCGTCCCGGAAACGCAAGGCAATCCGTCGGGAACGGGCCAAGGCACAGGAAGCGGTTGAGATTGTTCATCTGTCGGGCGATGAAATTCAACCCCGGCATTGGGACTATTTCTGGGAATTTTATC
This sequence comes from Parasphingorhabdus sp., assembly GCF_041748495.1. GTDB lineage: Bacteria > Pseudomonadota > Alphaproteobacteria > Sphingomonadales > Sphingomonadaceae > Parasphingorhabdus. The sequence continues at coordinate 19,875 of NZ_JBGTDD010000094.1, forward strand.
AGGATACCGGCATGCGCAAATGGGGCCAGCCCTATCTGACGCGCAGCGCCTTTGCTCTGTTGCAGCAGAAAATGGCGGAAAAATTGCTGCTGATCTTCGCCATGCAGGACGGCATTCCGGTTGCTGGCGCGCTCAATGTGATCGGCGCAGACACGCTCTACGGCCGCTATTGGGGCTGCACCCGCAATATCCCGTTTCTGCATTTCGAGATTTGCTATTATCAGGCGATTGACGCCGCGATTGCGCGCGGGCTCAAGACTGTCGAGGCCGGAGCGCAGGGGAGCCACAAGCTGGCGCGGGGCTATCAACCGGTGCCGACCTGGTCAGCGCATTATATTGTCGATCCGGGATTTCGCTCGGCAATCGCCGACTATCTGAAACGCGAGCGACAAGCGGTCACCGCCGACATAGAATTTCTGGCCGAGATGGGGCCATTTAAAAAATCGGTTTAGGCTATGCCGCGCGGCGGATATTTTCCTGCAACCAGCTGCGCGCTTCGCGCTGGGCTTCGGCAATCTCGCGAGCCGTCATATCCAGCGAAATTTCCGCCCGGCAGATCTTGCTATCGTCATGGCCGGACAAGGCCGCCAGATTGAACCATTTGTGCGCTTCGATCAAATCGACCGCGACGCCATCCGATCCGGTCGAATAGATCACCCCCAGATCATAATATGCATTGCTGCTGCCTTGCGACGCATCGGCGAGATGGCTTTCGATTAGGAAGGCGGCGCTTTTCATGCTGTTGCCCATATTGTCAGTCCCTGTTTCTGTTGCCGCTATTTGCCGCGACAGGACGACTTTCAACGCAATGTCCTAAAGAAATGGTTAACGCGAATCGCACGAAATCGCACTCGTGGCATTCAAAGCCCGTTAAATCAGGCATTTTTATCTGCATTTTTGGTTAACGGCCAGGCTTTGCGGCCTCAGGAAACGGGGATATTGTCGATCAATCGGGTTTTGCCGATATGGGCGGCAGCAAAAAGACGGGCGGGCCGTGTAAAAACATTCTGAAACGCCAGCGTCTCGGCATCGCGCAGTTCGAGATAGTCAATTTTGTGAAAGCCAGCGGCAAGTAACCGCGCCCTGGCTTCGGTCAAAATCGACACAATATTGCCACCCGCTGCGATCGCCTCGGCCGCTTCCTGCATCGCTTCGGGGAGCGCCACGGCGCTGGCCCTTTGCTCCGGGGTCAGATAGGCATTGCGCGAGGACAGAGCAAGCCCATCGGGATCACGAACCGTCGGGACGCCGACAATGTCATGGGTGAAATCAAGATCGCGCGCCATCCGCCGGATCACCGCCAACTGCTGGAAATCCTTTTCGCCGAAAAAAGCGGCATCGGGGCGAACCTGATTGAACAATTTCGCCACCACCGTCGCAACCCCGTCGAAATGGCCTGGCCGCGCGCCGCCGCAGAGCCCCTCACTGACCCCGCGCACGCTGACATTGGTGGCATAGCCGGGCGGATAGATCTGATCGACCGCTGGCGCCCACAACAATGCCACCCCCGCTGCATCGAGAAGGGTGGCATCGGCGGTTTCCTGACGCGGATAGGCATCGAGATCCTCTCCCACCCCAAATTGGGCCGGATTGACAAAGATCGAGGCCACCACCGCATCACATTGGCCTTTCGCCGCTTCGATCAGCCGGATATGTCCGGCGTGCAGCGCGCCCATCGTCGGAACCAGGCCGATGGTGGAACCGGCCTGGCGAAACGCCGCCAGAGCTTCCCGCAGCGGGCCAAGCTGTCGAACAATTTGCATGCATCACTCTTTGCGTTTAGATTTTGCGGTAAGCCTCGTCTAAGCTATGGGACGGAGGGTCGTCCTTCGCAAGGGCCAACAACAGGGATATTGCTCAAACCGTGACCAATAATGCGCATCATATTGTCTTCGCCAACGAAAAAGGCGGGACCGGCAAGTCGACCACCGCGGTCCACGTGGCAGTGGCACTCGCCTATCAGGGGCACAAGGTCGCAATCATTGATCTCGACCCGCGCCAGCGCACGTCCTATCGCTATCTGGAAAACCGCGATGCGACGATGAAGCGGGTGAACATTGAGATACCCCAGCCGCATTATGCTGTGTTCGAAGATGATGACCTTGCGCGGCTCGAACAGTTGATCGACCGGATGGGACAGGGAATGGATTTTCTGCTCTTTGATACACCGGGTCGCGACGACAAATTTGCCCGTTTCGTGGCCACCAGAGCGAACAGTCTGGTCACCCCGATCAATGACAGCTTTGTCGATTTCGATCTGATCGGTCAGGTGGATCCGGAAACCTACAAGGTCAACAAACTGAGCTTTTACGCTGAACTGATCTGGGATGCCCGCAAGGCGCGAGCCAAGGCGGATGGCAAAACCATCGACTGGGTCGTATTGAGAAACCGGACCCAATATGTCGAAGCGCATAATATGAAACGGATTGTGGCCGCGCTGGGCGAATTGTCGCAACGCGTCGGATTTCGCATCATTCCAGGGCTGAGCGAGCGGGTCATATACCGCGAGCTATTCCCTTCAGGCATGACAATGCTCGACAAGCAGCATCTCGGTCGTCTCGCAACGAGCCATTTGGCGGCGCGGCAGGAATTGCGCGAACTGATCAAGCATCTGGCGCTGCCGCAAGCATCCCAAAGCACGTCCGGCGGCAGCGAGCCCGCCCTGGCTAAGCCCAAGTTGGTCGCCTGAAGGATGACAGCCCTGCTCATTTTCGGCGGTGCGATTCTGGCCTGGCTGGTATTTTCGGGCAAAGCCAAGAATATGACCCCCAACCAGTGGCTGGCGCTGGTGATTGCCTTGGTCGGCGCCAATTTCCTGCGCGGCGGTAGCTGGATCATGGGGGGCGCCATGCTCGCGGGCGCGGCCTTTCTGAGCGGCTGGCGGATATTGATTCCGGCGCGTGATTTCGAGGAACCGAAACGCAGGCCGCGCAGTTTCGAACTCGATCGCGCACGGTCCCTGCTCGGGGTCAGCGATGATGCCGGCTTTATCGAAATCAACGCGGCCTGGAAACAACGGCTGGCCGAGCATCATCCCGACAATGGCGGGGATGAGCAACTGGCGAAGATGATCAACCGGGCCCGTGACATATTGCTGGAAGAACTGGAAGCATCCAAGCGGCGGTAATATTGCTGTCTTACTTCCACAGTAACACTGGATTTTCCAGCACTTGCCTTCTAAACACGACGGCAAATCCCACCAGCCAAGGTTCCAGACATGAACGGTCCAGCATCGCATCAATTCCATTCTACCTCATTGCGGGAATATGACATTCGCGGCATTATCGGCGAAACGCTGGGTGAGGACGATGCCTATGCCATTGGCCGGGGTTTCGGGACGCTGATCGCGCGTGATGGCGGCGATACGGTTGCCACAGGATTTGACGGCCGAGACAGTTCCCCGATGCTGGAAGCGGCATTGATCCGGGGGCTCAATGATGCCGGAATCAATGCCATTTCGGTCGGAATGGGCCCCACTCCGATGCTTTATTATGCCGAATCCGTGCTGAATCAGGTGCAGGGCGGCATCATGATCACCGGCAGCCACAACCCGGCCAATTATAACGGCTTCAAGATGGTGTTCCAGGGCCGCCCGTTTTTCGGCGCGGACATATTGAAGCTCGGCGACATGGCCGCGAATGGCGACTGGGATACGGGCACGGGGACATCACAAGACCATGATATCATCGACGAATATGTCGAGCGCCTGCTGAAGAATTTCACCGGCGGTTACTATAAGGTCGGCTGGGACTGCGGCAATGGGGCTGCGGGACCGGTGATCGAAAAGCTGACCCATCTGCTGACCGAGCGCGGGGCGGGAGAACATCATCTGCTCTACGCCGATGTCGACGGCAGCTTCCCCAATCATCATCCCGACCCCACCGAGGAAAAGAATCTCGCCGACCTGAAGGCGCTGGTGGCGGAGAAGAAACTCGATTTTGGCGTGGCTTTTGACGGCGATGGCGACAGAATTGGTGCGATTGACGGCGAAGGCCGGGTGATCTGGGGTGACCAGCTGCTGCAAATCTATGCCGAGGATGTGCTGAAAAGCGAGCCCGGCGCGACGATCATCGCCGACGTCAAGGCATCGCAGGCGCTGTACGACCGGATCGCCGAACTCGGCGGCCAGCCGCTGATGTGGAAAACCGGCCACAGTTTGATCAAGTCGAAGATGAAGGAAACCGGATCGCCGCTGGCCGGCGAAATGAGCGGCCATATATTCTTCAAGCATGATTATTATGGCTATGACGACGCCCCTTATGCCGCGATCCGGCTGATCCAGGCGGCCACCAATATCGGCAAGAGCGTGACCCAGTTGCGCAGCGATATGGTGGAAATGATCAACACGCCGGAAATGCGCTTTCAGGTCGACGAGAGCCGCAAGTTCGCGGTGATCGACGAAGTGCTGGAGCGCCTGTCGGCCAGCGGTGCGGAAGTGAACAATACCGATGGCGCACGGGTCAATACCGAAGACGGCTGGTGGCTGCTGCGGGCGAGCAACACCCAGGACGTTCTGGTCGCCCGGGCGGAAGCGAAATCAGCGGATGGCCTCGACCGGCTGATGGCGCAGATCGACGAGCAGCTGGCCCTGTCCGGTCTGGAGCGCGGAGAGCAGGCGGGGCACTAACCGCTCGTCCGGAGGAATTGCGAGCAACGACGGGATTCCTCTTCTTCCTGATCGATCTTATCCATTTGCAGTATGGTTATCCTGTTTGAGCCGCCTATGATTGGGGCCCGAGAGAGGAACCGCGCACCCATGGACCCCTATATATACGTCACCTTTGTCAGCGCGCTTGCCTTGCTCGCTTATTATTTCACCCTGCTGATGGCCGGGCTGGCCCGCGGCCGGTTCAAGATTGCGGTGCCATCGCACAGCGGCCCTCCCGAATATGAACGCTATGTCCGCGCGCATCAGAATACGCTGGAGCATCTGGTCCTGTTCCTGCCCGGCCTGTGGCTGTTCGCTTATGTCGTCAGCCCCTATTGGGCAGCGGCTATCGGTCTGATCTGGCCGTTCATGCGGGTCGGCTATGCGCTGGGTTACCACAAGGCCCCGGAGAAACGTTTGCGCTGGCTCTATGCGAGCATGCCGCCAATCTATATTTTTGTGCTAGGATCCCTGATCGGCAGCATCGTTCACTGGATCAAAGCTTGAGAGGCAATGCAATATGAGTGACTATGACCTTGTGATCCGCGGTGGGACCATTGCCGATGGCAGCGGTGGCGACCTGATCGATGGGGATATTGCGATCAGCGGCGGCACAATCGCCGCTATCGGCCAGATCTCCGACAGGGGCCGCGAAGAAATCGATGCTGCCGGCAAGATCGTCACCCCCGGCTTTGTCGATGTCCACACCCATTATGACGGCCAGTGCATCTGGGCCGAAGAGCTCAGTCCATCCTCGTCGCATGGCGTCACGACGGCAATCATGGGCAATTGCGGCGTCGGCTTTGCGCCCTGCCGCGAAGCCGATCATGCTATGCTGATCAATGTGATGGAAGGCGTGGAGGATATTCCCGGCGTAGTGATGGCCGATGGCCTGCCTTGGAACTGGGAGAGTTTTCCGGAATATCTCGACGTCGTCGCCAGGGGAAAGCGTGATATCGATATTGCCGCCTATCTGCCGCACTCGCCGCTGCGCGTTTATGCCATGGGCGCGCGAGGCGCTTCTCGCGAACCGGCCAATGACGATGATCTGGCGCTGATGCGCAAGCTGTGCCGCGAAGCGATGGAAGCGGGCGCGCTTGGCTTTGCCACCTCACGGCTGTCGATTCACAAGACCGCAGACGGCGGCAGCATCCCGACATTCGAGGCGGACATCGCTGAGCTGGAAGCGATTTGCGGCGGCATGGCGGATGCCGGCACCGGTACTTTCCAGGTCGTGCTCGATGCCTTTGTCGGCTGGGACAAGGAATATAAGGTGATTGAACGGGTGGTGGAAAGTTCCGGCCGTCCGGCGACTTTCACGCTCGCCTCGGCCAATGACGGGCCGCCGCGCTGGCGCCGGGTGCTGGAGATGATCGACCGGACCAACGCCGGCGGCGGCAAGGCCACCGCACAGATCATGCCGCGTCCGATCGGACTGATCGCCGGTCTGGAACTGACGGTACACCCGTTCATTCTCTGCCCCAGCTGGGCAAAAATCGCCGACCTGTCCGTAGAACAGCAGGTCGCCGCGATGCGCGACACGGGATTGCGCGAGGCACTGCTGAGCGAGGAATTCGAGCCCGGCCATCCGTTCAACGCGCTCGCCCGCGACTGGAACTGGCTGTTCCCGCTTGATGATCCGCCGGATTATGCGCCGCCGAAAGAAAGCAGCATGGCTGGACAGGCAGCGGCCAAAGGCTGCACGCCGCAGGAAATTGCCTATGACCGGTTGCTCGAAACCAAGGGCAGGGGCCTGTTTCTCGCGGCGCTCGGCAATTATGAAAATGGCACGCTAGCCAGCGCCCATGAAATGCTCAGCCATCCGCATTGCATCCCCGGCCTCGGTGACGGCGGCGCGCATTATGGTGCGATATGCGACGCCAGCTACTCGACCTATCTGCTCAAGCAATATGTGCAAAAGGCGAATGGCTTCCGGTTTGACCTGTCTGAAGCGGTCCATATGCTGTCGCACAAGGCGGCCTGTGCGGTTGGCCTGACCAATCGCGGACTGCTCAAGCCCGGTGCCAAGGCCGACATCAATGTCATCGACATGGACCGGCTGGAATTGCACCTGCCCGAAATCGTCCGCGACCTACCGGCAGGGGGGCAAAGACTGCACCAGCGGGCGACCGGCTATGATGCCACGATCGTGTCGGGGGAGATCATCCGGCGGTTTGACCAGTCCACCGGTGCGCGACCGGGGCAGCTGATACGCGGGGCGTGAGAGGGCGCAGTCCTCAAGTCCGATATTGCATCGCCATCGTGCTGACCTATGATCGGTGGACTCCCGGCTAGGATATCCATGCTCCATATCGTCCACCATTCCGACTATGTCGCTCCGCGCCCGCAAAGCGGCAGCTTCGTGTTCGACAAATATCAGTTGGTGATGGAGGCCATCCGGGAGCATCAGCCGCAACATCTGGTCTATGCGCCTGCGCCGATGCCGCGGCAATGGCTCGAGGCGGTGCATGATCCGGACTATGTCGAGCAAGTGCTGAGCGCCACAGTCCCCCGTCACAAGGAGCGCCGTATCGGCTTTCCGGTGTCGGCCGAGATCGCCAGCCGCGTCCAATATACATCGGGCGGCACCTGGCTGGCCGCACGACTGGCCCGGGAATATGGCTATGCCGCGAATAGCGCCGGCGGCAGTCATCATGCCATGGCCGACACCGGCGCCGGCTATTGCGTGTTCAACGATCTGGCGGTCACCGCCAACCGGCTGCTGGCGGAAGGCGACGCGCGCAGGATTCTGATTGTCGATCTCGACGTGCACCAGGGCGACGGCACCGCGATATTATTAGCCGGGCGCGAGAATATCTTTACCCTGTCCATCCACAACGACCGGAATTTCCCGACCCGCAAGGCATGCTCCACTCGCGATATCGCGCTGCCCGATGCGGTCGGGGATGAAGCCTATCTTTCGATACTGGATAGAGTTTTGAAGGAAATTCTCGACAGTTTCCAGCCGGATATGCTGCTCTATCAGGCCGGAGTGGACCCGCATGCGGAAGACCGTCTCGGACGGCTGTCGTTGAGCGATCAAGGTCTCGACCGCCGCGACCGGATGGTGATCCGCCAGGCCCGTGACCGAGGCATTCCCGTCGCCAGCGCTCTCGGCGGAGGCTATGGCCACGATCATCGGGCCGTGGCCTTGCGCCATGCCCGCTCGATGATGGCCATGGCGGATGAAGCCCGGCGCTATGCGACTATTCGCTAGCTTCACCGCTGGTCATGGTCTCCCGGTGCATTTCGGAAAAAATGCTCCAGATCGCGATAAACAGCGCGGCCACCAGCGGACCGATGACGATGCCGTTGATGCCGAACAGCTGCAAGCCGCCGAGCGTTGAGATCAGCACCACATAATCGGGCATGCGCGTGTCCCGTCCGACGAGGATCGGACGCACGAGATTGTCGACCATGCTGATCACGAATATGCCGCAGAGCATCAGCACGATAGCCTGCCAGACATCTCCGGTAACCAGCAGAAAAACCGCCACCGGTACCCAGACAAACCCGGTGCCAATGGCCGGAATCAGCGAGAATATACCCATTAACACCGCCCACAGCAGCGCGCCGCGGATATCGAGCGCCCAGAATACCAGGCCGCCCAGCGTCCCCTGGATGATCGCGATGATCAGGCTGCCCTTGATTGTCGCCCGGATGACGACCAGAAATTTGTCCAGCAGGATCTGGCGTTTTTCTACTCCCAGCGGAATCATCTCCTCGATCCGGTCGGTCAGCGCGCGGCCGTCGCGCAGCAGGAAAAATGTCAGATAGAGCATCACGCCCAGGCCCAGCATGAACTGGAACGCACCCTGGCCGACGCTGAGCAGCTGGGTGACCAGAAATTCGAGAATCGCGGAAATGGATTGTTCTATCTGAGCCCTGATGCTGTCCAGATCGCCATAGCCATATGCGGCCAGCTGAGCCTGCATCCAGCCGGGCAGGGATTTTTCAAAGGCTACGAAGGCCGCGTCAAAATCGATGTCGCCGTCCTGAATCCGCAGGTAGATGCTGGCCGCCTCCTGGGCCAGCGCCATGCCGAGCAGAATCGTGGGCACCACGACCAGCAACAGGATAAGCACAAGCGTGATCCCCGCGACCAGATTGGTTCGGCCGGGCAGATAGCCCAGCAGGCCTTCGTAAACCGGACGGAACAGAACAGCGACGACGACAGCCCAGACGATCGCACCGAAAAATGGTTCGATCAGGACAGAGAATGCGAGCGAGATCACAACCAGAAGCGTGATCAGAAAACCCCACTCCACGCGCCTGCTGGAAACTATCCGCTTGTCCATTGTCTGTCGCTCTTATTGGGTCTGCTATCGCCACCGCGTGGAACTTGTTCTGTACCGCAGATACGGTAATATTTCAGGGCGGGCAAGGATCAGGCGTGGTAACCGGTCGACTTGTTTGTCGGCTCTGTTCAAATCACCGCAAAGCTGCGACAATGAATCCCAAGGCGGGGCAGAAGACGGGAGAGACATGGATGGCAATTCCCTTTGAGAAAGGACTGGTGGAAACCGGCTTCGGACTTTACGCCTATCTCCAGCCCGATGGCGGCTGGGGCTGGTCCAACGCCGGGCTGATCACCGATGGCGGCCAATCCTTGCTGGTCGATACTTTGTTCGATGCAAGCCTGACCCGCGAGATGCTTGACGTCATGGCAGATGCCGCCGGTGTCGGCGCCGATGATATCGGCACCATCGTCAACACCCACGCCAATGGCGACCATACCCATGGCAATGGCTGCTGTGCGCGTGCCGAGGTGATTGCCTCCGAAGCCAGCGCGCGGGAAATGTCCGAACTGCCCGCCAGCCAGCTCGCCGGGATCATGGCGCAGGCGCGGGCCATGGGTCCGGCGGGACAATATCTTGTGGATATTTTCGGCAGCTTTGATTTTACCGATGTTGCGGAAAAGCTCCCGACCCAAACCTTTACCGGCCGCCACAGCCTGAAAGTCGGCGACAAGAAGGTCGATCTGATCGAGGTCGGTCCGGCCCATACCGCGGGCGACGTGCTGGTCCACGTGCCGGGCGACCGGACCGTCTTTACCGGTGACATATTGTTCATCGAAGGCACGCCGATCATGTGGGCGGGACCGGTGGCAAACTGGATCGCAGCCTGTGATATCATTATCGATCTCAAGGCCGAAACCATCGTCCCGGGCCATGGCCCGATCACCGATGTGCACGGCGTGCGGCGGGTGCAGGACTATCTGCGCTATATCGATCAGGAGGCGCGCAAGCGCTACGATGCGGGACTATCGGTGCGCGACGCCGCGCATGACATCAGGCTCGGCGATTTTTCCAGCTGGGGCGACAGCGAGCGGATAGCGGTCAATGTCTCGACGCTGTACCGGGAATATGCCGGTGACAGCACGCCGCCCGATGTGGTGCAGTTGTTCGGGCTGATGGCCGAGTTGAAACAATAGCTTGAGTTTTCCAATCGGCTCGGCCTTTGTGGACCCGCGACGGCAGTTTTCGATCTCCTGAAATCGCGCCCAGCAGCCATGGCAGGAGATAGGCTCCTGCCTTCGCAGGAGCACAATGATCACGAACGGCCTTCCGCCTATCCTTGCCAACTGGTTCGCCGAGCGCGGCTGGGCGGTGCGGGATCATCAATGGCAGATGCTCGCGGCGGCGCGGGCGGGACACCATGCCTTGCTGACGGCACCCACCGGCGCAGGCAAGACGCTGGCCGGGTTTCTGCCGACGCTGGTCGAACTGGTCGAGCGGGAGAATGAGAAATCGGTTCGCCCTGAGCCTGTCGCAGCATCTGGCAGCGCGCAACCGACCCTTCGACAGGCTCAGGGTGAACCAAGGGGCGAAGGCGGCCTCCACACGCTCTATATCTCGCCGCTCAAGGCGCTCGCCGTCGATGTCCAGCGCAATCTGCTGACGCCGGTCGAGGAAATGGGTCTGCCGATCACGATCGAGACCCGCAGCGGTGATACGCCGGCGGGGCGCAAGGCCCGGCAGCGGCTGAAGCCGCCGCAGATCCTGCTGACCACGCCGGAATCACTCAACCTGCTGCTCAGCCAGCCGGACAGCTTCACCCTGTTCGCGGGTCTCCGGCGCGTCGTGATCGACGAGGTCCATGCCTTTGCCACCGGCAAGCGCGGCGACCTGCTGGCGCTGTCGCTGGCGCGGCTGCAGAAAATCGCGCCGGAGATGCAGCGGGCGGCGCTGTCCGCGACGGTGGCCGAGCCGGATGATTTTCGCGCCTGGCTGGCGCCTTATGGCGATATCGACACGGTCACCCATGTGCTGGGCGAAGAGGGAGCCCCCGCCGACCTGTCGATCATGCTGCCGGAAACGCCGGAGGGCAATTCGGTGCGCGTGCCCTGGTCCGGCCATGCCGGTGCCTATGCGATCCCGCAGGTGATGCAGCAGATCCGCAACAACCGGATGACCCTGATCTTCTGCAACACCCGCTTTCTCGCCGAGCTGACCTTCCAGAAACTTTGGGACATCAATGACGACACGCTCGCCATCGGCATCCATCACGGCAGCCTGTCGAAGGAGGCGCGGCGGAAGGTCGAGAACGCCATGGCGTCAGGGAAGATGCGGGCCTTGGTCTGCACCGCCTCGCTCGATCTCGGGGTCGACTGGGGCGATATCGACTGCGTTATCCAGATGGGCGCACCGAAAGGCTCCTCGCGCCTGCTGCAGCGGATCGGCAGGGCCAACCACCGGCTAGACGTTTCGTCGAAGGCTTTGCTGGTTCCCGGCAACCGCTTCGAATATCTCGAGGCCCAGGCGGCTCTGGATGCGGTGAACGAGGGCCGCCGGGACGGCGAGCCGTTTCGCGCCGGCGGGCTGGATGTGCTCGCCCAGCATGTGATGAGCTGCGCCTGCGCCGCGCCGTTCCAGGAAGACGCGCTGCTCGATGAAGTGCAATCGGCCCTGCCCTATAGTGCCTTGAGCAAGGAGCAATTCGAGCGGGTGCTGAATTTCACCCGTGATGGCGGCTATGCACTCCAGGCCTATGACAAGTTCAAGCGGTTGCGCCGCGATGCCGACGGCGTCTGGAGCCTGACCCATCCGAAATTTGCCGCCCAGCACCGGCTCAACGCCGGGATCATCGTCGACGCGGCGATGATGACCGTGCGCTTCAAGAACGGCCGCAGCTTGGGCAAGGTCGAGGAAGGCTTTGCCGCCATGCTGTCAATCGGCGACACCTTCTTCTTCGCCGGACTCAGCCTCGAACTGATCCAGATGGACAGCAGCGACGTGATCGTCCGAGCCGCGAAAAAGGCCGCTATGATCCCGAGCTATATGGGGGCCAGGCTGCCGCTGACCACGCATCTTTCGGACCGGGTGCGCGGCTTTCTGACCGACCGCGCCGGCTGGGCGCGGTTTCCCGATGATGTCCGCGAATGGCTGGAGATGCAGGACCATCGCTCGGTAATGCCCGAACCGGGGCAGTTGCTGGTCGAGACCTTTCCGCACAAGCAGCTGCATTATATGGTCGCCTACAGCTTTGAAGGCTGGAACGCCCACCAGTCGCTCGGCATGTTGCTGACCCGGCGGATGGAGGATCGCGGGCTGAAACCGGTCGGCTTTGTCGCCAATGATTATGCGCTGGCCTGCTATAGCGTCGAGCCGGTCACCGATCCCGCGCCGCTGTTCAGCGCCGATATATTGGAGGATGAATTTTTCGACTGGGTCGAGGGATCGCATTTGCTCAAGCGCGCCTTTCGCGAAGTGGCGGTGATCAGCGGGCTGGTCGAACGGCAGCATCCGGGCAAGCGCAAGACCGGCAAGCAGGTCACTTTCTCGACCGATCTGATTTTCGACGTGCTGCGCAAATATGAACCGGACCATCTGCTGATGCAGGCGGCCTGGGCGGATGCGCGGGCCCGGATGACCGATGTCGGGCGGCTCGGCGACCTGCTCGACCGTGCCGCGGAATCGATCGTCCATGTCGATCTCGACCGGGTCAGTCCGCTCGCGGTGCCGGTGCTGGTGATGATCGGGCGCGAGCATGTCGCCCAGGGCGCGACCGATGATGCGCTGCTGGTCGAGGCCGAATCGCTGATCAACGAAGCGATGAAAATGGACTAGCAGACAGCGCATTCCGTGCGGACATTAGGCACTATCGGCTTTTTGGCGTAGAATGGCAAAATGGCTTGTCCGATCCTGCTCTATCCTGCCTTTGCGTTGCTGTTCGCGGCGCCGCTGGCCGTTCCGGCGGAGCCGGAGGTTGAAGCCCATATTGCCGACAGTTTGCCGGACCGGTTCCTGCAGCCCGATGCCGAACAGATTGCGATCGCAAGGGACCGGCTGGCGCGGATGACCGTCTCGGTCCGCATCGAGGATGCCGGACCCTATGAGTTCATCATCGATACAGCCTCGCAGCGGACGATAGTGTCCAGGGAGATAGCCGGTGCGCTGGCGCTCGATATCGAGGATGAAGTCACGATCGTCGCGCTGGCCGGCAGCACCGTCGTGCAGACCGTCTTTGTCCCCAGCCTGACCCTGGGCAAGCGCAGCTATGACGGCCTGATCTCGCCGACCTTCCGCTCGGCCAATATCGGCGCGGACGGCGTGCTCGGTCTCGACAGCCTGCAGGGGCAACGGATATTGTTCGATTTTCTGGCCAGCCATATTTCCGTCGAGGATATCAGCGAACCGCTGAGAAGCCGGTCGCTGCGGGAGATCGTGGTGACGGCAAGACGGCGCTCCGGGCAGTTGATCTTCACCAACGCCACGATCGCCGGAGTCAGAACCAGCGTCATCATTGACACCGGCGGGGAACTGTCGATCGGCAACAGGGCACTGCAACGACGTCTGCGGCTGAAATCGTCGGCGATGGAGCAGACCAGCCTGGTCGATATCACCGGCCGTTCGGTGCAGGCCGATTATGGCATCGCCGAGGAACTGCTGATCGGCCGCGCCCGCTTTGGCATCATCCCGATCGCCTTTGCCGATATCGCGCCGTTCAGGGCGCTGGGACTGGACAGGAAGCCGGCGCTGTTTCTGGGGATGGACGCGCTGCGCACATTTGACCGGGTGGCGATCGATTTTGCCAACCGGAAGATCTATTTCCTGATTCCCGAGGATGACTAGGAAGGGCGTCGGTCGAATCAGGACAGGCTTCCATGATATTGCTGTAGCAATAGTCCGGCGCCTGGCTATGCTGCCGCAATGCGGGAAAACCGCAGGAGAGAATATATGTCTGCATTTCTGACGAGCATGCCCGTGGTCCTGGCATCCGCTCTGGCGCTGGGCTTTCCTATGCCATTTGGCCAGCCGGTCGAGCCGGGACACCTGATCAATCCCCAGGGCGAAATTGTCACCCTTGATGAAGACCGTGCCGAACGGATGACGGTGCCGGTCAGCATTGAGGGCCACGGCCCCTTTGCCTTCGTCATCGATACCGGTGCGGAACGGACCGTGATTGCGCGCAATATCGCCGACAGACTGGCGCTTGAAGACGAGGAACCGGCGGCATTGATGAGCATCGCCGGCACCAGTATGGTCGACATGGTCTATGTGCCGCGCCTGACTCTGGGCCAGAAAAGCTATGAAGGGCTGATTTCCCCGGTGCTGGCGGCGCAGCATATCGGCGCCGATGGCATATTGGGCCTCGACGGCCTGCAGAATCAGCGGATCCTG
>NZ_JBGTDD010000095.1:0-32438 GCF_041748495.1 Parasphingorhabdus sp.
TTGCGAGCGGACTGACAAAACTGCTCGCCTTGATGATCACGCGCTGGTCGGCGCGAAACGTTCGCGAAAGCCAGCTTTCCACTTCGCCCAGTCTTTTGGCCTGCTCTTCATCAGTCCAGCCGAGATCGGCCGGTTGATTGATCCGCACTTCTGCAAGTTGCCGTAATATCGCCGGTTCGCGTAGCGCCAGAACAGTGTCCAGCTCGCCCAGCAGCCGCGAAATCAGGGTTGAGCCGACATGGCCGATATGAAAAATATAATGGGGTTTGGGAAGCGTTGGTAAGCTTATCGATGCGACATCCGTCCAGGAAACGATCTGCCGCTGCAATTCGGGCGTCAATATGCGCTGGTCGAGAAAGCTGGCTTGCCGGAATGCCGCCTCGCTCATCGTCGATAGCAGCAGCTGATCCTTTTGCAGATCAGCAAGATGGGGAAAGAGCGCCGCATCCTGCACAAATATGGACTGCCAATCTTGGTTCAATCCAGCCTCCCAATAAAAAGCCCGGATCTGGTGTACCGCCTTGCGACGGTCCGGATCCGGGCTTTCCATATCAAAGTCAGAATGGGACTATTCCTTGGTTTGGCTGTCGTCCTGTTCTGATGTCTCGGTGGTTTCCGGTGCCGCATCCGTGCCTGCTTCGACTGCTTCTTCCAGTTCTGCCTTCACGTCTTCATCGACTTCACTATTTTCGTCCATGACTTCCAGTGCCGCAGCAGCCAGTTCGGCCTGATCATCTTCGAACATCTGGGCGATCACGTCGACGCCGTCTTTCTGAAGATCCGCTTCGTCGTCCGACCGGGCGACATTGGCCTGGATGGTGACGCTGACTTCCGGGTGAAGACGAATGCGAACATCGAAAACGCCGAGGGTCTTGATCGGCTTTTCCAAGATGACCATGCTCTTTTCGACCGTGGCGCTCTTGCCATCGGCGTTCAGCGATTCGACAATGTCACGGACCGACACGGAACCATAAAGCTGGCCGCTGGCTGACGATGCGCGGATCAAAACGATCTGCTTGCCGTCGATGCCGCCGGATGCTGCTTCGGCTTCCTTGCGCTTCGTTTCATTGTCGGCTTCGATCTGCTGGCGATTGGCTTCAAAGACCTTCTTGTTCGCCGCATTGGCGCGCAAGGCTTTCTTGTTCGGCAGCAGGAAATTGCGGGCATAACCGTTCTTGACAGTGACGACATCGCCAATGCTTCCCAGATTCTCTACTCGTTCGAGCAAAATAATATCCATTGTTTCGCTCCTACTTCACGAGATAAGGCAGCAGGCCGAGATGGCGGGCGCGTTTGATGGCTCTGGAGAGCTCGCGCTGCTTCTTGGCGGACACTGCGGTGATACGACTTGGTACGATCTTGCCGCGTTCGGAAATGAATCCCTGCAGCGTCTTCACGTCTTTATAGTCGATGGGTTTTGCGTTCTTGCCGGAAAAGGGGCAGCTTTTGCGGCGACGGAAAAATGGACGTCCCATGTTTTAACTCCTTCTCTGGCTCAATTATCGTCGCGGCGCGGTTTGCGTTCGCGCTCGCGTTCGGGTTTGCGCATCATCACGGACGGGCCTTCTTCATGCTCGTCGACGCGGATGGTGAGAAAACGGATGATATCTTCGTTGATCCGGGTCTGGCGCTCGAGTTCCAGGACAACGCTGCCCGGTGCGTCGAGACGCAGCATGACATAATGCGCCTTGCGGTTTTTCTGGATCTTGTAGGCGAGCGTACGCAGGCCCCAGGTTTCGGTCAGTACGACCTTGCCTTCATTCGATTCTACAATCTTGGTGGCTTCCTGCGCAAGAGCATCAACCTGAGACTGGCTCAGATCCTGCCGCGCGAGGAAGACATGCTCATACATTGGCATGCAATCATTCCTTCATTTACCGCCGATCGCTGACGCCGCACCATGCAGACACGCCCCTCCGGCTTTCTTCGTTTCCCACTGATTCGAACGGGTCCAATCGAGCGGAAGCGGCGCCTATGGCCGAATTGAAGGGCGAATGCAAGGCTGCTGTTGTGGCGCTATGTGATCGGCCATTCAGCCCAATGAAGCAGAATTGAATAGACCTGTATCCAGTATATTTTTTGCTAAAGCCAGACGAAGTCCTGTGACTTCTGGCCATTTACCAATCTGCAACTACTCGCGCCTATATTGGAGCAGGGAACAGTATAGCGAAAAGAATTTACAAATGGGAGCCAGGCCATCCATCGCAAATGAAAGCGCGCTTCCAACGGCGTCGCTTCAGGATGCTCGTGCCTTTTTCAGCAAGATCGGTTCGCGAATGGGATCGCCGATGCCGATAGGATCATCCAATATCAAGCCGTCCGAGGCACTGCTGCTGTTGCAAAATTATGAGGAAAGTCGTCAAGGCTGGTTCTGGTCGACGGACCCATCCGGCAATCTCACCTATATCAGCGAATTCATTGCCGAAGTGCTGAGCGGAAAAGCGACACAACTTCTCGGAAAGCCCGTGGGCTCCCTATTTCTCAAACCAGCCGAAAGCGAAGCGGGTTCCAGAACACTTCCCTTCATTCTTACAAAAAAGTTGCAATTCAACAGTCTGGAAGTTCAGGCTGCAGACTCGGCAGAGGAGTGCTGGCTATCCATTTCCGGAAGGCCCTATCATGACAAATCGGGGAATTTTCTGGGCTTTCTCGGCAGCGGCCATGACGTAACCGCACAGCGCAGAACGACGCTCGATACGTCCCGTCTGGCGATGTTTGATTCCCTAACGGGGCTGCCCAACCGGGCCAACATGGCCAAAAAGCTGGAGTCCACTCTCGCCGCCTACCAGCTGCAAAAGCGGGCCTGCGCCGTGATGCTGGTCGATCTCGACCGATTCAAGCAGATCAATGACACATTGGGGCATCCCGCTGGCGATATATTGCTGAAACAGGTGGCCGAACGCCTGCTGAAAGTGGTGGATCAAAGCGGTGAAGTGTGTCGCTTGGGCGGCGATGAATTTCAGATCATGCTGCCAGACTGTGATGATCGGGGCACTTTGGGTGACCTGGCCAGCAAAATCATCAGCAGCCTGTCCCAGCCTTATTCTGTTGCCGGTAATCGGTGCATCATTGGTGCTTCAATCGGGGTCGCGATCAGTCCGTTCGACGGTCTGTGCAGCGACGACATTGTCAAAAGCGCCGATCTCGCTCTCTATGAAGCCAAAGGCAATGGCCGTGGACGGTTCCGCTTTTACTCCCAGGAGCTGCAACAATCTGCCGAAGACCGGCGGTTGCTGGAAGAAGATTTGCGAGATGCGATAGCCAACGGAGAAATGGAACTCGCCTATCAGCCCGTCGTCAATGCGAAGACCAATATCGTGGAAGGCTTTGAAGCTCTGATGCGCTGGAATCACTCCGAACGCGGCATGATTTCTCCGGCCCTGTTCATCCCGATCGCTGAAGATGCCAATCTTATCTGGGAACTGGGCGAATGGGCCATTCATCAGGCTTGTGCGGATGCAGTGAAATGGCCCGGAAAAGTAAGGGTTGCAGTGAATGTTTCGCCAAGCCAGTTCGCCAATGATCTGTTCCCTACTGTCATCGACGCCGCGCTGAGCGCATCAGGCCTTGCGGCCGAACGGCTGGAACTGGAATTAACCGAAGGCGTGTTCATGGCCGAGACCAATGAAACAAATGCCATGTTCAATGCTCTAAAGGGCAGAAAGGTACGTTTGGCACTGGACGATTTCGGTACCGGCTATTCCTCTCTCAGCTATTTGAAGACAGCCCCATTTGACAAAATCAAGATTGATCAGAATTTCGTTCGCGGGGCCACCGAGCCTGGCTCACGCAACGGCGCGATCATTGCCGCTATCGTCGCACTGGCTGAAGCCCTGGGAATGGAGACGACGGCCGAGGGCATCGAAACGCTCGACGAATTCGAACTGATCACCAAATTGAATGTCAGCCACGTGCAAGGCTTCGTTTACAGCAAGGCCGTGAGCAACGAAACGCTTGTCGAGAATCTGGATGGCGGGCATTGGACAATAGAACCGACCGGTCCCGCGCATCATCGCAATGAACGGTTATCCATGTATCGCAAAGTGCGCTTGATTCACGAAAACCATGCCTATTCGATCGTTATCCGCAACCTGTCTGTCACTGGCGCGCTCGTAGAGGGATTGTTCAATGTCCCGATCGGCACAAAATTTGTGATCGATTTCGGCGAAGGGCAGCTCGCCCTCGCGACTGTTTACCGGTCCAGCGGAAATCAGCAAGGGATCAAGTTTGAAACGCGTCTGGTCAGTGATGGCAATGGCGCGCTGTGCACCAGTCGCCGCGTTTCACCCTATTTGATTGCGGAAGCCGGACTAGAGGTGCCCAACCTGCCGGCAGGATATGTTCCGACAACAAAAATTGACAGGGATTCGCTCTCTTTGCCCGCATTCAGCACCGTCGCCGACTGGACCGCAACCAGGGTCAAGCCAAAATAGCAGTACGACATGTCGTGACCAGCTGTGCCGCTCCATTTTGCGATATAAAAGGGCGCCTTCCAAACGGAAAGCGCCCTTCCAGAGGATGGTGCCAGCGATCGGGTCGCAATTATCGCAAGTCTTCCACCGAAACCCATCCTTTTATGCCATAATTATCGCTGACTTCGACAAACAAGCCGTCTTTTTTGCCGGTGGGATTCAATTCCGTTTCGGCGCGCAAGGCACGCACCGCTTCGGCATTTTCATCTGCGCTGGCATATAGATTCGTGTCGATCGCAACGGTATATGTCGCATTTTTTTGGACCACGGGAGCGGCGGATTCGACCGCCGTCAACGCGCCGGCCTGGGAAACCACGCTATTATAGGCGATGATGAAGGCCTCGGTCAGCATTTTGCCATTGCTCGATGCCGCGTAGCCGGCTGCATCCGCGCCCGCGACCCAGGGCGTGCCGCCAGCGAATGACAGGGTTGATTTCTTCACCTCTCCCGTACCGGAAACCAGAGTCTGGCCGTTGACTGGACTGACAACGCGTATGCCGGCCGCAACGACCTTTTTCTTGCCGCCGAGGCCGCCGAACATCCCCATCAATGCGCCCGCGCCCGGAACCCTGCCCAAAACCTGTCCCGCTGCGCCGGACCGGATGAATGCGTCTGTCGCGAGGCCTTTTGCCGTCTGAATGCCTTGGTCGACCTCTTCCTTGTCACCGGCGATCACATTGACGAGAAAATTGGCCGGTGTGCCGCTGGCGGCGCTATGGACCTCAAAGCATCCGGACTCCCGGGCAATGGCTGCTACCAGTTCGCGGGGACTGCCAAGCCCGAACTTGCTCCAGCCCTGGGTGTCACCGTCAACCACAGCAATCGTGCCATAGCTTGCATCGCACCGGGTAAGTTCAACATCTGCCTTCTTTGCCGCCAACGCAGGCGAACTGCTGGCGATCATCGCGGCGAGGGCGATGGCGGATGCTGCAACATATTGTGACCTGATCATGATATTCTTGCTCCCCTTGCAATTGAAACACTGTTCAACGTGAAATTCATGGTTCCCTTCGGAGGAACCGTGAGACTGTTCATGGGCGGGGATGGAACCGGTTTCATCATTCATATGAATGATGAAACCGGTTTTTATTGAAAGTCGCGACAGCGTGGACGGGCCAGGCGGTGCGCTTAGGACTCGTCGCTCTGGCCAAGCGCGATATTGGCAAGCAGCCCGACCAGTTCGGCCTGCCGGCCGCAGCCGGTTTTCTCAAGGATGCTGCTGAATTGCGATCGTACGGTGGTGATCGACACGCTGCCGTCCTCGGCAATCTCGGTCAGCGTCTGCCCTTGCATCAGGCCCTTGGCAATGCGGGTTTCCGCCACCGTCAGGTCGAACAGACTTCTCATCAGATTGGTCGAGGGCGCCCGCGTCTGGTCGAGCGGCGTGAAGAACAGCAAGGCATAGCTATTGGCAAAAATATCGTGCGCCGCCAGTTTGACCGGCATCACATGACCCACCAGAACCGCATTGCCATCCGCATTGCGAACCGGAAAGGACAGGCTGTCGGTGGCAGACACACTATCCAGCCGTTCCAGCGCGGCGGTCAGGAACGCACCGGCACGGCGATCCGCAAAAGCGACACGGCCGCCAGGATCGCTGCATCTGACATGGTCAGCTATGCTCTCGGCCCGCTCATTGGCTTCGACAAATTTGCCCGCCGCATCTAGCACAATGGCCGGCAGACCGAATCTTGACAGGGTCTCGCCGGCACCCTGGGCGCGCTGCAGGCCGAGTCGTGCCGAGACAAAGGCGCTGCGCAGCAGATGCGGACGCAACTGGTTCAGCCGTTCGACGTGCTTGCGTTCGATCGGTCCCTGGTCCAGCTGACGCTCGATACTGAACACAATATTGTCACCGGTCGGCATTTGTAGCAGCGTTCCCGCCGACCAGCCGAGACCCCGGGGATGGAAAAAATCCCGATAGAAAGGATTGTTGGCCAGTTCCTCCTCGCTCCAGAAATCCTGTTCGACAAAAAATGTCGGCTGGGATTTGCCGACCATGCAGGTCCGGCGCGGACATTTGTCGAACCAGCCGTCCTTGACGTAGGTCTCGAAAGCCTCGAACACATTTTCGGAAGCGGTCCAGTTGACCGCCTTGCGCGCAGAGAACAGCATTCCTCCGGTGGACTGGGTTATCAGAGCAAGCTCATCGAGAACGTCCGGCCAAAGTTCCGGCACCACCGAGCATTCGTAAATACGGTCGATCAACTTTTCCTGCATGTTCCGTACCACCCGCTTTTTGAAATTCCCCAATCAAACAGCATGCACCCAATCTAACGAACCAATGTCAGATTGCTAGTTCTTCTTTCGGTTCAGAAACCCGAACATGTCGCCGCCAATCTTGCGCATCTGGATTTCCTCCGCGCCCTCGGTAATCCGGTAGCGCCGGTGATGCCGGTAGATATGCTCGAACGGCTTGTGGCGGGAATAGCCCATGCCGCCGTGGACCTGCATCGCGCGGTCGGCGGCATCGCAGCACAGGCGGTTCGCGCGATAATTGCACATCGACACCTGGGCGGAGAGATATTTGGCCACGTCGGGCTTGGGCATCGTGTCCATCTTGGCGGCCGTGGCGTAGATCAGCTGGCGGAGCATCGCTGCCTCGGTGTGCAGTTCCACCAAGGGAAACTGGATGCCCTGGTTAACCGACAGGGGCTTGCCGAATGGTTTGCGCTCGCCCGCATATTTTACCGATTCATCGATGCAATATTGCGCCGCGCCCAGCGAAGACGCGGCTTGCCGGATCCGGTTTTCATGGACAAAATGCTGCGCGCAGGCGAGACCCATGTCGAGATCGCCAAGCACCGCATCGGCAGGGATCCAGACATTGGTGTAGGAACATTTCGGATGATCGGTGGGCATGTTGAATGTCCACATATATTCGCCGATCTCGAAGCCTTCGGCATCCACCGGCACGATGAAACAGCCGATCCCCCGTGCATCGCCATCCTTGCCGCTATGCCGCGCGAAGGTCATCACATGCGAGGCCTTGTGCAGTCCGGTGGTCCACATCTTGTTGCCGTTGATCAGCCAGCCATCGACCCCGTCCCGGGTTTCCGGGACGGCCGTGGTGTCCATCCATGTCGCATCCGACCCATGGTCTTTTTCCGTCAGTCCGAAACACCAGCCCATCCTGCCCTCAAGCATCTCCGGAATATAGTCGCGCTTTTGCTGCTCGGTGCCAAAGTCGCGCAGCATCAGCGGCTGCACCAGATTGCCGACAATCGAATTTTCATTCTGCAGGTCGTTGTGTAGCCCCAGGCCCTTGTGCGCCAGATGCTCGCGGATCCGCGCCATGCCCAGGTTGCTGCCGTCCTGGCCGCCGAATTCCTTTGGCAAGGCATAGCGAAAATGGCCGGCCGCGTCGGCGGTCTGCCGCATTTCCACCAGCAACGCCTCCCATTCCTCGGTCGGCAGACCCTGGTTTTCCCAGTTGGTCCGCGCATCTTCCCGCCGGTGGTCGAAGAAGCGGATATTGTCATCGTGCTGCTCGATCGGCTTGATCTCGGCCTCGATAAAGGCATCGAGCACGCCCAGATAATCTTCAATCTCCTGCGGGATTTCAAAATTGGTCATGTGCTTCTCCATTTGTTCAGCGCGACCTTGAGGCCGGCATATTTGGGTTGATCGATCGACAGGCGTTCCAGCGCGGAAAGCCGCAAATGGTCCCAGACAGCCGAATTGGTTATCGCGATTTCGCCTTGTGAAAGTCCGCCGCACAGCTGTCGATGATCATAACCGATAGCGGCGAGCCGGGCACGGGCGGCATCCCGGAAACCGGGCCCCCATTCCGCCTCTCGTCGTGCGATCCCGAGGGCATTGCCGGCGACGCGGGACTGGAATTTGTCGTGTCCCGAAAGATGCGGAAGCACATGTGACGCGTTCCATTCCTCCAGCGCCGTCAGCAGTTCGCCGTAACCGGTCTCGCCGTTAATGTCCGGCTGATCAGGAACCGACCAGTCGAGCGGCATAGACATGGTCTGAGGCAAAAACTCCTCGAACAGCAGCGCCAGATCAATCTCCACTTCCGACACACGGCGACCGATTACCGTGCGTTCCAGCGAGCGGTCGCCATGGCTGCGCCAGATCTGCCCCATGACCATACAGGCCACTCCCCACCACAGGGTCGAATAGATCAGCCAGAAGCGAAAACGGTCCGGGTCGACCGTAGCGCCGCTGGCCTCGCCATAAGCTTGCAGAAACGCTTCGGCGCTGTTGAAACCGCCGGCTGCCTTTTCATAATGGCCGAAGCGCCAGCTCGGTGTGCACAGATAGGCAAGATCCTGCACCGGATCCCCCAGCCGGACCAGTTCCCAGTCGAGCACCGCTGAGAGACCTTGTTGGTCGATCATCAGATTGCCCATCCGGAAATCGCCGTGCACCGGATATTTTGCGCTGGCATCCGGCGCATTCTGTTCCAGCCAGTGAAAGGCATAGTCGTAGATCGGGATCTGGCCGCCAATTTCGTGATATTTTTCCTTCTGCACCCGGATCAGTTCGACGGGCGAAAAATATTCCAGCGACTGGAGCACGGGGTTCATTGGCATCTGATGGATGGCGGCCAGTTCCCGGGCGCATTGGTCGGTCAATCGGCCTTCCGCCTCCGCAAATTCGGGATTGCCAAGAATTTTATGGGGCAGGGTTTCTCCCTCTGCCTTGGTCATGATGAACCCTTCGCCCAGACCATCGCCCGGATTCAACCGTCCGCGAACTTCCGGGGCGGTGACGCCGGCACCGCGTGCCAGTTCGATGACATCTGCCTGGGTCGCGAGCGGGACTCCGCGCAATCCATCATCATCGGGGGACAGGCCGATGGGCAGGCGGCGCAGGACAAATTCTTCTCCGCCGTAGGCAAAGGCCCAGCTTTCCATGCTCGCTCCGCCTGATAATCGTTGCACTTTTGCCAGATTTCCGCCTGCGCCGAAGGTCTTTCGGCAATAATCTGCAAGTTTTTCCCGGAATATTTCATCGACCATGGCGATGGTTTAATCAGACAGTTAAAATTACGCAATGCTTTTGCTCGGCAACGGCGATGCTTGCATGGCCGGCCAATCCCTCCTAATTCCCAACCATATTTTGCAACTGGGGGTCGATATGCGCGCATTTATTTTTCCGGGACAGGGTAGCCAGGCGGTAGGCATGGGCAAGGCGCTTGCGGAAGCCAGCAGCACCGCCCGCGAAGTGTTTGAGGAAGTCGATCATGCGCTGGAGCAAAATCTGTTCCAGCTGATGTGCGAAGGGCCGGTCGAGGAACTGACCCTGACCGAAAATGCCCAGCCGGCAATCATGGCCAATGCGATTGCGACCTTGCGAGTGATGGAAAAGGACGGCGGCAAGTCGCTGGAGGATCTGTGCTCCTATGTCGCTGGCCACAGCCTCGGCGAATATAGCGCCCTGTGCGCCGCCGGAGCGCTCGACCTGACCACGACCGCCGAATTGCTGAAACTGCGCGGTCTGTCGATGCAGAAGGCTGTGCCGGTCGGGGAGGGCGGTATGGCGGCCTTGCTCGGCGCTGACATCAAGAGGGCATCGGCTCTGGCCAACGCATCTGCGCAGGGTGAAATTTGCACCGTGGCCAATGATAACGATCCGACCCAGGTGGTCATTTCTGGCCATATGGGCGCCATCGAACGGGCCATTGCGGCGGTCAAGGACCATGACATCAAGCGCGGTATCCTGCTCCCGGTTTCGGCACCATTTCACTGCTCGCTGATGGCACCGGCTGCCGAGGCAATGGAAGAGGCACTGGCAGAAGCGAGCATATTCCCGCCCGTTGTGCCGGTTTTTGCCAATGTCACGGCCGCTCCGGTCTCTGACACCGACGATATTCGCGATCTGCTGGTCCAGCAAGTCACCGGAGCGGTGCGCTGGCGGGAATCGGTCACGCATATGGCCGAAGCCGGGGTGGAGCAATTTGTCGAATTTGGCGGCAAGGTCCTGACCGGGATGGTCGGGCGGATCGTACCCAAAGCGGAAACCGTCAGCCTCGTTTCGATCGATGACATTGAGCGCTTTCTCAAGGGGTTTTAAGCTTGTCGATATTGCA
Source organism: Parasphingorhabdus sp. (assembly GCF_041748495.1). Classification (GTDB taxonomy): domain Bacteria; phylum Pseudomonadota; class Alphaproteobacteria; order Sphingomonadales; family Sphingomonadaceae; genus Parasphingorhabdus. The sequence continues at coordinate 10,519 of NZ_JBGTDD010000095.1, forward strand.
GGACATTGCAATCCATGCGGTCAACCATAGCAATATCGCGATCATGGACAATCGCCCCGGACCTGTTCGACAAACCCGTTGTCCCCCAGCTGTCGAAAGCCTTTTTGGCGGCACCGACAAACTGGTGGGCTGTCGCCGCATTGCACGGCCAGATCATCGGCAAATGTACGGCGTTGTTGCACCTGCTTCCCGACAAAAAGGTTGAGCTCTATATCGACGAAATCGATGGGATAGAAAAATGGCGACGGAACGGCATAGCCAGGGCGCAATAGGCCCAGATTCCGGAACTGGCGAGAAACGGGGGCTGCGAAGAATGCTGGCTTGGCACCGAGAAAGACAATATAGCCGCTCGCGGATTATATGAATCCGACGGCGCAAAGGGACAGGAATCTGTGCTCTATCATTTGAAGTTTTGAAGGAAGTGTTCATGTTTGATTTAAGCGGAATGACCGCTCTGGTAACCGGTGCATCGGGCGGAATCGGCTCTGCTATCGCCAAGGCGCTTGCCGCGCAAGGGGCCACCATTGCCCTCTCCGGCACCCGCAGCGAGGTACTCAGGGAAATGATGTCGCAAATGGCCGGCCAAGGACATGTCGTCATGCCTTGCGATCTGTCGCAGGCGGATCAGGTCGATGCTCTGGTCCCGGATACGGTGGCAAATCTGGGCAAGCTGGATATATTGGTCAACAATGCCGGGATCACGCGGGATGGACTGACCATGCGCATGTCGGACGATGATTTCTCCGATGTGATCCGGGTCAATCTGGAATCGGCCTTTCGCCTGATGCGAGCCGCCGCCCGGCCGATGATGAAGGCGCGCCATGGCCGGATCATCTCGATCAGCTCGGTGGTCGGAGCGACCGGCAATCCCGGACAGGTGAATTACGTGGCGTCCAAGGCTGGCCTTGTCGGCATGTCCAAGGCCCTCGCGCAGGAACTGGCTTCCCGTGGCATCACGGTCAATTGCGTGGCTCCCGGATTCATTGAATCGCCGATGACCGATGCGCTGACCGACGCCCAGAAAGACGAGATCAATCGCAAGATTCCGGCCGGAAAAATGGGAAGCGGAGATGATATCGGTGCCGCCGTTGTCTATTTGGCCAGTCGGGAGGCGGCTTATGTGACCGGCCAGACATTGCATGTGAATGGCGGCATGGCTATGATATCCTAGGGATTTCCGAGGGCTTCGGCCAAAAACAGAATCTCCTGTGCGATTTCGACTCCACGGACACTTGCAAGCCGCGCGCCACCGCACTAGGACGAAATTGAAATTCAATCCTAACAAAGAGGACCTCTCATGAGTGAGACTGCAGACCGCGTAAAAAAGATCGTTGTTGAGCATCTGGGTGTTGAAGCCGACAAAGTGACCGAAGAAGCTGCTTTCATCGATGATCTGGGCGCTGACAGCCTCGACATCGTTGAGCTGGTTATGGCCTTTGAAGAAGAATTCAGCGTCGAAATTCCTGATGATGCAGCGGAAAAAATCGCCACCGTCAAAGACGCCATCGATTTCATCGACAAAAACAAGGGTTAGTTGATTTTGAGGTGCCGCCAGGGAAAACGGCGCGCCTCGGGGCCAATGATCGCTGTAGAACAGTAAAGCGGCTCACCGGCCCGGGAAGAATGTCCTGAACCGGTGGCCGTTTTTGATTTTGGGCATGGGAAGCCTGTGAGGAGAAGCATGATATGCGCCGTGTTGTTGTAACCGGAATGGGCCTGGTGACGCCGCTGGGCGGAGATGTGGAAACGACCTGGAGCAATATATTGGCTTCCAAGTCCGGCGCGGGAAAAATCACGCGCTTCGATGCATCGGATCAGAAATGCCATATTGCCTGTGAGGTCAAACCGGCGGATCATGAATATGGCTTTGATCCCAACCTGCGCGTGGATCACAAGGTGCAGCGGCAGGTCGATCCGTTCATCATTTACGGTATCGATGCCGCTGGCCAGGCGCTCGAGGATGCCGGTCTCACCGATATGTCTGACGAGGCCAAGCTGCGCGCCGGCTGTTCGATCGGCTCCGGGATCGGCGGCTTGCCGGGAATCGAAAAAGAATCAATCGTATTGTACGAGCGGGGACCCAGCCGGGTCAGCCCGCATTTCGTCCACGGCCGTCTCATCAATCTCATTTCCGGCCAGGTTTCGATCAAATATGGCCTGATGGGGCCCAATCATGCGGTCGTGACCGCTTGCTCGACCGGTGCGCACAGCATCGGCGACGCCGCGCGTATGATTGCCCTGGACGATGCCGACGTGATGCTGGCCGGTGGAGCGGAAGCGACCATCTGTCCGATCGGCATTGCCGGCTTTGCTCAGGCAAAAGCGCTCTCCACCAAGCGCAATGATGACCCGACCGCCGCTTCCCGCCCCTATGACACGGATCGCGACGGATTCGTGATGGGCGAGGGCGCAGGCGTCGTCGTGCTGGAAGAATATGAACATGCCAAGGCACGCGGTGCCAAAATCTATTGCGAAGTCATCGGCTATGGCATGTCCGGCGATGCCTATCATGTCACCGCGCCGCATCCGGATGGCACCGGGGCCTATCGGTCGATGGAAATGGCGCTGAAACGCTCCGGCCTGACCACCGCTGATATCGATTATGTCAACGCGCACGGGACGTCGACAATGGCCGATACGATCGAGCTGGCTGCGGTCAAGCGCCTGTTCGGCGAAGACCTGAAGACCATGTCGATGAGCTCGACCAAATCGGCGATCGGCCACTTGCTCGGCGGTGCCGGAGCGGTGGAAGGCATTTTCTGCATATTGGCCCTGCGCGATCAGATCGTGCCGCCAACGCTCAATCTGGATGATCCGGATGAGGGTTGTGAAGGCGTTGACCTGGTGCCGCATTTCGCCAAAAAGCGTAAGGTCAAGGCGGTGCTCAGCAACAGCTTCGGCTTTGGCGGAACCAATGCCAGCATCATCATGAAAGCCATCTGATATCATGCGCCGCTTCGGTTGTCTGATACTGTTGGTAGCGGCGATAATCGCGGCAGTGGTAGCTGGAAACTTCCTCTATGGCTGGAACGCCAGCGGACCGCACGAATTCCAGCGGACGATCATCATCAAGTCCGGCTCAAGCCTGGCCATGGCGGCACAGACCATGGAATCAGAGGGCGTGATCAAGTCCGCCGACGCCTTCTTGACCCGGGCAAAGATACTGGGCGGCTCCGACCCGATCAAGGCCGGTGAATTTGAAATCCCCGCTCGCGCGAGCAACGCCCAGATCCTCAATATTCTGCAGGGCGGCAAAACCGTCCAGCGGCTGGTGACGATACCCGAAGGCACACCGTCGATCATCGTTCATGAAAAGCTCATGGCGGAATCCTTCCTGACCGGGGAGATTCCGGTGCCAGCAGAGGGGTCCGTTCTGCCGGACAGCTACAGCTTTGAACGGGGAGAGCCGCGCGCAGCTGTGTTGCTCCGCATGCAAAAGGCGATGCAGGATACGATTGCCGAGCTTTGGCCCCAGCGGTCCATCAATACCGTCGTCAAGACGCCGGCGGAAGCGATCACATTGGCTGCGATTGTTGAAAAGGAAACGGCCCTGGCCCGCGAGCGCACCACCGTCGCGGGTGTGTACAGCAACCGGATCCGGCGCAACATGATGCTGCAGGCAGATCCGACGATCATCTATCCGATAACCAAAGGCAAGCCTTTGGGGCGCCGGATCAGGCAATCCGAAATCGCGGACGTGAACGACTATAATACTTATGCGATGGTCGGGCTGCCGAAGGGCCCGATTGCCAATCCGGGGCGGGCTTCAATCGAGGCCGTGCTCAATCCGGCAGCAACCGACGCGCTCTATTTTGTCGCGGACGGAAAAGGCGGCCATATATTCGCGAACACCTTGCAAGAGCATAACCGCAACGTCGCAAAATGGTACGCCATCCGCCGTGCCCGCGGAGAAATGTAGCGCTCGGAGCCTTGTGTCACGAGGGTCTTTTCGACGATTCATTCATATTTGGTATGGTTCGCAAAACGACCAATTCGAGTAACTTTCGTTCAATACCTTTCCATAATCTGGCAAACGCCAGACCGCTGCGGCTGCCCGGTGCAAAAGCACCGATCGGTAATTTTCTGTGGGTCATCTGTTCTATTTCGCTGGCCATGTTTATGACCGGCCAATCCGGATTCTCGTTCAAGGCCAGATTGTGCATTTTTCTGCGGCGATCGACCATGGAGAAAATCGGCAATATCGGTGGATGATGTCCTCGGTGCAAGGTCATGAATTTACGGATCTTGAGCAATCCTCTTTCGGCAAGTGGCGAAGGAATGACCGGTACCACGACAAGGTGAGTGAACAGCATCACCTTGCGATTGGCTTCGTTCAATCCGGGTGGACAATCGATCAGGATCACATCGAAATTTTCTTCAAGTTCGGCAAACAGCTTCGATAGCCGTTGCTGCCGAGAAAATGCGACCAGAAAATTTTCGGTCGACCTGATATTGGGATCACCGTCCAGCAGGCTCAATCTATCAAACTTGCTGGGGTGGATTTGCTCGAGTAAATTTCGCGATCCAAGCAGGAATTGCTTGGCATCGGTTGGCTTGTGCCAATTGTCCGGCGAGAGCATCCAGCTGCTGTCACCTTGCTCGTCCAACTCCCATAACAGCGTGCGATGGCCTTGCTGGGCAGATTCCCATGCGAGATTCATGGCAAATGTGGATTTGCCGACGCCTCCCTTGGAATTATAGACGGCGACAACGGCCAATATGCGGAACCTTTCGTTATTGTCCTGATCAGGTCATAACGGGGAAGCTGGTGCATTCAAGCCGCGTGCTCAACAGAATTTACCATATCGGGTAACATTCAGCCTTGGATTTGCGGTGTTTCTTCACGGAAATTCATCTATGGGTTGATAACGTCTGGATTTGGCGCAGTCTTGGCGAGGAGCGTTAACCGCTTCTTGGCGACCCGATCCTGGTGCAGGATCGAATCGCTATCAGTCCGATTCAGTAGTTAAACCGCTCTTTCAAACTCTCGCGCGCATCCCGATATTCGCGGGTGAACTGATCGACCATGTCCTGCACGCTCATCACATCGTTGATCAGGCCGATGCCCTGGCCGCAGCCCCAGATGTCTTTCCAGGCCTTTTTCTCGGTATTGCCACCCGAGCCGAAGTTCATCGTCTTGTAATCGCCCTGCGGCAGATTGTCGGGATCCAGCCCGGCATTTTCGATCGACTGGCGCAGATAATTGCCCTTCACGCCGGTAAACAGGTCGGAATAGACGATATCGGAGGCCTTGCCTTCGACAATGCCTTCCTTGTAGCCCTGATCCGCATTGGCTTCCTTGGTGGCGATAAAGGCCGAACCGGCATAGCCGAGGTCCGCACCCATCGCCTGCGCCGCCAGGATCGATGCGCCATTGCCGATCGAGCCCGACAGCGCCACCGGTCCGTCAAACCATTCACGAATTTCCTGCATCAGGGCGAATGGCGACAAGGTTCCGGCATGGCCGCCAGCGCCGGCCGCGACCGGGATCAGACCCGTCGCGCCTTTTTCAATAGCCTTGTGGGCAAAGCGGTTGTTGATGATATCATGCAGAACAATGCCGCCCCAGCCTTTCACCGCCGTATTCAGGTCCTCGATCGCGCCGAGCGAGGTGATCACGATCGGCACTTTCCATTTCGCGCAGGTTGCCATGTCCTGATCGAGCCGGTCGTTGGACTTGTGGACGATCTGGTTGACCGCGAACGGTGCCGCCGGCTTGTCCGGATTTTCGCGGTTCCAGGCCGCTAGCTCCTCGGTAATCTGGTGCAGCCATTCGTCCAGCATGCTCTGCGGACGGGCGTTGAGGGCAGGGAAGCTGCCGACGATCCCAGCCTTGCACTGCGCGATAACCAGTTCCGGTCCGGAGACGATGAACAGCGGAGAGCCGATGAGCGGCAGGCGAAGATTGTCGAAAATGGCTGGTAAAGTCATGAGCACCCCGAGTTGCAAGAATATGCCGCTGCAATAACCGATGCAGCGGCATATTCCACTGTTATTTTAACTGGCCGCTTAAATCCGGTTGACGGCGCTGAGCAGCGCCTCGACCGAGGCGGTGGCGACATCGCTATTGATGCCGACGCCGTAAAATTCCCTGCCGTCGCCGGTCTGGCACTCGATATAGGCCGCGGCCTGGGCATCCTTGCCCGAACCCAGCGCATGTTCATTATAATCGATGATTTCGAGGGTTACCCCCAGAGCCGAAGACACCGCATCGACCACACTGGAAATCAGGCCATTGCCCCGCCCGCTGACCGAAATTTCGCCATCGGGACCCCTGATCTTGCCGACAAAGATACGTTCGCCGCCGGTCGCGCGCTCGTCATAGTCGATGAGACTATATTGGCCAGTGTCGTCGAGATGATAGCGCTGCTGGAAAGCCTCCCAGATATCATCCGAGGACAACTCGCGGCTTGTCTGGTCGGCAAGTTCCTGCACCGTCCGGCTGAAATTGGCCTGCAGCCGCTTGGGCAGTTTCAGCCCGTGGTCCTGTTCCAGGATCCAGGCGATGCCGCCCTTGCCGGACTGGCTGTTGACCCGGATAACCGCTTCATAATCCCGTCCAAGGTCGCGCGGATCGATCGGCAGATAGGGCACGTTCCACAGTTCGTCATTGCGCTGTTCCTGTGCGGCAAAGCCTTTCTTGATCGCGTCCTGGTGCGAGCCGGAAAAGGCGGTGAAGACCAGTTCGCCGGCATAGGGATGGCGGGCCGGAACCGGCAATTGATTGCAATATTCCACGGTCTTGACGATCTCATCCATATTGGAAAAATCTATTTTGGGATCAACACCTTGGGTGTAGAGATTCAGACCCAATGTCACCAGATCGACATTGCCGGTGCGTTCGCCATTGCCGAACAGGCAACCTTCGACCCGGTCCGCGCCGGCCATCATCCCCAGTTCTGATGCGGCAATGCCGGACCCCCGGTCATTATGGGTGTGCAGGCTGATCACCACATGCTCGCGCTTGCTGATATGGGTGCACATCCACTCGACCTGGTCGGCGTAAATATTGGGTGTCGCCGCTTCAACCGTCGCCGGCAGGTTGAGGATCATCGGCTTTTCCGCCGTCGGTTCGATGATCTCCATGACCGCTTCGACCACTTCCAGACTGAAATCCAGTTCGGCGGTGGAGAACGTCTCCGGAGAATATTCGAAATGCCAGTCGGTATCCGGATATTTCTCGGCCTGTTCGCGCAGGATGGTGGCGCCTTCCCGGGCAATATCCTTCACGCCCTGCTTGTCCAGCCGGAACACGACATCCCGCCATGCCGGGGACACCGCATTGTAAAGATGGACAATTGCGGCGCGTGCACCCTCGAGACTGGCGAAGCTGGTCTCGATCAGGTCACGGCGAGACTGGGTCAGCACCTGAACGACGACATCGTCAGGAATTTTGCCGGACTTGACCAGACCGCTGATAAAGTCAAAATCGGTGGCCCCGGCAGAGGGAAAGCCGACCTCGATCTCCTTGATGCCGATCTTGACCAGCAGGTCAAAGAACCGCTGCTTCTTTTCCGCATTCATCGGGTCGATCAGCGCCTGGTTGCCGTCGCGCAGGTCGGTCGACAGCCAGCGTGGCGCCTTGTCTATGGTTCGGGACGGCCATTGCCGGTCGGGCAGGTCGATCTGCGGAAAAGGTCGGTATTTTTGCGACGGGTTCTGATGCATGATTTCACTCTTATGCTGCTGGAAGTCGCGCGCAAGGCACAAATTCGCGGGATTGCTGAAATGTTCTGGAAAATCGTCCCTTAGGCGGGGCGCTGCGCATTGCAGGCAGCAGCAACGGTACGCCTAAGGGCGTATAAGTCGTAGCAGCGAGAGAGCTTTTAACTTCGTCATGACGGCGGTTTTATCCTGACCTGCACATAAATCAAGCGCGACGGCATATTTTTTTTGCGTCCGGGAAACCTTTTTGCCAGACTGCCCGAAACCTGACCAAGTTTGACGCGACTATGACGGGCATTTCTGCCACCAGATCCAGACTTCGAGAAGGACCTCGAAATGAAATCATCTCTTGTCGCCATTGTCTTGCTGACGACCGGCATTGCGGCCTGTTCTGCGGAACCGACCATAGTCGATGGCGGAACCGAGATGGCTTCTGTGCCATCGGGGCTGATCGCCGACCTGGGCGGCATAGCCAGGGGACCGGTCTACACCATGAACAAGGGCGAGACGCTTGCGTTGTCCGGCTATGACGCTGTCAGCTATTTCACCGGCAAGGCACCGGTCAAGGGCAGCAGCGATTTCCGGGTCCGGCACAGGGCTTTGACTATCAGTTCGCAAATACGGCAAATGCGGATCGATTTCAGGACAATCCGCTGAAATATGCCCCCCAATATGGTGGATATTGCGCCCGGGCCATCGGCGCCGATGATGCGCTCGCACCGGGTGATCCGCAGGTTTACAAGATTGTCGAAGACAAGCTCTATCTGAATTTCAGCAACGACGTGGCCAGGCAGTGGCAGGTCGATATTCCGGGTTTCATCAGAAAAGGCGACAAAAATTACCCGACCCATGATGCCAGCGAGCATTATACCAGCTGACGGCCTGCCAGGGGCGGAATATCCAGAAGGCGACGGAATAGCGATCGAGACATCGCAAAAAACCACGGAAAACTCACCGGTTGCAGCCGGGCGGTCTGAAAACGGACCGCCCGTCCGGAACTAGTTCTTTTCTTTGTCGACCAGTTTGTTCGCGCCAATCCAGGGCATCATCGCGCGCAGCTGGGCACCGGTTTCCTCGATCGGATGGGCTTCCGCTGCCTTGCGCGCGGCCTTGAGTTCCGGCTGTCCGGCCCGGTTGTCGAGGACAAAATTCTTCACGAAGCGCCCGGATTGAATATCGGCCAATACCCGCTTCATTTCCGCCTTGGTTTCGGCGGTGATGATCCGCGGGCCGGTCGTGATATCGCCATATTCTGCGGTGTTGGAGATCGAATAGCGCATATTGGCAATGCCACCCTCGTACAGCAGATCGACGATCAGCTTGGTTTCGTGCAGACATTCGAAATAGGCCATTTCCGGGGCATAGCCGGCTTCGGTCAGGGTTTCGAAGCCTGCCTGGATCAGATGGGTGATGCCGCCACACAATACCGCCTGTTCACCAAACAGATCAGTCTCGCATTCCTCGCGGAAATTGGTTTCGATAATCCCGCTGCGGCCGCCGCCAACACCGGAGGCATAGGCCAGCGCGACATCATGGGCATTGCCGGATACGTCGCGGTCGATCGCGATCAGGCAGGGGACGCCGCCGCCGCGCTGATATTCGCTGCGCACCGTGTGGCCGGGGCCTTTCGGGGCGATCATGATGACATCAAGATCGGCGCGCGCCTCGATCAGGCCGAAATGAATGTTGAGGCCATGAGCGAAGGCGAGGGCGGCGCCCTCTTTCATATTGTCGTGCAGGTCATCGGCATAGATCGCCGCCTGATGCTCATCGGGCGCGAGGATCATGACAATATCGGCCCACGCTGCTGCGTCCTGATTGGTCATCACCTGAAATCCGGCGGCTTCGGCCTTCTTCGCGGTCGCTGAACCGGCGCGCAGGGCAATGGCCACATCCTTGACGCCGCTGTCGCGGAGATTCTGGGCATGGGCATGGCCTTGGCTGCCATAACCGACGATCGCGATTTTCTTGTCTGTGATCAGGTTCATATCCGCGTCGGCGTCGTAATAGACTTTCATGTGATGGTCCTTCGTATCTTTTTTGGCTTGAAATTATGTTGGATTAACCGGCGTTTGGTCCGCGTCCGACCGCGACCACGCCGGTTCGCCCGACCTCGACGAGGCCGACTTCCCGCATCAGTGCAACAAATGCCTCGATCTTCTCCGGCGCGCCGGTAATCTCGAAGATGAAACTCTCGGTGGAGGCATCGACAATCCGGGCGCGATAGGCGTCGGCTAGCCGCATCGCTTCAATGCGATTCTCGCCCTTGCCGGCGACTTTGACCAGCGCCAGCTCGCGCTGGACATGGGGACCGGATTCGGTGAGGTCGCGGACGCTGTGCACCGGCACCAGCCGGTCGAGCTGGGCGATGATCTGCTCGATCACGTGCGGCGGGCCGTTGGTGGCAATGGTGATCCGGCTGACCGCATGATCTTCGCTGATATCAGCTACCGTCAGGCTGTCGATATTATAGCCGCGTGCAGTGAACATCCCGGCGATCCGGGCCAAAATCCCGGCTTCATTGTCGACCAGCAGGGCCAGAACATGCCGTTCGACAGCTTCTTCCTGTATATGCATCACACCAGCGCCTTTGCTTGGTCGTCCATCGTGCCCAACACATCCTCGGCCGATAGCAGCATGTCGGTATGGGCTGCCCCAGAGGGGATCATCGGGAAGCAGTTGGCGAGCTTGGAGACGCGGCAATCGACCAGGACCGGACCGTCGGTTTCCAGCATTTTCTTGATGCCGGCGTCGAGATCGGCCGGATCCTCGATGCGGATGCCGGTCCAGTCATAGCTTTCCGCAAGCTTCACAAAATCTGGCAAGCTATCGCTGTAACTATTTGAATAACGGCTTTCATAGGTCAGTTCCTGCCATTGACGGACCATCCCCATATATTCATTGTTGAGGATGAATATCTTTACCGGCAGGCGATATTGGGTGGCGGTGCCGAGCTCCTGGATATTCATCTGGATCGACGCTTCGCCAGCAATATCGATGACCAGCGCATCGGGATTGCCCAGTTGCGCGCCAATCGCGGCGGGCAGGCCATAGCCCATTGTCCCCAGACCACCGCTGGTCAGCCATTTATTCGGCTTCTCAAAGTCGAAATGCTGGGCTGCCCACATCTGATGCTGACCGACTTCGGTGGTGATGATCGGCTCGCGTTCGTGAGTCGCTTCCCACAGTCTGCGAATCGCCAGTTGCGGCATGATTTCCTTTTTGCTCTCGGGATATTCCAGGCATTTTGTTGCTCGCCAGCCCTTGATCCGTGACCACCATTCTTCATGGTCCGGCTTGGCAAAGCGGCGACCCTTGAGCACCGCGATCAGCTGCTCCATCACTCGGCCGACATCGCCGACAACCGGCAGATCGACGCGGATCGTCTTGTTGATCGACGACCGGTCGATATCGACATGGATTTTCTTGCTGTGCGGTGAAAAGGCGTCGAGCCGCCCGGTGATCCGGTCGTCAAAGCGCGCGCCCAGGCAGACCACGAGATCCGCCTTGTTCATCGCCATATTGGCCTCGAACGTGCCGTGCATGCCGAGCATGCCAAGCCATTGTTCCGAAGAAGCCGGGAATGCGCCCAGTCCCATCAGCGTCGAGGTGACCGGACATCCCAGCATCTCGGCCAGTTCCCGCAAAGTTTTGCTTGCCTTTGGCCCGCTGTTGATGATTCCGCCGCCGGTATAGAGGATCGGCGCCTTCGCGCTCATGATCATCTCGGCGGCGCTGTTGATCGCCTTGAAATCCCCTTCGGTCTGGGGCTGGTAGCGGGAATTGCCCTTGGCCGTGTGGCGACTGAATTCTGCTGCCGCCACCTGGACATTCTTGGGAATGTCGATGACCACCGGACCCGGACGGCCCTGGGTAGCGATATGAAAGGCTTCCTGCACGACATGCGCCAGATCGGAGGGCTTTTTGACCAGATAATTATGTTTGGTGCAATGGCGGGTGATGCCGATGGTGTCCGCCTCCTGAAAGGCATCGGTGCCGATCAGATTGGTTGCAACCTGGCCGGTGATGACGACCATGGGAATACTGTCCATCAGCGCATCGGTGATACCGGTGACCGCATTGGTCGCGCCCGGACCCGAGGTTACCAGGACCACCCCTGGCTTGCCGGTAGACCGCGCATAGCCTTCCGCGGCATGGGTCGCCGCCTGTTCGTGCCGGACCAATATATGCTTGATCTTGGGATGCTCGTACAGCGCATCATAAATTGGCAGCACCGCACCGCCGGGATAGCCGAAAACGGTATCCACACCCAGATCCAGCAGGGTTTCGACCAATATGTCGGCGCCGCTTTTTTCGGCCACATTAAGCTCCAATAACTCTGTTCACTGTCAGTTTCACGCTGCCCGCCAGCCATGATGCACCGCACCGCAATAGGCAAGACTTTGTTAATCGAGGGCTCGCTACATATCTGAATATATTGTGTCAAGGCCTAATTACGTAATATAGTTTCAATTAAATCTTGATTATCGTTATATAATGGCTGTTCGATCCTCTGCCAATCTGGCGGGCTCTGGTTGCGGAACCAGGTATATTGCCGCTTGGCATATTGCCGTGTCGCGATCCGCGCCCGCTCGATAGCGGCCGCCAGGCTGATCTCTCCGGCCAGCCAGCTGGCAATTTCAGCGACCCCGATCGCTCGCATCACCGGCAGGTTTGCAGGGAGATTGCGGGACAGAAGTTGCTGCACTTCCTCCCCCGCACCCGCGTCGATCATCGCCTGGAACCGGTCATCGCAGCGCTGGTAAAGCCATTCGCGCGGTGGCAGCAACACCAGCGGGCGCAGTGTGATGTCCCGGGCGATACCACCGACCTTCTGCCTTTGCCAGTGGTCCAGCGGCCGACCGGAAGACCGGACCACTTCCAGCGCTCGCTGAATTCGGGTCATATCCTTGGAATTCAGCCGTTCTGCGGACATAGGGTCCAATTTTTTCAAGGCCTCATATGCTTCCAATGTTTCCAGTTTCCTGACCGCCTTGCGGATATCAGGGTCAATATCGGGAATCGGAGCAATACCCTCGAGCAGGACCCGCACATAAAGCCCGGTGCCACCGACCAGTATCGGTAAAAAATCGCGCTCATGGGCCTCACGGATGGCCGTCTTGGCGTCACCGGCCCAGCGCGCAGCGGAACAGGCTTCGCTGCCATCAATATAGCCGAACAGCTGATGTTCGAAGCCCTGCATCTCGTCTTCGGTGGGCCGCGCGCTGAGGACGGTGAGATCGCGGTAGACCTGCGCGCTATCGGCATTGATGATCAGCGAGGGTTGCTTTTTGGCAAGGTCCAATGCCAAGGCGGATTTGCCGCTGGCCGTCGGGCCAACGACCAGTGCCACGTTCCTGTCCTGTTTCGGAGAAATCATGTTCATCGCGACGCTCATAGCAAAAGAATCTCTCAAGGAGAGAGATATTAGGACGGCTCTGGCGAGCCTCGTCGCATCCGGTGCCCGGATCATCCGCCAGTCCGACCTGATCGACGGGCGGGTGCTGGACATTTTCTTTGCAGGAGACCCCGTTTCCGCCCGTGCGCATCTCGAAACCATCGACGGGCCGATCGATATTGCCGTGCAACCGCAAGCCAATCGGCTGAAAAAGTTGCTGATTTCCGATATGGACAGCACGATGATCACCATCGAATGCATCGATGAACTGGCCGACTATGCCGGGATCAAGCCGCAAATTGCCGCGATCACCGAACGGGCCATGCTGGGCGAGCTGGATTTTGAAGAAGCGCTGCGGGGCAGGGTGGCGCTGCTGGAAGGGCTGGATAGTGCGGCGATCCAGCAATGTCTGGACGAACGGGTGAATATCATGCCCGGCGCCGAGATACTCGTTCGCACCATGGCGGGCAGCGGTGCGTCGACGATTCTGGTGTCTGGCGGATTCACAAGATTTGCCAAGCCTGTCGCGCAGGCCATTGGTTTCGATTCCTTTCACGCCAATATTCTCGGGGAAGAGGGCAGCCAGTTGACCGGCGCGCTCGACGGCCCGATTGTCGATTCGAGCCGGAAAGAGCAATTGCTGGAATCCCATGCACAAGCGGCCAGCCTGCCACTGGACCTGTGCATGGCGGTTGGTGACGGAGCCAATGATATCCCGATGCTCGAACGCGCGGGTCTGGGCGTCGCTTATCATGCCAAACCCAAGGCGGCTGCGGCCGCCGATGTGGCGATCCGGCACAATGATTTGACGGCCTTGCTATATATTCAGGGCATCGCCGCCGATCAGTGGATCACCCCATCATCCCATTGAACGCGACTAGCGCTTCCTGGTGATGCAATCATTGCCGGCAGCCTTGACGCTGCCGCACATTGTTTCCGCTTGTGACTGGGTCGCAAATGGTCCTGCCTGCAAACGGGTGATTCCGCCGGCCTTGACCAGATAGGGCTGCATTCCGGACAAGGCGGAAACGCGGCGCTCGAGCGAGTTCCAGAGATTTTTGGCTTTATTCTCGTCGCTAAATGCCCCCAGTTGCACCCGCCAGTCACCGCTGGCAGCAGCCAGCACCGGCGCTGCTGTGGCAACCGGCGCAACCGGTGCCGGTGTCGGCGCTGCTGCGGGCACTGTCGTGGTCGGGGATGCATATGTCACGCCGGGCGTGATCGGAGCCGGAGCTGGATCAGGATTCGCCGGGCCGGACGGCGGCAGTTGCGCAGTCTGTACCACGCCGGTCGACGGAACCGGGCGCAGACCGCCAAGCTGTGCTGTCCTCACCCGCTTCTCATCCAGCTCCATCTGGCCAGCCAGTTCTATCGCCCGCCGCCGATCCTCGATCGGGATGAAACGATCCATCTGGGCCAGGTTGGAAGTGGCCTGCGGCAATTGCTGGGCCGATGCGCGGGTCATCATGGCATAAGCCTTGATCCAGTCCTTTTCGACAAAGTCGCCGTTGAAATGGGCGGTCCCCAGAACATATTGCGCCCGCGGTTCGCCGCGCTGGGCGGATGCCTGCAAATAGGGCAAAGCTTCGCTGCGGCGGTTGGCCTGGAACAAAATCAGCCCGTAATTGTCATTGGCTTGCAGATGACCCTGGTCCGCGGCTTTCTTGTACCAGGATTCCGCCTGCTGCAGATCCTGGGGAACGCCTCTACCCAGTTTATAGGCCTGGCCTAAATTGAACTGCGCATCGGCATCGCCTTTCGCGGCTGGTCCGCGCCATTCGTTGAGTGCAGTTTGAAAATCGCCTCGTCCCCAAGCATCGACCCCGGCCTTTACGTCCGCCAAGGCCGGCGTCGAAACGAGCATGAGCGCCATGCCGAGCAACGGAGCGAAGGAATGATGGGCCTTTTTCATGGAACAATCCTTGATAATCAATGTCAAAATTAACGCGCCATTAGCCGTTTTGATCATGCTAAACTGCCGGGACTCTTCAAGTCTAGCAAAAACTGGGGGCTGATGGTTCTGGAACCCCCGCCGGGCTCGACGAAACCATAGTCGCGCCGGAGCAAAATTTGCCATGAGCTTGTTAACCCTATTTTAGACCTGTTCTGTCACAAAAGAATCCGATTAGAAATTTTCGGCTAAATTCTGCCGTGATTGAACAAGGGGAAGAGCGTGCGAGTTCTAGCAATGGCTTCGCAAAAGGGAGGGTCCGGCAAGACAACTTTGTCGGGTCACCTGGCTGTACAGGCACAACTGGCCGGGGCAGGCCCCGTCGTATTGATTGATATTGATCCACAGGGCTCCTTGGCTGACTGGTGGAATGAGCGGGAAGCCGAATTGCCCGCTTTTGCCCAAACCACGGTTTCCCGGCTCGCGTCGGATCTGGCGATCTTGCGCCAGCAGGGATTCAAGCTGGCCGTGATCGATACCCCGCCGGCCATCACCATGGCGATCCAGAGCGTGATCTCGGTCGCAGAGCTTATCGTCATTCCGACCCGGCCCAGTCCGCACGATCTGCGAGCCGTTGGCGCGACCGTCGACCTTTGCGAACGCGCTGGCAAACCGTTGCTGTTCGTGGTGAATGGTGCGACCCCGAAAGCGAAAATTACCTCGGAAGCCGCTGTCGCTCTGTCTCAGCACGGTACCGTTGCCCCGATCACCGTTCACCATCGCACCGATTTTGCCGGCTCAATGATCGATGGCCGTACCGTCATGGAAGTCGATCCGAAAAGCCGATCGGCGCAAGAGGTGGTCCAGCTCTGGTCCTATATTTCTGACCGGCTCGAGAAAAATTTCCGCCGGACAATTTTCAGCGCACCGGCGATGGCACAGAATGTCAATCCGGGCATGCACCGGCCAGGCGGCAATTTTGGCCGCCGGGTAGTTGGTTCGTGATTGGAAAGGCTGAAAAAATGAGCGATCCGAAACCACTTGCGTCCCTTTCGTCCAGCCTGCTGGCCCGAAAAGGTGGTGCCAAGCCGGCGATGCGTCGCCAGGGCTTCTCGAATTTTCCCGACCATTCGTCCGACCACCTCGGTGAAACGCATGAGGATCTGGGATGGAATGATATGGGTTATGATGTTGATCCCGATCATGACGCCCATCCGATCGAACATGTTCACCATAATCCGCTGGCCGGAGCGATCCCCAATCCCAATGCCGCCGTGCGGCAGCAACAGGAAGAAATTGCCGCCAAACTGGGCGCAATGCCGGTTGCTGAACCGGTGGCGGAGGCAAGCGAAACGGAAGCGGCTACCGTCCCGGTGCCATTATCCATTTCCCGCGAAGTTCAGCCGCTGGCTGAAAGTTCAGCCCTATTGGCAGCAGACAGGATTCAGCAGCGCGAAAATGCAAAACCGCGTGCCGCCACGAAATCGCGGACCCGCAAGGCAAAAACGGCATTCACCCTGCGCCTGGACCCGGAACGGCATCTGAAATTGCGCCTGGCGACAGCCGTGAAAAACGTCTCGGCGCAGCAATTGGTAACCAAGGCTGTGGATGAATATTTGAAGTCTATCCCCGAACTGGATGACTTGGCCAAACGCATTCCGTCACGCGGAGCGGCCTGAAACGGACTTGAAGAGAATTTTGAACGAATACGACTGACTTTTATTGCGAGGGCATAGAGATGAAACGCGATGTGATTTTGAAAATGGCTGCTTCGTCCATGGTGTTTGCCACCATGTTGACCGGATGTGGTCCCTTTGGCGGCGATTCCGTCGCATCCATTTCCGGCAAGCCGGCGACCGCAAAAGATAGCGCCAAATATGCCAAAAAAGCTGAAGAGGCATTGGCGAAAGGCGATCTCGACGTAGCAATTGCCTACGCGGAACGCTCGGTTGCTGGGGTTGGCAGCGATCCTGAAACACGGGCGCTGCTGGGACAGGCCTATCTGGCCGCCGGGCGTCTGGCTTCGGCGGAACGCAGTTTTCAGGATGCCATGGAGCTCGGCAAGTCCGACGCGCGCACGATCCTGAGCCTCAGCCTGACCCAATTGGGTCAGGGCAAGGCGGACAAGGCGAAATCGCTCATCGTCAATAATCGCCAATATATTCCGTCCGCTGACTATGGCCTTGCTCTGGCACTCTGCGGTGACAGCAAATCCGCGATTGAAATATTGGAACAAGCGATCCGCGGATCCAGCGCCACCGGTCGTACCCGCCAGAATCTCGGCCTCGCTTATGCACTGGACGGCCGCTGGAAAGAGGCCAAGTTGATGGCGATGCAGGATGTGGCACCGGCAGCGGTCAATGACCGGGTGATGGAATGGGCCCAGATGGCACGCCCCGGCGCATATGCTACGCGCGTTGCCACCGTGCTCAATGTCACTCCGGTCGCCAATGATCCGGGCCAGCCGGTGCAACTGGCGCTCCAGTCGAGCTACGCGCCGACCGATGTCGCAGCGTCGCCAGCCCAGGATTATGGCCGCGAAGTGGCCAGTTTCGATCGCAACAGCCCGTTGCCGGCCATTGGGCCATCGCCAAAAGACGATGCCGAGGTCGATTTTCTGGCCGCGGAAAATAACGTCAAAGTGGCGTCTGTCTCCCTACCGGCCAGCAGCGCGACAGCAAAATCCACGGCCGATGCTCCGCTGATCAAGGCAGCGACCAATCCGGTCCGTGCCGCTCCTACAACAAAATTTGTGACCGAGAGCGACAGGCCGGCCCCGGCAAGAACCGCCGCCGTGCAAACCAGCATGTCTCCCAAGCCGATGTTACAAAAAGCTGCCTATCAGCCCACCACGAATAGTGCAGACCAGACCACTGGAACCCATCTGGTGCAGCTCGGTGCTTTTTCTTCGCCGGAAAATGCCAAGCGCGCCTGGGGGATTTTGTCCGCCAAAAACAGCGAACTAACCTCGTTCCAATATGCCAGTTCACGAATCAATGTGAAGGGCCGGACGCTGTACCGGTTGGCCGCCGTCGGCTTTGGCAATGCGCAAACCGCCGGAGCCATGTGTGCGGGCATCAAGGCCAAAGGCGGCAATTGTATCGTGCGCCAGGCAACGGGCGTGAACAAAGTCGCGCCATCGCGCATGGCCAGTCAGCCTGCGACAAAATTGGCGGCGCGTTAAGCCAGCCCCAACGGATTAGCGGCGGCAGGCTAGCAAGCTCTGCCGCCTTTATAGATTGCCGACACCCGGCCCTGGACCGGCAGCCCGTCGAACGGCGTATTGCCGGCAGCCGCCGCCATTTTGCGGGTATCGACCTGCCACGGCGCGTCCTCGTCGATCAGGATGAAATCGGCTTGATAGTCCGGCTGCAGCGAGCCCGCCTCCACCCCCAGAATTTTTGCGGGATTGGCTGACAACAGCTCGAACAGGCGACCGATCGAAATAATGTCATCGCGGACCAGCGTGAAGGACAGGGCCAGCAACGTCTCTGCTCCCGCCATCCCCGGCGCGGCTTCGGCATAAGGCAGGCGCTTGTCCTCGGGACCGCGCGGATCGTGACCGGACGAAATCACGTCGATGGTTCCGTCCCTTACGGCTTCGATACAGGCCAGACGATTTTCCTCGCTCCGCAGCGGTGGGGACAGCCGGGCGAATGTCCGGAAATCGCTGATCGCGATATCGGACAACAGCAGATGGGCCGGGGTGATCCCGCAAGTCACTGGCAGATTTTCGGATTTGGCCGCCCGGATCAGGTTAAGGCCGGCCTCGGTGGTAACCTGACGAAAATGCACATCCGCCCCGGATTCGCGGACCAGCGCCAGATCGCGGGCAATCGACACGGCTTCGGCTGCAGCCGGTGCGCTGGCCAAGCCCAGCCGGGTCGCGGTTTCGCTGTTGGTGGCAACCGCCCCTTGCGTCAGTCCGGCATCCTCGCTGTGCACGATCAGCGGCAGATCCAGTGATTTGCAATATTGCAGCAACCTCAGCATGATGCCGCTGTCGGCTATCCATTGCCGACCCGTCGCCACGGCTTTCGCTCCCGATCGCTTCATCAGTCCGATTTCGGCCAGCCGTTTGCCTTCCAGACCCGTGGTCGCCGCAGCGATTGGATGGGACCACAGGTCCGGCTTGCCCGCCGTGGCGCTTTGTTTGATCATTGCGGGCAGATCGAGAACCGGCGACTGGTCAGGCATCAGCGCGGCTCTGGTGATGCCGCCAAAGCGAAAGGCCGGTTTGTCGATCGCGAACACGCCAAGATCGACAATGCCGGGCGCCAACAGCCTGCCTTTACAGTCAGTTTCTCCGCCGGTTTCGGCATCGGTGGCAGCTCCTGTCCGGGCAATACGATCCCCCTCGACAATCAGTCGACCATGTTGGGGCTGCGCTTCATTGGGCAAAACCAGCCGAGCGTTAGTGAAGATCTGCTTCA
Source organism: Parasphingorhabdus sp. (assembly GCF_041748495.1). Taxonomy (GTDB): domain Bacteria; phylum Pseudomonadota; class Alphaproteobacteria; order Sphingomonadales; family Sphingomonadaceae; genus Parasphingorhabdus. The sequence continues at coordinate 29,906 of NZ_JBGTDD010000095.1, forward strand.
TGACCAGCCCTCCACGCCGCGGGATTTGCGAGTCAATATGTCGAGACAGGCCATCCGCACCGCCACTCCCATCTCGACCTGTTCGGTGATCGCCGAATGGGTCAGGTCATCGGCAACATCGCTGTCAATTTCGATGCCCCGGTTCATCGGACCGGGATGCATCACCAGTGCATCGTCACTGGCAAGCGCCAGCCGTTCCCGGGTCAGTCCGTAAAGATAATGATATTCCCGCGGACTGGGAATGAAATCCCCGTTCATCCGCTCATTCTGCAGCCGTAGCATCATCACGACATCGCTGCCGACCAGCGCCTGGTCGAAATTGGTGAAAATCTCGACATTGAACCGGTCCAGTGCGGCAGGCAGCAGCGAAGGGGGTGCGCAGACGCGGACTTTCGCTCCGAGCGTCTTCAGGCAATAGATATTGGATCGCGCCACCCGGCTATGCATCACATCACCGCATATGGTCACCGTCAGTCCGCTGATGTCGCCCTTGCGGCGCTGAATCGTCAATGCATCCAGCAGCGCCTGGGTCGGATGCTCGTGGCTGCCGTCGCCGGCGTTGAGCACCGGACAGTCGACCTTGTCGGCGATGAGCTGGACCGCACCGGAACTGCCATGACGAATGACGATGGCGTCGGCTTTCATGGCGTTCAGCGTCACCGCCGTATCGATCAGCGTTTCGCCCTTCTTGATGCTCGATTGGGCCGCGTGCATATTGACGACATCCGCCCCCATGCGCTTCCCGGCAATTTCGAAGGACAGCAGCGTTCTCGTGCTATTCTCGAAAAACGCATTGATCACGGTCAGGCCATCCAGGCAGTCCGCATGCTTGCTGGATTTCTTGTTGAGATCGACCCATTGCTTGGCCTCTTCCAGCAGGAACAATATCTCCCACGGCTGCAGCCCGGCAATGCCCAATAGATGACGGTGAGGGAAAGCATCCGATCCGGTGGGAAACTGATGCGGTGAACCTGTTTGCTGCGATGTCATTAAAGCGGGTGCTATAGAGGCATCAGCCGAGTGCGGCAAGCCTGTCTATGGCACCCTGCAAAATATAAGCCGCTGCCATCTTGTCGACGACCTTGGCCCGTTTTTTTCGGCTGACGTCGGATGCAATCAGATCTCGGGTAACCGCCTGCGTGCTCCACCGTTCGTCCCACAACAGGATCGGCAAGCCAAGCGGCTTCAGATTTTGCGCGAAAGACCGCGCCGCCTGGGTCTGCTGGCTCTGGCTGCCATCCAGATTGAGCGGCAGGCCGGCGACAATTCCGGCGATATTCTGTTCCGCAATCACCGCCTTGATGCGTTCGAGATCCTTGGAAAATTTGCGTCGCTCGATCGTTTCGGCCGCCGTGGCGAAGGTCCAGTGAGAATCGCACAGCGCCATGCCGACGGTCTTCGTACCGACATCCAGTCCCAGCAGCCTTCCGCCATCCGGCAGAGCGCGGCTGAAGGCCTGCACATCGTCGCTGATCAACCCGCCAGAAATGCCATCATCCTTCGTTGCACATCGGCCCGGATATTGGTCCAGTACAGGCTGTAATCATAGACATGATAATTATTCCCCGGCAGCGCATAGGGACCGATTTCCGGCGGATCACCGATCAGCAGAAAGCCGCGCTTGTCGCATTTTGCCGGAACCGCACCGACCACGAGAGTCGCCTCGCTCAGATCGTCATTGGGCACCAGCGTACCAAGGTTGGCCGATGCGTCGGCCACCGAATCGATGTCACCGTTGATCGGATTGGAGCACAGCAGCTTGCTATCCTTGCGCGGCTGGCCATTGAAGCCGATCGTCATGTCATAGACTTCGATGATCCGGCCATAATCTGCGGGTTCCGCAAAGCTCTGCCAGCTCAAAATGCAACGCGTCTGCTCCGGTGTTCCGCAGCTCTCGAGACCCATTTCCGATATGTCCGTTTCTTCCGAAACCGGCCAGCCGACAACATAAGCGGCAACGATCCGGCTAGCGAGCGGCGTGCCCGCGACCCGGTCCTTGAGCAGATTGGTCAGATGCAGGCTGCCCTGGCTATGCCCGGCCAGAATGATCGGTTGGTCACCCGGGACCTCGCGGATGAAATAATCGAAGGCAGCCAGTACATCCTGATAGGCGGCGTCCAGCGCCTGTTGTCCTTCCGGCTTGTCGGTCAGAAACGCGCCCAGCGTCGCTTGCCGATAGCGCGGAGCCCAGACTTCCCCGACAGCGTTGAACGCGCTCGCTTGGCCCCGCAGGAATATCCGCGCGCGGGCCTGCGATTCCTTATCATCCAATGGCGCATTCCAGAGGTCTTTCTTGAGGAAAGATGTGGGGTGGATGAAAAAGACGGCGGCTTTATCGCCCTCGGGCACCGCCGCCCCGGTTTCGGACTCGGTTTCCATAAAACCTTCCGGCAACCAGAGCGCTGGATTGCCCTTGACCAGTTCGGGCCGCGCCAGCCACATGCCGGTATCGGCATAGACATTGGTTTCCAGCACTTCCTGCGCCGTGAATTCGGTATCGGGCACAAAGGCGACTTCCATCAGTGCGTCGCCA
>NZ_JBGTDD010000096.1:0-99466 GCF_041748495.1 Parasphingorhabdus sp.
CGGCTGCTTTCATGGGCACAGGGCTCCATCGTCACATAAATGTCGGCACCCCTGGCCGAAGCGCCGGCCTCGGCCAGCGCCATTTCCTCGGCATGCGGGCGACCGCCGGGCTGGGTCCAGCCACGGCCCAAGATGATCCCATTCTTGACAATCACGCAACCGACATTGGGATTGGCGCCGGTCCGGCCACGGCCTCGCTCCGACAGAGCCAGCGCTGCCGCCATATATTGGGCATCGCCGAAGATATTCAGCATTCGAGCCCGGCGGGGCGTTCGACCTCTACCTCACCGCGCGCCAGACGGGCCGCCTCCGCTTCGCGTTCAATTTGCTCGACATCCATGCCGGACATCCGGCCCAGTTCCTTCATCGCTTCCCGCCGCTCCAGCGCGAATTGATCCTTCAGGCATTGGACTTGCCAACGGTCCCGCAGAATTTCCTCGTCGGTCCGGTCCGCCGTCCAGTTTTCGACATAAATGACTTCTGCCGGCACATAAGTATATGTGTTGACCTTGGGATCAATGTAGAAAAGGAGCAGCATGAACGCCGTGCAGGCAATCGCCAGCGCTGCCGGGAGCAGGCGCTCTCCGGGTTCACCCTGGCGAACAAAGGCGAATAAATCGCCAAAGCCGCCGCGCACGGATGCATCTTTCATCAGGCCCATCCGATCCAAATAGTGCGAGCACGCCCGGATGACCAGCCCTTCCCGTAAAATTGCTGCGGGAATCATATGGTCGGCCATCCGGTCTGATGATCAGGCGTTGATTTCAAAGCGGACTTTCAGTGTGAGCCAGCTTTCCATCGGCTTGCCATCTTTGGTGGCGGGTGTGAAGCGCCATTTCTGCAAAGCCTGTTTGCGCGTGGCGGTCCAGAAATCCGCATGCGGCGAATCGATCAGTTCAATCTGCTTCACCCGGCCATCGCTGCCGATCAGCACCCGGACACTGACCTCGCCTTCCCGCTCGAGCCGCAACTGGCCTGCCGGATAGACGGGCTGAAATTGCCCGGCATAGCGCGCGTTGAGCCGCGCGTTGACAATCACCGGATCCGGGGTGATCTTGATGGGTGCAATCGGAATGCCTTCGCCGACTGCGCCGGATCCCGACTCGAGAGCGACCTCCGAGTAGCGGCCAACAGGCTCGACAGGAGACCGGGACAGATCGATAACCGGCGGTTTTTTTGCTTTTTCTGGCGTTTGCGGCATTGATTTGACTTCGGGTTGATCATTGTCCCGCACTGGCTCTGGAGGCGTCTCAGCCGGCACCGGAATGGCGATGACGGTCCCGGGAAATTTTTCCGGAAACTCGATCCCGGGCATCGCGATCACCGCCGCGATAATCACCGCATGCACGGCACCGGTCAGTATCAAACCCTTCGAACGCGGTATCTTGTTCTCGTAAACAGAAACATAGCTCATGATTCAATCCTCTCAACCATCCTCAGAAAATGGCGGAGCGGCCCGTGCCTGTTTGGCTATCTGGCCCCTTCGCCAGTTGTTATGTTATACTATTACATGTGATAGTGCAAATGTGCTGATGCTGGAGCCGACTATCGCGCTCCCGACGTCAGTCAGGCGGCGGCTTTGGCCAGTCTTGCGAGCGCGGCCGCCTTGCCGATCAGGGGCAGCAAGGCGTTCATGTCCGGACCATGATCCAGACCTGTCAGCGCCTGACGCAATGGCATGAACAACGGCTTTCCTTTGCGGCCGGTCGCATCCTTGAGAGCGTCAGTGAGGCTTTTCCAGAGGTAATCGGATGCTTCCAATTCTTCCAGCCTGGCATGAGCAATGGACAGAAATTCCCGGTCCTCCGGCGACAATTCGGCGACCGGCACCGGTCCCGTCACCACCTGCCACCATTGATCGACATTGCCCATATCGTGCAGATTCGGCCGGATAACCTCCCACGCCGCCGCGTCCATGTCTTCAGGCAGTCGGCGTTGCACTTCATCATAGTCAAGCAGATGCACGATCTTCTGGTTGAGCTGTGCCAGTTCTTCCTTGTCAAACCGCGCGGGCGCGCGGCCGAAACGGGAGAAATCGAAAGTGGCGATCAGCGGCTCGACAGCGACAATGGGCTCCACCGGATCGCTGGTTCCGATGCGCGCCAGCAAGGCGATGATCGCCTGCGGTTCGATCTGCCTTTCGCGAAAACTGCTGACACCAAGCGAACCGAGCCGCTTGGAGAGCTTGCCTTCGGTACCGACCAGCAAGGCTTCATGCGCAAATTCGGGCGGCTCGGCACCAAGTGCCCGGAACATCTGAATTTGCACCGCGGTATTGGCGACATGATCCTCGCCGCGCACAACATGGGTGATCTCCATATCGATATCATCAATGGCCGACGGCAGGATATAGAGCCAGCTGCCATCTTCGCGGCGAATAACGGGATCGGACAGCAGCGCCGGATTAAAATGCTGATCCCCGCGGATCAGGTCGGTCCATGTGATCGGCACCTCGTGATCCAGCTTGAACCGCCAGTGCGGCTTGCGGCCCTGAGCTTCGAAAGCGGCCATCTCGGCATCGGCAAGGGCGAGCGCTGCGCGGTCATAGATCGGAGGCTTGCCCCGACCCAGCTGGATCTTGCGTTTCAGGTCGAGCTCCTGCGCCGTCTCATAGGCCGGATAAACCCGGCCCGAAGCCTTCAGTTTCTCCAGCTGCGCTTCGTAACGGTCGAAACGCGCCGACTGTCGTTGCTCCTCGTCCGGGGCCATGCCCAGCCAAGCCAGATCCTCGCGGATTGCCGTTACATATTCCTCCTTCGACCGTTCTGCATCGGTATCATCGAGTCGAAGCAGAAAGACACCGCCCTGCTTCTTCGCGAACATCCAGTTGTGGAGTGCGGTCCGGATATTGCCGACATGAAGATGACCCGTGGGTGACGGGGCGAAGCGGGTTTTTATGGTCATACGGTCCTGAATGCATTGGTGATGGGATAGCGCCGGTCGCGGCCAAAATTTCGGGTGCCGAGCTTGACACCGGGCGGTGCCTGCCGCCGCTTATATTCGGCGATATAGAGCAGCCGCTCGATCCGCACCACCGTTTCCCGTTCAAATCCCCGCGACACCAGATCATTGACCGATAGCTCTTCCTCGATCAGGCCGTGCAGCAACGGATCAAGGATCTCATATTCGGGCAGGCTGTCGCTGTCTTTCTGGTCCTCGCGCAATTCCGCGCTCGGCGGCTTGCTGATCACCCGTTCCGGCATCACCGGGCCATCCGGTCCCATCCCCAGGCTCGGCTTGTTTTCATTGCGCCACTTCGAAAGCTTGAACACGGTCAGCTTATACGCGTCTTTTAGAACCGAATAGCCACCCGCCATGTCGCCATAGATGGTCGCATAGCCAACGCTCATCTCGCTTTTGTTGCCGGTGGTCAGGAGCATGTGGCCGAATTTGTTCGAGAGCGCCATCAACGTGACGCCGCGGATTCGCGACTGGATATTTTCCTCGGTAATGTCGACATTGCGGTCGGCGAAACTGTCCTCCAGCATGGCATCAAAGCCTTCGATCGCCGGATTGATCGGAATTGTATCCAGTCTGGTGCCGAGCAAGCGGGCACATCCCTCGGCATCGTCCAGGCTTTCCTGCGAGGTGAAGCGCGACGGCATCATCACGTTCCACACCCGGTCTGCTCCCAATGCATCCACGGCCACGGCTGCGGACAACGCACTGTCGATACCGCCCGACAAACCCAGGATCACACCGGGAAAGCGGTTGCGGTTCACATAGTCGCGCAGGCCGACGATCATCGCATTGTAAATATCGGCGGGATGGTCATCCAGTTGATGGATTTCCCCTGCTGCGCAGGTCCACTGGCCAGCTTCGGACGACCAGTGCGTATCAACGATCGCCTCATCCCAATCGGGTAGCTGGTGCATCAGACTGGCGTCACCGTTGATCACGAAACTGGCGCCATCGAAGACAATCTCGTCCTGACCGCCGACCCGGTTCAGAAACAGCATCGGGATACCCGTTTCGCGGACCCGGCGAGTCGCCACCTGCCCGAGGCGCATATCGTCCTTTTCAACCTCATAGGGACTGCCATGCACCGAGATGAACATATCCGCCCCTTGCGCTTTCAGATGCTCGCAGACAGTGGGAAACCAGACATCCTCGCAGATCGGCAGGCCAATTTTGCAGCCCTTGAAATCGATCGGTTCGGGCAATGGACCCGGCGCAAACAGCCGCTTTTCGTCAAAAGTGCCGTAGTTGGGCAATTCAACCTTGTAGCGGACATTCCGGATATGACCGTCCGCCAACAATGCGATACCGTTATAAAGCTTGCCGTCTTCGCGGAAAATCGACCCGACCAGCATCGCCGGACCCGGCCCAGCGGTGGCAGCCGCCAGCCGGTCCATTTCCGCCGCCGCGCGCTCCCATAGAGCCGGTTTCAAAACCAGGTCTTCCGGCGGATAACCGATCAGTTGCAGTTCTGGAAATACTATGAGATCGCTGTCGGTGCGCGCTCCGTGCGTTGCTATCATCGCATCGGCATTGCCGCGCAAATCGCCAACGCTTTGGGTCAATTGTGCCATTGTGATGGTGAGCTTTTCCGTCATCGCGCCCTGATAGAAAGCGCTACAGTGCGGAGCAATCGAAATAAACGCAAATACGGACTTTTGCTTTCACGGCCTTCTGTCTAACAGGGTCACAAAATTGTCATAGCGCGCCGTGGACGATTCTTGCGGTCTGCCGTCATCGGGGAATTGCAATTATGAAACTCATGTCGGGCAACAGCAATTTGCCGCTTGCCAACGCGATTGCCGAATATCTCGGCATTTCATTGACCGACGCCAGCGTGAAGCGCTTCGCCGATGACGAGATTTTCATCGAGATCCACGAAAATGTTCGCGGCGAAGATGTGTTCGTCGTGCAGTCGACCAGCCACCCGGCCAATGACAATCTGATGGAACTGCTGATCAGCATCGACGCGCTGCGCCGGGCCTCGGCCAAGCGGATCACCGCGGTCATTCCCTATTTCGGCTATGCCCGGCAAGATCGGAAACCGGGGCCTCGCACGCCGATTTCGGCCAAGCTGGTCGCCAATCTGATAACCGAAGCGGGTGCTGATCGGGTGCTGACCGTCGATCTTCACGCCGGACAGATCCAGGGCTTTTTCGATATCCCGACCGACAATCTCTATTGCGCACCGGTAATCAGCGAAGACATCAAGTCGCGCCATGGCGACAAGGATATCATGATCGTCTCTCCCGATGTGGGCGGCGTGGTGCGCGCCCGGGCGCTGGCCAAGCGGCTGGACAATGCCCCCCTGGCGATTGTCGACAAGCGCCGCGAACGGGCAGGTGTGTCGGAAGTCATGAATATCATCGGCGATGTCGAAGGACGTTTCTGTGTCATGATTGACGATATTGCCGACAGCGCCGGTACGCTGTGCAATGCCGCCGATGCCCTGATCGCGGCAGGGGCCACCGATGTCGCCGCCTATATCACCCATGGCGTCCTGTCCGGCAAGGCGGTGGAGCGGGTCAATGGCTCTTCGCTGCGCAAGCTGATCATCACCGACACCATAAGGACTCCGCAGTCGGCGCTTGATTCGGACAAGATCCGTATTCTGCCAATCGCGCCGCTGCTGGGCGAAGCAATTAGCCGGATCGCCGATGAAAGCTCGGTAAGCAGCCTGTTTGACTAGCCGCGACCGCAATTTCTGATATCGGGGGATGGCAATGCCCAGTTTCGAACTTCTACTGAAATATCGCCTGCATATCGCGCTATTGGCGATCTTCATCTCTTTGTTCGCATGGTTCACCGAATGGGCAGACTTTGTCTATGTCTGTCCTTATTGCCGGGCGCAAAGAACGGTCATCGGCCTGCTCGGCTTGCTGCTGCTCGCGAACCCCCTGCACTGGCTGAACCGATGGATTGCATCAACTCTGGCAGTGCTGGGACTGGTCGTTGCCGGAATACAGCATTTCAACGGCTGGAAAAAGATCATGTCGGGGCAATTTTCCTGGGGCGAATATTGGTATGCCCATCCCTGGATGCTTTCCGGGGGGGCCCTTTTCATCATTAGCGGCCTGATCCTCTATCTATGGGCCTGGCGGCCAGCCTTGGCGGCTGAGGACGATTCATGACCCCCAAAGATATCGATCTTGCCCAGAAACTCGCCGACGCCGCAGGCGAAGCGATCCGGCCATTTTTCCGCGCCAGCTTCGAACAGGAAAGCAAAGAGGATTCATCGCCGGTGACCGAAGCCGACCGCGCAGCGGAAGCGGCGATGCGGGCGATTATCGAAGCGGAGCGGCCCGATGATGGCATTATCGGCGAGGAATATGGCCCCCGCAACGAAGGCGCATCGCGCCAATGGGTGCTCGATCCGATCGACGGCACCACCAGCTTCATCGCCGGCCGGCCGATATTCGGTACCCTGATCGCGCTCATGCAAGAGGGTTTTCCGCTGATCGGGATCATCGACCAGCCGATTGCCAGAGAACGCTGGATCGGCGTGGTTGGTCGCCCGACAATCTTCAATGGACAGCCAGCCAAGTCGTCGCGCTGCCGGGAGTTGAAGGACGCGGTACTGGCGACCACCTCGCCGCATCTGTTTGACGAACATGATGCCGAGCATTTCATGGGTCTGGCGAGCAAGGTAGCACCGCGCAAGATCATCTATGGGGGCGATTGCTATAATTATGGCCTGGTCGCCAGCGGCCATGTCGACGTGGTTTGCGAAGCGGGCCTGAAACTCCACGATTTCGCTGCGCTCGCCCCGATTGTCGACGGTGCTGGCGGGATGATGTGTGACTGGAACGGCGAACCGCTGCACGCGGAATCAGATGGCCATGTGCTGGCACTTGGCGATCAGGCGCGAGTCGATGATGTTCTGGAGGCGATTGCTTGCCATCATTAGCGATGCTTTCATCGCGATAAGGCTTGCATTCCGGGCGAATCTCGCTATTGCCGCCCTTCCGATGTGACGCTCTGGCCAGTGTTGGGCTGCCACAAGTGTCCGTAACGGTACCATCTAGAGGAGACCAAAATGCCCAAGTTGAAGACCAAAAGTGGTGTGAAGAAACGCTTCAAGATCACCGCAACCGGTAAGGTCAAGCACGGCGTAGCCGGCAAACGCCACCGTTTGATGAGCCATAACAGCAAATATATCCGCCAGAACCGCGGCACCAAGAAATTGTGTGATGCGGATGCTCGGACAGTCAAGAAATGGGCGCCATACGGCCTGGGTTAATCCCGCCGCAGCGACATTCAAACTTACAGGATATAGAATATGGCACGTGTAAAACGGGGTACGACCACTCGTACAAAACATAAGAGATTATTGGTTCAGGCGAAGGGCTATTATGGCCGTCGCAAGAACACCATCCGCATCGCGCGGCAGGCGGTCGAAAAAGCCGGCCAATATGCCTATCGCGATCGTAAAGTAAAAAAGCGGGCGTTCCGCGCGCTCTGGATCCAGCGGATCAATGCTGCGGTTCGCGCCGAAGGCATGACCTATGGTGTATTCATCCATGGTACCAAGCTTGCCGGCATTGAACTCGACCGCAAAGTCATGGCCGATCTGGCGATGAATGAACCGGCAGTATTTGGCGGCATCATCAAACAGGCGCAGGATGCTATAGCGAAAGCTTGATCATTCTCGGAAATTCAAAGAAGCGCCGGAGAGCAATCTCGCGGCGCTTTTTTATTGGGTTTTTCGCATTGGGTTTTTCGCAGGGCTTGCTAGACGGGCAGCAAGAATAAACGGGACAATATGATGAGCAGCATCGACGCGATCAGGGACAGATATTTGGAGCAGATTGACACTGCAGCCGATGGCGATACGCTGGAGGCCATCCGCCTGGCTGCGCTTGGCAAGAAGGGCGAGATTTCGCTGCTGCTGAAAACGCTGGGCCAGATGACAGCCGAAGAGCGTCAGCAACAGGGGCCAAGGATCAACGGTGCGCGGCAAGCCGTTGCCGATGCTCTCGCTACCCGCAAGGAAGCCATGGAAACAGCGGCTCTGGATGCCAAGCTGGCCACGGAAAAGCTGGATCTGACCCTGCCTGCGCCCGCCGAGCCGAAAGGCAGCATCCACCCGGTCTCGCAAGTCATGGACGAGCTGGCCGAAATCTTCGCCGATCTCGGTTTCTCGGTCGCCACCGGCCCGGAAATCGAGGATGACTGGCACAATTTTACCGCGCTCAACATTCCCGACACCCACCCGGCAAGGGCGATGCACGACACTTTCTATTTTCCGCAAACCGACGATGGCGGTATGCCGAAATTGCTGCGCACCCATACGTCACCGGTGCAAATCCGTACGATGATGGACGTTGCCAAGCGGACCGGCGGCAGCGGCGAACCGATTTATATCATCGCGCCCGGCCGCACCTATCGCAGCGACAGCGATGCCACCCATACGCCGATGTTCCATCAGGTCGAGGGTCTGGTGATCGACAAGGGCATTCATATGGGGCATCTCAAATGGACGCTGGAAACTTTTCTGGGCGCCTATTTCGAACGCGACGACATCGAGTTGCGTCTGCGCCCAAGCTATTTCCCGTTTACCGAACCATCGGCCGAAGTTGACCTGGGCTTTTCGGTTGAAAACGGACGCCGGATCATCGGCGGTGATCCGCATGGGCCCAATGGCGGCTGGATGGAGCTGCTGGGATCCGGCATGGTCCATCCCAATGTCATCCGCAATTGCGGGCTCGACCCCGATATCTGGCAGGGCTTTGCCTTTGGCTGCGGCATCGACCGGCTGGCGATGCTGAAATATGGCATGGACGACCTGCGCGCTTTCTTTGATGGCGATCTGCGCTGGGCGGATCATTATGGTTTTGATGCGCTCGATGTACCCACGTTGAGCGGAGGAGTCGGCGCATGAAATTTTCCCTCTCCTGGCTGAAATCCCATCTCGATACCGACGCCAGTGCGGCGGACATTGCGGAAAAACTGACCAGCATCGGGCTGGAAATCGAGGGCATCGACAATCCTGCCGATGCATTGAAACCCTTCCGTGTCGCCAAAGTGCTGGAGGCGGGACCGCATCCCAATGCCGACAAGCTGCAATTGCTGAAGGTCGACGACGGCAGCAACGAACCTTGGCAGGTGGTGTGCGGGGCACCCAATGCAAAAGCGGGGATGATCGGCGTTTTCGGACCGCCGGGCACCTATATTCCGGGCAGCGATTTCACGCTGAAACCGGTCAAAATCCGGGATGTCGAGAGTTTCGGCATGATGTGCAGCTATCGCGAGCTGGAACTGGGCGATGATCATGACGGAATCATCGAATTGCCGGATAGCGCTGCCAGCGAAGTGGGGGCCAGCTACGCCGATTATGCCAAGCTCGACGATCCTGTATTCGATGTCGCCATCACCCCCAACCGCCAGGACTGCATGGGCGTGCGCGGAATAGCACGCGATCTGGCGGCAGCCGGAATCGGCACGCTGAAGCCGCTGGACATTGCAACCGTTGTCCGCAGCGGTGCCGGACCGGATATTGCGATCGAAGACCGGGAAGGCTGTCCTGCCTTCCATGCTTGCACCGTCAGCGGCGTGACCAATGGTGCATCGCCCGCCTGGATGCAGGCGCGGCTGAAGTCCGTCGGACAGAAGCCGATCAACGCATTGGTCGACATCACCAATTTTGTGATGCTCGACCTCGGGCGTCCCTTGCATGTTTATGACGTCAGCAAGCTCAATGGCGGCCTGGTTGCCCGCAAAGCGAAGCCGGGGGAGACTGTTCTGGCACTCAACGACAATGAATATGTGCTCGACGAAACCATGACCGTGATCGCCGATAACAATGGCGCGCATGATATCGGCGGCATCATGGGCGGGGCGGACACCGGTTCTGATGAAGGGACCACCGAGGTGCTGATCGAATGTGCCTATTTCACACCTGAGAATATCGCAAAAACCGGACAGAAGCTGATGCTCGCCAGCGACGCGCGCCAGCGGTTCGAGCGCGGTGTGGATCCAGCATTTCTCGACGATGGCATCGACATTGCAACGGCGCTGGTACGGGGGCTGTGTGGCGGCAAGGCCAGCGAGATCACGCGTGCCGGAGAAGCACCTACGGAGCAGCACCGCATCGCCTATGACCCGGCCCAATGTCTGGCGCTGGGCGGCATTGCTGTTGCTCCTGATCAGCAGAAGGCGATATTGGGAGCGCTGGGTTTTTCGATTGCCGATGACTGGACGATCACCGTGCCGACATGGCGCCGTGACGTCGCCGGCTGGCAGGATATCGTCGAGGAAATTGTCCGCGTCGAAGGGCTGGATACGATCCCCTCGACGCCGCTGCCGCGGAAGGCAGGTGTAGCAAAACCAACCGCTTCACCCGAGCAGCTGGCCGAACGCAAGGCGCGCCGCGCTGCGGCCGCGCGCGGGCTGAACGAAGTGGTCAACTGGAGCTTTATATCGGAGAAGGAAGCCGCGCCCTTTGGCGGAGGCCACTGGTCGCTGGCCAATCCGATCAGCGAGGACCTGAAGGTAATGCGGCCGTCGATGCTGCCTGGCCTGATCGCCGCCGCCAAGCGCAATAGCGCGCGGGGCGCGGCATCGATCGGCCTGTTCGAGGTTGGTCGGCGCTATCTGGAAAGCAGCGAACATCCGACCATCGGTCTGGTGCTGACCGGCGAAAAGACAGCGCGGGGCTGGCAGAATGGCGCGGCCAGCAAATTTGATGCCTATGACGCCAAGGCGGAAGTGCTGGCGATCCTCGAGGCCGCCGGCGCGCCGGTCGACAAGCTGATGGATTTCGGCATTGAGGATTCCGGGCTCGGCGATGCCTATCACCCCGGCCAGTCCGGCACATTGCGGCTGGGACCGAAGAAAATCCTCGCCGCTTATGGCGCGCTACATCCTTCCGCCACCAAGGCGCTGGGCCTCAAGGGCGCGGCGGTGGGCGGAGAGATCTTCCTTGACGCAATTCCGCTGAAGAAGAAGTCGGGCCATATGCGCGAAGCCTTTGCGCCCCCGGCGCTGCAAAGCGTTACCCGCGATTTTGCCTTCATTGTTGATGCCGATTTGCCTGCGGGTGATCTGGTGCGCGCGGTCAAGGGCGCGGACAAGAAGCTGATCACCGACGCACGGATTTTCGACCTGTTCCAAGGGCCGGGTCTGGGCGAAGGCAAGAAGTCGCTGGCGGTGGAAATTACGCTGCAGCCGATGGATGCGAGCCTGACCGAAGAGGATTTGAAGGCCTTGTCGGACAAGGTTGTAGCGAGTGCGAGTAAGCTGGGAGCCGAATTGCGGGCCTAGGCTTGTCATCATGCTGAACTTGTTTCAGCTTCCTTTCCTCCTCATAGAGCCTCCGTTGCGCCGATGGATAGATCCTGAAACAAGTTCAGGATGACGATTGATAAGAAACCGGAAATATGACCCTATCGAAACCCCGCCGTACTTTCGCGATTATCTCCCATCCCGATGCGGGTAAGACGACGCTGACCGAGAAGCTGTTGCTGAAGGGCGGCGCTATTCATCTGGCGGGCGAGGTTAAGGCGCGGGGCGACAATAGGCGGGCGCGATCGGACTGGATGAAGATCGAACAGCAGCGCGGGATTTCGGTGACCTCCAGCGTGATGACCTTCGAGCGCAGCGGCGTTGTGTTCAACCTGCTCGACACGCCGGGCCATGAAGATTTTTCCGAGGATACCTATCGCACGCTGACCGCGGTTGACAGCGCGATCATGGTAATCGATGCCGCCAGCGGGATCGAGGCGCAGACGCTGAAGCTGTTCGAGGTCTGCCGGATGCGGTCGGTGCCGATCATCACATTCATCAACAAGGTCGACCGCGAAGGCCGCGATCCCTTCGACCTGCTCGACGAAGTGGCGGACAAACTCGCGCTCGACGTCTGCCCGATGAGCTGGCCAACCGGCATGGGCGGGCAATTCGAAGGTGTGTACGACCTGCAGCGCAACCAGCTGCACCAGCCGACCGGCAGCAGCAAGCAATATGACGGGGTGACTCAGCAATTTACCGGTCTCGATGATCCAAAACTGGCCGAGGTTTTAAGCGCAGGGGCGCTCGAGCGGCTGACCAGCGAAGGGGAGCTGGCACAGGGCGGCTATAGCGCATTTGATCTGGAAGCCTATCAGAATGGCGATCTGACGCCGGTCTATTTCGGCTCCGCGCTCAAGCAATTTGGCGTCGAGGAACTGATCGAGGCGATTGCCGACTATGCGCCCTCGCCCCGCCCGCAGCCCGCCGAGCCGGCGCCGATTGATCCGGCGAGCGACGATGTCACCGGCTTCATTTTCAAGATTCAGGCCAATATGGACCCCCAGCACCGCGACCGGATCGCCTTCATGCGGCTATGCTCGGGCGAGTTCAGGCGCGGCATGAAGCTGACACCTTCCGGTCTGGGCAAGCCGATCGCGATCCACTCGCCAATCCTGTTTTTCGCGCAGGACCGCGAAATCGCCGATACGGCGGAACCGGGTGATATCATCGGTATTCCCAATCATGGCACGTTGCGGGTCGGCGATACCTTGTCCGAGAAGAATCAGGTGCGGATCACCGGCCTGCCCAATTTCGCTCCGGAAATCCTGCGCCGCGTGATCCTGCGCGATCCGACCAAGACCAAGCAATTGCGCAAGGCATTGGATGACCTTTCCGAAGAAGGCGTGGTGCAGGTTTTCTATCCCGAAATCGGTGCCAACTGGATCATTGGCGTGGTCGGGCAGCTGCAGCTCGAGGTGCTGGTGTCGCGGCTGGAGGCGGAATATAAGGTCGATGCCTATCTGGAACCGGCACCGTTCGAAACCGCCCGCTGGATCAGCGGCGACGAGGCGACGGTCGATGGCTTTGCCAATATCAACCAGAGTGCGCTAGCCAGAGACCGCGATGACAATCTGGTGTTTCTGGCGAAGTCGGCCTGGGATGTCGGCTATCAGGAAGAGCGCAATCCGGGGATCAAGTTTAGTAATACGCGGGAGCGGTAACCGGATAAATCCCAAGCATGGCGCTGTCGAAGCCAAAGATCCGCATCAATTGCTATTTGTCATTGCGAGCGGAGCGAAGCAGTCCAGAGTGGTTAAGCGATGCACTGGATTGCTGCGTCGCTGCGCTCCTCGCAATGACGCCGTAACTAGACCCTGAACAAAAACACCGCTCAATAGTGATACCGGCACTGCGCTACTTCCAATGCTTGCGCATCACCTTCGCCGCGTACTCTGTAGACCAATCGATGTTCCTGCGTAATGCGGCGAGACCACCAGCCTTTGAGTTGGCCACGCAGTGGCTCCGGCTTACCTGTTCCTTTGAAAGGATGGCGTCGGCATTCTTCGATTAAAGTGTTTACGCGATCAAGCAGCTTGCGATCATTGTCCTGCCAGTGGCGATAGTGCTCCCAGCCTTCATCGGAGAAGACGATCCTCACGGATAGATCAATTCCTGTTCCGTGCCTTCACCGGCGTCCAGCTGTTTTATCGACTCCATCAAACGGCGCGCATTCTCCGGCGATGAGAGCAAATGAATGGTCTCCTCCATCCCCGCCCATTCACTTTCAGATATCATCACGACCGCTTCGCCGTTTTGCCGTGTGATCTTTACCGGTACCTTGTCGGCTACCACGCGATCCATCAGTGCCTTCAGATTGGCGCGAGCCTTCGAGAAATTTTCCATCAACATGGCGGAGATATGTACTTGTACTTGTACCATGTCAAGATTGCAATTGGGAGCGGAGCGAAGCAATCCAGAGCGGTTAAGCGACGCACTGGATTGCCGCGTCGCTGCGCTCCTCGCAACGACGGATAACTAGTCCCTGAGCAGAAACACCGCATGCTCCGCGAGCAGATTGGCCATGCCGCGGGTCATCTGTTTATCACCGCTGAGAAACCACTGCCCCTCCTGCGAGAACCTGCCATCCTCCACCAGCGCACGGAAGTCATCGACCGTGACATGGTGGATATTGGGCGTGTCATACCAGCTTTGCGGGATCAGGCGGGTGACCGGCATGCGGCCGCGCAGCAGCAGCGACATGCGCACCCGCCAGTGGGCGAAATTGGGGAAGCTGACGAAAGCCTGCTTGCCGATCCGCAACAGTTCGGCGAGGATCATGTCGGGCCGGTGGGTGGTCTGCAGGGTCTGGCTGAGCACGGCATAGTCGAAGCTGCCTTCCGGATAGGTGCCGAGATCGGTGTCGGCATCGCCCTGCACCACCGACAGGCCCCTGGCGACGGCGCGGGCAACATTGGCCGGATCGATCTCCAGCCCTCGCGCGTCACAGCCTTTCTGGTCGCGCAACGCCGCCATCAGCGCGCCGTCACCGCAGCCGATATCGAGCACCCGGCTGCCCGGCGCGATATTGTCGGCGATGATCTGTAGGTCGGGGCGGAGTTTGGTCATGCTGCGCGCTCCAGGCCGTCAAGGCTGAGCTTGTCGAAGCCCGGTTCTGGCTGAGAGGCGTCCTTCGACAGGCTCAGGACTAACGGGAAGGACCCGATCATCGTCCTTCTCCCGCCTTCAGGAAGCCGTCAACGATCCGGTTCATCTCCGGGTTTTCGAGCAGGAAGCTGTCATGGCCGAACGGGCTCGACAATTCCATGAAGCTGACCTCTGCCCCCGCGGCGTTGAGCGCGTGGACGATCGTCCGGCTTTCCGCGGTCGGATAGAGCCAGTCGGTGTCGAAGCTGATCAGGCAGAAGCGGGTTTTCGACCCGGTGAAGGCATGGGCGAGTATCCCGCCATGGGCTTCGGCAAGATCGAAATAGTCCATCGCCCTTGTGATGTAGAGATAGCTGTTGGCATCGAACCGGTCGACGAAGCTGATCCCCTGATGCCGGAGATAGGATTCCACCTGGAAATCAGCGTCGAAGCCGAAGGTCTTGGCATCCCGGTCCTGCAGCCGGCGACCGAATTTCTCGGTCAGGCCGGCTTCCGACAGATAGGTGATATGCGCCGCCATCCGGGCGACCGCGAGGCCGCTGCTCGGCGGGTCGTCGTCGGCATAATAGGCACCGCTGCGCCAGCGCGGATCGGCCATGATCGCCTGCCGTCCGACTTCGTGAAAGGCGATATTCTGGGCGCTGTGCCGCGCGGCCGAGGCGATGATCACGGCCGAGCCGACCCGCTCGGGATAGAGCGCCGCCCAGCTGACCGCCTGCATTCCGCCCATCGAGCCGCCGATGACCGCGTGCAACCGCTCGATGCCGAGATGGTCGAGCAGCATCGCCTGCGCCCGGACCATGTCGGCGATGGTGATGACCGGAAAATCCATTCCCCACGGCTGATCGGTGGCGGGATTGACCGTCGCCGGACCGGAGCTGCCGAGACAGCTGCCCAGCACATTGGCGCAGATGATGAAATGGCGGTCGGTGTCGATCGGCTTGCCGGGTCCGACCAGCCGCTCCCACCAGCCCGGTTTGCCGGTGATCGGATGGGTGGAAGCGAGATATTGATCCCCAGTCAGCGCGTGGCAGACGAGGATCGCGTTATTCCCGTCTGCGTTGAGCTCGCCATAGGTTTCATAGGCGAATTCGACGGGCGCCAGACTGGCGCCGCTGTCCAGCGGCAGCGGTCCCAGCAGGCGCACCGCCCGGTCCAATCCAAATCGCGCATCTTCGATCATCACCATGCGAGCTAAGCGGCGAAATCCCGAGCGTCAAATGATAATGCGGTTGACTGGCGGCCCGCAATGGCTAGTCCGGCGTCAGAGATCATCGCAGGACAAGCAGGCAGAGCCAATGAACGGACCAAGACCGAAAGACTGGATCATGGGGATTGCCCCTTATGTCCCCGGCAAATCGAGCGGCGATGACGGCCGGAAACTGGTCAAGCTGTCGGCCAACGAAAATCCGCTCGGCTGCAGCTCGGCAGCGGGGGCGGCGCTGAATGCGGCCTCCGGTTCGGTCGACCGCTATCCCGATCCCGGCTCGACCAAGCTGCGCGAGGCGATTGCCGCCAAGCACGGCCTCGATCCGGCGCGGATCATTTGCGGCACCGGTTCCGACGATGTGCTGCATCTGGCCGCCAATGCGTTCAGCGGTCCGGGCGACGAGATCATCTATGTCAAATATGGCTTTGCCGTCTATGATATCGCCGCACGGCGCTATGGCGGTACGCCGGTGATTGCCGATGACCGGGATTATGGTACCGATGTCGATGCGATCCTGGCGAAGGTGACCGACCGGACCAGGGTCATTTTCATCGCCAATCCGAACAATCCGACCGGTACCTTCACGCCACGCGCCGAGATCGCGAGGCTGCACGCCGCCCTGCCGGTCCATGTGCTGCTGGTGCTCGACGCGGCTTATGCGGAATATATGGAAGCAGGGCAGGATGACGGGGCGCTGGAACTGGCCGAGAGCCAGCCCAATGTGCTGATCACCCGCACCTTTTCCAAGATCCACGGGCTGGCGGCGGAACGGATTGGCTGGGGCTATGCCGATGCCGCGATCATCGGCGCGATGAACCGGATCCGGCTGCCGTTCAATGTCACCACCGCCGGACAGGAAGCCGCGGTTGCCGCGCTGGCATCCGACGATTTCGTCACCATGAGCCGCGAGCATAATGCCCGATGGCGGCACTGGTTGAGCGAGGAGATGAGCGCGCTCGGCAATCATGGTCTGAAAGTGGTACCGAGCCACACCAATTTCCTGCTGGTCCTGTTCGAAGGCGCAGTCAGCGCCGAGCAAGCCAATGCGGCGCTGATGGACAAGGGCTTTGCCGTGCGCTGGCTGCCCGGACAGGGGCTGGTCAACGGGCTCAGGATCACCATCGGCACCGAGGCGGAGACCCTCGGTGTTGCCCAGGCGTTGCGAGAGATATTGGAGAGCGCCGGCTGATGCTGCCGTTCAGCCATATTGCCATCATCGGCCTCGGGCTGATCGGATCGTCGATCGCCCATGCCGCCCGTGCGGCGATGCCCACGGCACGGATCACCGGCTTTGACAGCGATCCGGCGGTGCGCGCACGGGTCATCGAACTGGGCTTTTGCGATGATGTCAGCGACAGTGCCGGTGCCGCGGTGATAGACGCCGATCTGGTAATCCTGTGCGTGCCGGTCGGGGTGATGGCAGAGGTTGCCGCCGAGATCGCCGCCGACCTGCCGGACGATGCCATCATCAGCGATGTCGGATCGTCCAAGGAAAGCGTACTGGCGGCGCTGGCCGAAGCCCTGCCTGCCGCCCGGATCATTCCCGCCCACCCGGTTGCCGGCACCGAGCATAGCGGACCCGATGCCGGGTTCGCGACCCTGTTCCACGATCGCTGGTGCATCCTGACTCCGCCGGAGGGCGCCGCGACCGGCGATGTCGAGCGGGTCCAGGCCTTCTGGGAAAGGCTTGGCGCCAATGTCGAGATCATGGACGCCAAGCATCATGACCTGGTGCTGGCAGTGACCAGCCATCTGCCGCATCTGATCGCTTACACCATCGTCGGCACCGCGTCCGATCTGGAAGACGTGACCCGCGGCGAGGTGATCAAATATTCCGCCGGCGGCTTTCGCGACTTCACCCGCATCGCCGCGTCCGACCCGACGATGTGGCGCGACGTGTTCCTGTCGAACAAGGAAGCGGTGCTGGAAATGCTGCAGCGTTTCTCCGAGGATCTGACCGCGCTGCAGCGGGCGATTCGCTGGGACAATGGCGACGAACTGTTCGAGCTGTTCACCAAGACCCGCGCGATTCGTCGCCGGATCATCGAGGAAGGCCAGGACGATGCCGCGCCCGATTTCGGGCGAGCGCACGACTGACGGCGGCGGGAGTGGAAAATTTCCTGTTCAGCATAATCTCCTTTTTGCTGATGAACTTTACAATCTTGACAGGGTTATAAGATCAGAAACGGGTGCGCTCCGGAGCGATGATAATGTCCTCGCGGGTCACACGGGTCATACCCCCTTTGGCGGAAAAATATTTCACCCCGGAAACGGTTGAAAACCGCCGATGGATGAGAGAAGAAAGCGACCGGGTCATGCGCGAAGACTAACCGATCAAGGCCGCTGTAGGAAAGCCCTGTTTTGACCCGACCCGGATTTCCGCATTCCAGCGGGTTAACGGAATATACAAAGCGAAAAAATTCGGTATCGTGCAAGAAAATCCCACGTGTGACAATCAGTTGGGAAACATCAGGAGAGTTTGCATTTGACCGAAGCGACCACGATCAGCACTCCTCGTTCCGCCGACCGCGGAGCCCCGGAAAGTGGCTATGGCAGCAAGAACTACCGTAATTATATTCTCGGTACCCTGCTGATTGTCTATATTTTCAATTTCATCGACCGCACGATCATCAACATATTGACCGAACCGATCAAGGAAAGCTTCGGCGTGGAAGACTGGCAAATGGGGCTGCTCGGCGGTCCCGCCTTTGCCATCCTCTACACTTTTGTCGGCATCCCGATTGCGCGCTTTTCCGAGAAGCATCACCGGGTCTGGATCATCGCCGGATCGGTCTTCCTGTGGAGCCTGATGACCGTCCTGTGCGGCTTTGCCCTCAGCTTCCTTGCCCTTTTCATTTTCCGGATTGGCGTCAGCATCGGCGAGGCCGGTTGCTCCCCGCCGGCCAATTCCCTGATCGCCGACTATTTCATCCCGGCCGAGCGGTCGACCGCGGTGTCGGTCTACGCGCTCGGTATCCCGCTCGGCGGCATGGTCGCCTATGTGTTCGGTGGCTATATCGTCGGCAATCTTGACGGGCCGATCGTCGGTGCGATGCTCGAGAGCTGGAACTGGACCTGGGCCGCCCAGGCGCTGGACTGGCAGAATATCGAAGGCTGGCGCATCGCCTTCGTCGTCGTCGGCGTCCCCGGCATCATCGTCGCGGCGATCGTCAAGCTGACGATCGCGGAGCCGCCGCGCGGCTATACCGATCCGCTCGAGATGCAGAACCGCGAACAGGTCGGGTTTCGCGAAGTGCTCCGGATCCTGTCGCAGAAGCCCGCTTACTGGCACGTGACCATGGGCGTCACCGTCGCATCGTTCGTCAACTATGGCGTCGGTCAGTTTTTCGTATCCTTCCTGATCCGCACCCACGAACTGTCGATATTCGACGCGTCGGTCAAGATCGCCATGGCGCTGGCGCTGATGGCGGCGATCGGGACCTATATGTCGGGCTATCTGGCAGACCGCTATGCCAAGCGCTTTCCCAAGGCGCTGGCGCTGATCCCGATGTTCGCGCTGATCGGCGTGATTCCGATGCATGTCACCGGCTATCTGGCGGAATCCCTGTGGGTGGCGGTGCCGCTGATGATGGTGGGCCAGATGCTGCTCTACACCTATCTCTGCCCGCTTTATGCCGTCCCCAGCGGCGTGGTCGACAGCCGGATGCGGGCCACCGCGGTGGCGGTGACCTTGTTCATCGTCAACCTGCTCGGCTATGGCCTGGGGCCGCCGCTGATCGGCGGTCTGTCGACGATATTGAACGCGACCTTCCTGTCGGGTCTGGACCCCACGCTGACGCTGGCGGCGTGCAAGGCGAGCAATCTGGCGGCGGCGGCGCAAAGCGCCTGCGATTCGGCCAATGCCGACGGCCTGCGCTGGTCGATGGTGCTGTTCAAATGCCTGTATCTCTGGGCGGTTTTTCACTTCTATATGGCAAGCCGGACGATCCAGCGGGATATGGGGCGGTAGGCGCGGGAATCAGCGCTCCGGATCATTGTCCGGACCCTCGGATTGCAGACTTGCAGGTCAGCGACGTGAGCGGAATGCGTCCCCCCTCTGGGCCCCTGCGGATAGCCCGAGAGATTCTGACCTCCACCCTCGGCCTGATGTTCGTTCATTTCGGGAGCGGCAGTCTGGGTACGCCCATTCCCGCTCAGAGTGACGTGACGGGGATTATCGGCTAGGGCTCTCCGCATGACAGACGATCACAAATTCGAATTTTCCCGTCTTGTGCAGCAGAGCACGAAACTTCGGATCTGGGCGCGGTCGCGTTTGTGGGCGCAGGTGCTCGCGGCGATGGTGATCGGCATTGGCACCGGGATGCTGCTCGGGCCAACCGCCGGACTGGTCGAGCCGGCTGTGGCTGTCATGATCGGCAACTGGCTGGCGCTGCCCGGGCAGCTTTTCCTCGGGCTTATCGCGATCGTTCTGGTGCCGCTGGTTTTCTCTTCCATCGTCGGCGGGCTGGCCGGATCGCCGTCGAACCAGGCGTTGCGGCAACTGGGGCTGCGGCTGGGCCTGTTCATTGTCGCGACCACCTTTGTCGCGGCCTGGATCGGTATCTGGCTGGCCCAGCTGTTCGAACCGGGCAGCGGACTGGAACTGCCTGTTGCACAGGTGGCAGCGGCGCCGAGCGGCGTTCAATCCTTTGACATGGCCAGGCTGCCGGATCTGGTCAGCGGCGTCCTTCCGACCAACCCGGCGGCGTCCGTGCTGCAGGGCGACTTGCTGGCGATCGTGATCCTCGCCGTGCTGACCGGCATTGCCGCCACCCAGATACAAAGGGAAAGGGCCGCTCCCATCCTCGCTCTGCTGGACTCGCTGATGTCGATTTCCATGACCATCGTCAAATGGGCGATGCTGTTATCGCCGCTTGCCGTGTTCGGACTGATGGCGCAGCTGATGATCCAGATCGGGCCGGATTCGCTCTTCGGCCTACTCACCTATGTCGGCACCGTCCTGCTCGGCCTGGTGCTGCTGTTCCTGATCTATGCGATATTCCTGAGACTGTTCGGCGGGCTGGGTTTCGGGTCGTTCATCAAGATCGCCGGCCCCAATCTGCTGCTGGCCTTTTCGACCTCCAGTTCGTCCGCGGTCATGCCCAGCACGATCCAGACGGCGCGCAAGCTGCAGGTGCCGGAAGATATAGCGAATCTGGTGATCCCGCTTGGTGCCACCATGAACATGGCGGGCACGGCGCTTTATCAAAGCGTGGCGATCCTGTTTCTCGCTCAAATATCGGGAGTGGAACTGACCCTTGCGGAGACGCTGCTGCTGGTGGGTACACTGGTGGCATCGTCGATCGGCGCTCCGGGCACGCCGGGCGTGAGCATCGCCATATTGGCGAGCGTAGCCGCAGGATTTGGAATTCCGGCTGCGGGACTCGCAATCATTCTCGGCGTGGACCGGATTCTCGACATGTCGAGGACGGTCGTCAATGTGACGGGCGATATTACGGCCGCGGTGTTGATGAAAAAGGCTCTGGTGCAGGCTGGTCTGGCAGAGTCTCCTGCTGTCGCGGAGTCACCCGGCAGAGCGTTCATGGAAAGTGAATCACCGTAGCTCTCCACCATGATCCCACCCCCAGCCGGCCCTTCCGCTATTCTGATATTTTGCTGAAAGTTGAGCAACCTCTGCGGCAGTTATTGGTTGATGGCTACGAACCCCAAAAAGGAATCTCATTTGAAAATTCTACCCTGCTTATCCGGTCTGATGCTGCTGTCGGCCTGCAATTTTACCATTGGTGCCGATAGCGACGAGCCGGATCGCCGATCCGCTGATGCCGCCATTCCCGCTGATAGCGATCCCCTGCATTTTGCCGACGCGAAGGCGAGCGCCGCTGCCTTCACCGAGACGCCGGTGCTGCGGGCGCAGGTCATTCTGGACCGGCAGGGCTTTTCGCCCGGGGTGATCGATGGCAAGGAGGGTCAGTCCTATGTCGCGGCGCTGCGCGGGTTCCAGAATGCCAAGGCACTGGACGAGACCGGCAAGCTAGATGAAGCGACACGGGAAGCGATGCAGGCCTGGCGCGATGTTCCGGCGACGCGGCTGGTGACCATTCCGGCGGCCTTTGCCATGGGGCCGTTCTTTCCCGACCTGCCGGACGCGGCAGCAGAACAGGCTGAGCTGCCCGCGCTGGGCTACAAGAATCTTATGGAAGCGCTGGCCGAGCGTTTTCACACCACGCCGGAGGCGCTGGTCGCGCTGAACTCGCCCGACACGAAAATCGGTGCGGGCAAGGTCATTCGGGTCCCCAATATCGCCGATGTGGCGCCGCTGACAGGACAGGACGATCGCGGCTGGTCGGCGACATTGCAGAAGCTGGGCGTGGCGGCGGAGCAGCCGAGCGCCGCCAAGGTCGTGGTCGACAAGTCCGAGGGCATATTGCAGGTCTATGATGACAAGGGCAATCTGATCGCCCAGTTCCCCGCGACGATGGGCAGCAGCCGCGACCCGCTGCCGATCGGGACCTGGACGATCCAGGGGGTCGGCCACAATCCGGATTTCCATTATAATCCAAAACTGTTCTGGGACGTCAGCGACAGCAAGGAAGCGCAGCTGTTGCCACCCGGGCCGAACGGTCCGGTCGGCGTGGTCTGGATCGACCTGTCCAAGCCGCATTATGGCATCCACGGCACCAGCGCACCGCACACCATTGGCCGCGCCGAAAGCCACGGCTGTGTACGCCTGACCAACTGGGACGCCGCGCGGCTGGCGCAGATGGTCAAGCCCGGAGTGGAAGCGGTGTTTCAGGAATAGGGTTGCCGGGGATCCCTGATCGGAAGCAACCGCCGGGGATATGGCTGCAAGGAGAACAGCCGGTCGGCCGCCTTGATTGCAGTCGTCATGGAACCCGCAGCGCCTGAGCACGTTTCTTTCCTATATGACTCAACAGCAAATGCTCCATCCATCAGCCGCCGCCAGCGCAGAGGCAAGGCCACGGTCTCCAGACATTGTCACGCGCCCATGGGATTTTCATGCTGCTGCGGGCCCAGTGATCATCACCGCCATTCATGCCGGCCATGGCATCAGACCGGAGATGCTGCCCTGGCTCGCCATTGGCGAAGCGGAGCGGCTGCGCGAAGAAGATCCGCTGACCGACTATTTTCTCGGGCTGGGCGACAGCATGTTGCGCGTCAACCGGTCGCGCTTTGAATGCGATCTCAACCGGTCCCGGGAAAAGGCGGTGTCGACCGACCCGAAAGATACATGGGGTCTAAAAATATGGAACCGCGACCTGCCCGACGAGCAGATCGAGAAATCCAGGCGCATGCATGATGAATTTTATGCGATGATCCGCAGCCATTGCGACGCGATGATCGCGCGTTTCGGACGGATATTGCTGTTCGATATCCACAGCTATAACCACCGCCGTGACGGCGCGCATGCCGCAGCCGCTCCGCTCGCGGAAAACCCCGATATTGACCTGGGCGCGACGACCATGAACCAGGATGTCTATGGCGATTTGCTGGCCGGTTTTGCCGAGGAATTGCGCGCGGTGCCGGTGCGCGGGCAACCGCCACGGGTCGGAGTCAATATCCGCTGGGAGGATGGCGGCAATTTCCCCGAATGGCTGCACAGCATTTACGGCGATGATGCCTGCGTGATCACGCTGGAGTACAAGAAATCCTTCATGGACGAGTGGACCGGCGAGGCCAATATTCTGGCCCTGCAGGCGCTGCGCGAGGGGCTGGCACGGGCCGTCGAACGCGCGCGCCTGTCCCTGTCCGCCCTGTCGGAGAGCGGACGATGAACCGCCAGCAGATTGCCGCAACGCCAAAATCGGATGCCGGATGGCAAAACCGGTTGTCACCGGTGGAAGCACAGGTTGATGAAGAGCTGGCCAAAATGGACAGCCAGATCGACTGGCTGACCCGTTTGACGCCGGTCAATATCAACGCGATCAAGTCCGCATTTGTCGCCTCCGGCTACCGCGACATGCCCGACAGCGAATATGGCGAAGGATTGAGCAATGACGCGCCGGTGATGCGACGCCAGCTGTTCGCGCTGCCGATCGATCAGATCGAAAATCCGCTGATCGAGGCCTTGCTGATCGAAAAACAGCGCGAACTCGACCGCCAGATCGAACTGGTCCGGATGCGCGACCGGGACGGGTTCATCCTGGCCAGCGTCGACCTGTTCGGCAGCGTCGACGAGCATCTGCTCGACCAGGCGCATGACATCATGGCGCAGGTGCCGGCAAAAGGGGCCGACGAAGCTGACCGCGATGCCAATGCGGTGGCGCATGTGGCGCGCAAGGCAACGGCTTTTTACGCCACGCAAAATTCCGATTTTGCCTGCGATGTGATCATCGACCCCAACCCGGGCACGGCGCTCTATACCTGCTTCGGCAATCTTCACATCGCCACCGACTATTGCGTCCCCGCATCCCGCATCAATCCGCTGATCCAGCACGAAATCGGAACCCATGTTGTCACCCGCCACAATGGCCGCTGCCAGCCCCTCCATACTTTGGCGGGCGGCCTTTCTGACTATGACGAACTGCAGGAAGGTCTGGCAGTGATGGCCGAATATCTTGCCGGATATCTGCCCGCCGACCGGCTGCGCATTCTGGCGGCACGGGTGATCGCCGCCCATATGGCGGTCGAGGAATCCAGCGGCGCCGACATTTATGCCTGCCTCACCGAGGAATTCCACATCGGAGCCGACATGGCCTTTGATACGGCGCTGCGGGCCAAACGAGGCGGCGGTCTGACCAAGGATGCGCTTTACCTGAAGGGCCTGTCGGAACTGCTCGCCTATCTGCAGCATGATGGCGACATGGAAATATTGTTCCTCGGGAAATTCGCGCTGAAGCAATTGCACAGCCTGGAAAAGCTTCTCGAGCAGGGCATCATCCACCCGCCCGACATCATCCCCTCCTTTCTGACCGATGCCGACGCGCGAAAGCGCCTGCAGCGCGTTCGCTCCCTCCCCCTCCATGCCCTTTATCAGGAAAGCCCCGAGATATGACCGATCAGAAAATCAGAATTGCCTTTGTCGTCAATGATGTTGCGACCGAAAAGGACGATTATACCACGATCCGTCTCGCCCGAAAGGCGGCAGCCCGCGGCCATGATGTCGCCCTGATCGGGATTGGCGATTTTATCTATGACTGGCGGGGATCGATTTGCGCCATGGCGACCATTGCCGAGAAGACCAAGTTCAAGAATGACAAGAATTTCCTCGCTCATCTGCACGATGACGAAAGAAAGCGGGAAAGAATTGAGCTGGAAGAATATGACATATTGATGTTGCGCAGCGACCCGGCCGAGGAACTGAACACACGCAGCTGGGCGCCGTCCTCCAGCCTGCTCTTCTCGCAGATCGCGGCGGAGCATGGCGTGATCGTGCTCAACGACCCGAAGCATCTCACCGATGCGGTCAACAAGACCTATTTTCAGGGCTTTCCGGAAGAAATCCGGCCGGCAACGACGATTACGCGCGAGCCCGATGAGATTATCGCTTTTCTGAAAGCCCATGGCGACAAGGGGGTGATCAAACCCCTGCAGGGTTCCGGCGGTCAGGGCGTTTTCATCATCAACAAGGAAAATCGGCAGAATCTGAACCAGATCATGGAAGCGGTGATCCGCGATGGCTATGCGATTGTGCAGGAATATCTTCCCGCCGCCAGCGAAGGGGATTTGCGCATGATCACGCTCAACGGGCGGCCACTGGAGGTGGATGGTCAATATGCCTGCCTCCACCGCTTCAGCAAGACCGAAGATCACCGGTCCAATATTTCCGCAGGTGGCGGCGTCGAGCTGGCAAAGCCCGACAAGGCCGCGATGAGAGTGGCCGAAATTGTCGGTCCGAAACTGATCGACGATGGCATGTATCTCACCGGGCTGGATATTGCCGGCGACAAGATGATGGAAATCAATGTCGATACGCCCGGCGGGCTGAACTATCTTGAGGATCTCAGCGAAGTCAATTTTTCCGGTGCCATATTGGATGATCTGGAGCGCAAGGTCAGGCTGCAAAAACAATATGGCGGATCGCTTAGCAACCGGCAATTGGCGGTGCTATAACCGGCAAGCAGCGTTTGCGCATGGCCCCGGCTGGTCCGGCAGAGATATTCCTGTCTCGGCGTCTTTTCCATCGAATTTGAACAGCATCACCAAGCGGCGCTTGGATGAACGGTAAGCGGCGCCTCAATCGTTGAGCATGTTGATCGCCGCGTGCACCCGGTCGCGGATGTCATCGCGCTCGAGGCCCGGTTCGATCTCGGGCTGCACTGCATAGGTGATCACCCCGCTTTTCTGCACGAAAGTATCACGCGGGGAGATGATGCCGCTGTTCAGCGCCACCGGCACCAGCGGAATGCCCATCAGCTTGTAGATGCCGGCAAAGCCGGTCTGCAGCTCGGGCCGCTCGCCATGGCGGGCGCGGCTGCCCTCGGCGAAGATCACGATCGGCCGGCCTTCGGCAACAGCCTTTCTCGCCTGCTTGATGATCTGCCGCATCGCCGCGCCGCCGCCGTCACGGTCGATGCCGAGCAGCCCATGTTTGGTCGCGATCCAGCCCCACAGAGGGATCACCAGCAGCTCTTTCTTGGCGATGACCACCGGCTTGTCGAACAGTCTGAGCAGATCGATCGTTTCGAACATGCTTTCATGCTTGAAGACATAGAGCAGAGGCTCGTTCCGGATCTCGCCCTTCACTTCGACCCGGATGCCGAGAATCAGGCGAGCGCAGACATAATGATAGCGGCTCCAATATTGCGCCATATAATAGATGGTCTTGGGCAGGAAAAAGGCGCCGAGGAAGGTGGCGATGATGATCGGCACCGAGCCAATATAGAAGACCGCCAGGAAAAGCAGCGAACGGATGGCCGCCACCATCTCAGACGCCTGCCAGGGATGCGAGGCGGCGCATCAGATATTTGTTATATTCGAGGAACAGGGTGGTCAGCGAGGGCTGCGTCTGGACCGCATCGGACAGGATGCGGACATCGGCCGGCATGGCCCGTTCCAGTTCCAGCCGGGCCCGCCGCATGTGCCAGTCGGAGGTCACCAGACGCACCGAATTGTCGCCGCGCCGGGTTGCCCAGCGGGCTATTTCCAGAGCGTTGGAGCGCGTATCCACCGCCTGGAAACCAAGATCGATACAGCAGGCGAACAGGTCACCCGGCCGGTCATATTCGGCAGCGAGTTCCGCCGGTTTCACTTCCCGGTCGACCCCCGAGATCAGTAGCCGGCCTGCGGTTTCTGCCGCGAGAATATCAAGCGCGCGGTCGATCCGGCCGGCGCCTCCGGTCAGCACGACGACCGATCCGGTCTCGGCATCATCGGCGGCCGGGCGCGGCAAATCGATGGCGAACCAGGCAAAGCCGATGATCCACAGCAACAACAGGAAAGAGAGAAAGCGCAAAATCATCGAGCGGAATTACAATATCTTTTTCAGGGCGCCGATAACCGTCAATCTGGCGGTCACCATGGCTAGGAACATCCCCAATATCGGAATCGCGGCAATTATCAACCAACTCCACCAGTCGAGCCCGACCGACTGCACCAGACCAGAACCGAGAGCGGTCAACTGGATGCTGATCAGCCAGATGATAGCGGTTCCCCCTACCAGCCCGATCAAGCCGCCGAGCAGCGCGTCGAGAGCGATCCGCCGCTGGAACAGGCGGCTGATCTGCTGGTCGGTCCCACCGAGCAGATGGACCACTGCGATGGTTTCATTGTGGGTATTGAGCGCCGAACGCGCCGAAATGATGACCGCTGCTGCGGTGGCAAGAGCAAGCAGCCCGACCAGGCCAAAGGCGATCCACTGCAGCGACTGGACCAGCGCGATAACAGGCACGATATAGCCGCTGCTGGGCTCGACCCGGGCCCCTGCCGCGACCGGCTGCAACGCGCGGCGCAGCGATTGATATTCGGCTTCGGTCGGGACGCGCACGAGTCTCAGGTCGATCAGCGCCGGCAGCGGAATATCACCCGCCAGATCCTGGCTCCCCAGCCACGGCTCGATCAGCGCCTCGATCTCGTCCGGCGGCAGCACACGGACCTCTTCGATCAGCGGCAGGGCGCGCAGGCGTTCGGCGGCGGCGGCGGCCTGCCGGTTGCGGATTTCGGGATTGGCCTCGATGATCTGTACCGTTGCCCGGCTGGACAGTTCATCCGACACATCGCCGATCGCCCGCGTCATCGCGAGCCCGGCTGCCGCAGCCAGAACGGTGAGAAAGATCATGATCGCTATGACCCAGGGCATCGGGCCGGACAGGCGGCCCTCGGGGATCAGGCGCCGGTCATGAGCGGGGATCGCGAACAGTTTGAACATGGACGCTGCGACCTACTGCCGCTGGTCTTTGGGCCGTGGCGGATGGCGCAGCGACCCGGTCGGATCGGCAAGCATGCCCTTTTCCAGCCGCATCATCTGGGCACCGGGGACCTTGCTCAACAAATGAATGTCATGCGTGGCGACGACGATGGTGGTGCCGAGCGTATTGAGCGCCTCGAACAATTGCAGCAGGCGGATCGCCATTTCGGGATCGACATTGCCGGTGGGTTCATCGGCGACCAATATTTCCGGTCGGCCGATCACCGCCCGGGCGATCGCCACGCGCTGCTGCTCGCCACCCGACAGCGTCGCTGGTCGTGCGGAAGAGCGGTCGCCGAGGCCGACCCAATCGAGCATCTCGGTGACCGGGGTCTCGAGATCCTTTTCCCGAACCCCGGCAACCCGCAGCGGCAAGGCGATATTGTCAAACGCCGACAGATGCGGGACCAGCCGGAAATCCTGGAAAACCACGCCGATCCGGCGGCGGAATCCGGGCAGGCGCTCACGCGGCATGGTGACCGCATCTTCGCCGAACAGGCGGATAACCCCGCGACTGGGCCGCTGCGAAAGGTAGAGCAGCTTGAGCAGCGACGTCTTCCCGGCACCCGAGGCACCGGTGAGGAAATAGAAACTGCCGGGAAACAGGGTGAAATTGAGATCAGCCAGCGTTTCGATGCCCGCACCATAGCGCAGACCGACATTTTCAAATCGAACAATTTCGTCCATTTTGCTCTACATTCCAATATCGCGGCGAAATATTGCCCGGTCCTGCTCCCAATAGGCCTGGAAGACCCTGCAAATCAACTATACTGTCAGGCCGTGCGGATTGAATTGGCAGGAAAGCGCGCAAAAACCGGCTCCGGTCTCAAATCGGTCATGCAGCCACTTGCAGTTTGCCGCCATGGCGTGTTTAGAGGGATGTCATGATTTTGAATTGTCCGGCTTGCAGAACCCGTTATCTCGTCCCCGACAGCGCCATTGGGCCCAATGGCCGTTCGGTGCGCTGCGCCTCCTGTCGTCATAGCTGGTTTCAGGAAGCCGCGCTTGCGGAGCAGGAACCGGTGGCCGTCAGCGCTGCCCCGCCAGAACCACCAGTCAGTGAACCTGATCCCGATTGGGAAGCCACCGTTCCCGCTTCTCCGGTCACCCGTTCGGCCCCACCCCCACCAATTTCCGCTGCCCCGGCCTATGCCGCCGAGACCAGCAGTTTCGCCCACGAACCGCCGTTCAAGCCGCGGCGCAATCCGGCGAAATTGTGGACCATGGCGGCGATTGCCTTTGCCCTATTGGTGGCATCGGCCGGTGCCGCGCTCTATTATTTCGGACCGCCGCAATGGATTGCCAACTATGATTTTGCCTCGGTCGAGGAAACGCCATTGCTGATCGAACTGAGCCAGAAACAGGACCGCCGGACCCTGCCCGACGGCACCGAATATTTCGCCGCCAGCGGCACGATCATCAATCCCACCACCAGCGACCAGTCGGTGCCGCCGATGCTGGTCATCCTGCGCGATGCCGGCGGCCGGATTGTCTATAGCTGGAAAATGAACGCGCCGACGCCCTCGCTCGCGCCCGGCGCGAAAATCAATTTCAACGAGGCCAAGCTCGATGTGCCGCGCGGGGCCAGCCAGCTGGAAGTCGGATGGGCGGACCAGAGCCGGGACTGACGGGGTCGGCCGCCCGGCTGATCATTGAAATTCCTGCAGCTGGATGGTCTGGCCGTCAGCGCTTTCGATCACGGCGAACGAACGAATAAGCGCGATCCGGAATATGCTGCTGCCCTGCGTGGCGATGGGTGCGACCGGTCGGTTGGCCGACGATCCGAAATCAACGGCTTCCCCCCGCAATATCCGGGCGCTCGCCATCGCCTGAACCCGAGGCGGGCTGGCTGGCGCATCGCTCGCAGGCCGGTCCACCGTTGTGCCGGCCAGCAGCAGGAAAAGAAGCAGGCTGTCCATAGCCGAGGATAGAACCGGCTTCGATCGGTGCAGACAAGGTAAATAGAGGGTTAACAGACTGAGTTGCCGGCCTTTCCATGCGTGCCGTGCGGTCGATGGCGGATCCTGTGCGGTAACGGGACAGAATCCGCCCACCGGTTAACCGTCCAGCCACCTGGCAACGAATATCTGTTGCGGCTACGATACCCCTTTGCTAAGGGCACGCGCCTACCCGGGACATCGCTGTCCCAAGCTAGAGACAGTGCGGTCGTGGCGGAATTGGTAGACGCGCAGCGTTGAGGTCGCTGTGGGATAATATCCCGTGGAAGTTCGAGTCTTCTCGACCGCACCAATTTTGCCGGCTTGTTGCGACAGAGCGTTATTCCCGGACGGGAATATCTCCCGCCATTTCGGAACCTTTACCGCGATATCCTATGCAGGCCCAGCGTCACTGTTGGGCCCCAGTCCAAATGGCGTCTGGTCGTAAATTTCTCAGAACAAAAGGCGCTGGCCCGACGAGAGCCCGGAACCTTCCTGCGGATTGCACGTTGAAGCTGATGTCAAGAAAAGGAAAAAATCATGCTTAAATTCGCTGCCCTTGGGGCGATCGCTTATGCTGGATACAGATATTTTCAGAATAGTTCGGATCAGAACCAGAACGACAATGCGCCCAACTCGCAAAATGCCGCTGCTGGCGGACCGCCGACCGGCAATACCCCCGTTCAGCCCACGGTTCCCGAAGCTACCGGCGTTCGATAGACGCTCGGCAGACCGCTCGCTGCGGCCTGTTTCGCTGCGACAGTGAGCGGCAAAGCTCTGCCGCTCCGGTCATTGCCCGGAAAAATCCCGGGCAATGTCTGCTCGCCAAGCCGCGTAGGCAGTGCCATCGGCAACTGCTGAAGCTGGAATCGACTGGCGGAGCGCTTCGACGCGTTCCGCCAGCGCTTCCGGCGTCTTTTCCCATAATGACAGGATTGCCTCCCGGGTTTCCGGAAGCAGGGACTGGTCCTTCACGCGGGCGGTGCAGGCGATCGCGACGCCCGTTGCCAGATCGGCGGCACAGGGACCGGCCAGCCGCTTAGCGTCCAGAAAGGCCTGCGCGCCTGCAGGCCCTGCATAGCATAGAGCCAGACCCACGCCTGCCCACAGATCCGGCTGGCGGTCGGTGGCCATGGTGGCGATGGTCGCAGCGGCCTTGCCGACATCGGCGCCGCTGGTGAACCAGATGCCGCGCCCGGCCCCCTGATCATAAGCCCGCGATGCATAGCCCTCAAGGGCCCGCTTCGGCCCGGTCAGGGTTTTCTCCGGTTCGAAATACATGTTGTGATAACCCAGGCCGTCATAGGCGAGCCAGCGATAGAATGGGTCCAGTTCGGCCAATATGCCCTTTTCGCGCCAGGACAATTTCGAGATCGTCAGACCGACGCCGGCATGAATGAGAATCGGATATTGCTCGCCAAACAGCTGGAGATAGCGCGGCAGCATCGGCTTGCGGAATGGCAGGCTGTCGACAAGGGCGCTGCCCATCGCGCCGCCTTCGATAAAGAAGCCGCGCAACAGGTCCGTTTCCTGAGCCATGGCTTGTCGGAACTGGCCGAACGATTGTGCCGTGAGCGTCAGATTATAGCCGCGCAGAAACGCCTTGCCGATCGATTCCAGCCTTTCCTCGTGGCTCTTGTCCGCGAGATCAAATCCGCGAACGCGAAATTCGACGCGCCTGGGATCGAGCGCCAGAAATTTGCGGATCACCGCCGGCGGGGGCCTCAGCCGGTCGGCCTGGCCTGCCAGCGGCTGGATCTCGACCGTGCCGGTCATTGCGCGTTGTTCCATAAAATCTCCGCCTGTCGGCCATTGCCATAGCCCAATCGTCGGCTTGCAGCAAAATATCTCGACAGCTTCTTGCCAGCTATGGGTCTGGCGGAAATTTGTCCGAACGGGCCCATCACGCGACGGTGCCTGGATTCAAGAGCGCCCTAGGCGCAACAGGCACCGATCGCTCGACCGTCAGAATTTATACCCGACTTCCACACCGAAGCGGCGCTGACCGCCGGGTGAAATGAAGGAACCGCCAAATTCAACCGC
The DNA here is from genome assembly GCF_041748495.1 of Parasphingorhabdus sp. Lineage (GTDB taxonomy): Bacteria > Pseudomonadota > Alphaproteobacteria > Sphingomonadales > Sphingomonadaceae > Parasphingorhabdus. The sequence continues at coordinate 31,865 of NZ_JBGTDD010000096.1, forward strand.
GGTGATCACATCATTGAGATAGCGTTCATCCAGCAGATTGTCGGCAAAAGCGGTGATATTCCAATTCTCCCCTTCCAGGCCGAAACGGAGATCGAGCACGCCAAAGGCCTTGCGCCGGGTGATCGACATGTCGCCATCCCCGACAAAGGCGGGCAGCGCGAGGGCCGAAACTGGTAACAGGCCGCTGAACAGCGTCGGACCGACGTCTTCCTGAACCGTGTGGAACCAGGTCGGACCGGTGACGCGATAGTCGGCGCGCATCACCATGTCGAAGCTGGTGGCTATCGGAGCCACCACCTGCGTACCGACGTTGATCGTATAGTCCGCGGTGTGCGGTGACTTGTTGCCCACCGTATAGGGCCGGGAGGCATTGGCCTTGATCTCGCTTTCGGTCACATTGAGCGAGCCAAAGATATTCCAGCCTTCGACGATCTCGGCGTTTGCGTTGACTTCAAATCCGTAAATATCCACCTTGTCGATATTCGAAACGACCCGGAGCAGTCCAAACGGACCGACAAAAAATTCGAAGAATTGCATGTCGTCGACTTTGGTATAATAGCCGGCGAGATCGAAGGTGATCGCGCCATCCGCAGCCGAGCCCTTGAAGCCGGCTTCGAAGGCGCTGGACGTTTCCTTGCGGAAAATATCATTGATCAGGATATCGGTACCAATGAACTGGTTGAAGTTTTGATCGACGATGGCAGCCGACCCCTGATTGTTGAAACCGCCCGATTTGAAACCGATACCCCAGTTGGCATAAAAGTTCAGCGTGTCGGTCAGGCCATAGCGGAGCGACAGCTTCGGCTGCAATTCCTTGAAGGTCTGCTGCTGGTCCGGAATGGCGCCGGCGGTCTGCCCCGGATTGATCGGTGCGCCGGTGATCGGATCAAGCACCAACGGCACCTGATTCGACACTTCCCGTTTCTCGATATCGTAGCGGAGCGCCAGACTGACGTCGAAATTGTCGGCAACTTCATAGTCGATCGAGCCGAAGGCGGCATATACATTGGTGTTGAAATTGTCGGCAAAAAGCTGCGAGGTCGGATTGCTGCTGCTCGGGTCATTGTACAATTCCCTGATGATCCCCTGCCCGAGATCGGCACCCAGACTGACCCCGACATCACGGTCGATATTCAGATAATAGGCGCCAATCTGCCATGCCAGAGGTCCGTCGCCATTGGACGCCAGCCGGATTTCGGCGCTGATATCGGTCTGTTCGCGAATCTGATATTGGGTACCGTCGCAGGTCACCGGGCTGTAAGGACCGAAAGTGGACCCGTTGACCGGATCGAAAATGAACGGAATCGGGTTGTTGCCGATGAAGGTCGGCGGATTCAGCGGAAAGCCGGTCAACGCCGCGGTGGACGCGAAACAGGCGTTGGATGCCGCCACCGAGGCGGGCGTTGCGCCGGGGAAGGTGTAGCGAGCAAAATCCGCCGAGGTGCCGTCCGCGGTCAGCGACTGGTCGACATCGCTGTACAGCGCCCAGGCTGTCAGCGTCATGGCTTCAAATTCATGGGTCAGCTTGACCGATGTTTCGAACGTGGTCTGGTCATTGGTCGGGCGGATATTGGAATAATAGTTGAACCGATGATCGTTCACATCCTCAAAGAAGGCCGGATCGACGGCAGCAAAATTGGGCAGGTGAAAGGCGGCGTTGAAGTTGATCGACGCACCGGTGAGGTCGGCATAGCGCGCCTTCACATCGATTTCGGTCGCATCGCTTATCTGAGCGACAAACCGCCCGTCGACAGACCAGGTTTCCTGATCATCAACCACTTTCGCATTGTTCAGAAAACTGTTGCGATAAAAGCCGTCGGTGGTGTTGAAGGAGCCGGAAACAACCAGGCCCGCGCTGTCGCCGATCGGCATCGAGACATAGGCCGATGCCTTGTACGTATTATCCTCCGCGGCGCTGACCTTGATTCCGCCCTCCAGAGTATCGCCGGGCTTCAGCGTCTGGATCACGATCGCGCCAGCCGCTGCGTTGCGTCCGTACAGCGCGCCCTGGGGTCCTTTCAATATTTCGATCTGGCGTAGCGTGCCCTGGTCCTGGTTGAGCTGGGCGGTGTTGGTCTTGAGAATGCCATCGACAACCAGCGCGACCGAACTTTCCGCATCCCGCGCGCCGTTGATACCGCGGATGTTGATCTGGGTGTCACCGGCTTCCGCAGTGCCACTGACGATCGTCACGCCAGCGGTCAGCTGGACAAATTCGTCGGCCTGCTGGACCCCGGTACGGTCAAGCATCTGTTCGGTGAACACGGTGACCGAGGCGGGCACGTCGGCGAGCGCTTCGTTCTGCCGCCGAGCGGTGACGATGATGACATTGGAATCCGAGCTTTCACTAGCTTGCTGCTCACCCTCGACCTGGGCCAGCGCCGGGTTGAATCCGATGAGCGCGGCAATGCCCGCTGATAGTGAAAGCACTGTTTTGATGCGGCGCATTTTTCTTCCTTCCCTGAATGGAATGATCGCGGGCCTTTTTGACCCGTCAATCCGATTTATACGAGCACATTGGCTCCGCTCATATAGACGTAGACCTCCTGGAATTTTCCGTTGCGAACCCGCCAGAAATTGGTGTTGTTGAGCAAGGTGACAGAGCCATCGGCGTCGGTCAGTTCGGCGACGAAGCTGGCGGCGATCCGGCCATTCGCTTCATCGACGGTGCAGGTGAAGTCGCGGTGGACGATAGTCTCGTAGGCGCCGAAGAAATCTTCGAACATGCGCCGGATTTCTGCCTTGCCGCTATGGCGGGTGAAAGCGGTCTGGACACAGAATAGGGCACCGTCATGGAAACAGTCGAGCGCCGCCTCCATATTCTTGGCATCGACATTGCCGAAATAGGTCTTGGTCGCCAGTTCGATCAGTTCGGCGCGGGAGAGGCCAGGTTCATATTGCATCAGGCGTCTCCTTCTTTCAGCAGATTGTCGCCGCTCATGTAGACGAAGACATGCTGGAAGAGCCGGTCCTTGCAATAGAAACGGTTGCAATTCTCGTAGCGCAGCTGCTCGCCGCCATTGGGGGTGATCAGCACGGTGAATTGCGAACAGATCGCGTTGGACTGGGGGTCGCCGGTATGGACGAAATTGCCGTGCCAGATCTGCTCGAAGTCAGAGAACAGCTTGGCAAACATTGCCTCGATCGCATCGCGGCCCTTGTGAACGGTATCGGAGGTGGCCTCGTGCAGGATCGCGTCCGGCGCGAAGCAGTTGAGCACCTGCGTCATATTCTTGTTGTCGACGCCATCGAAATAGCGCTTGGTTACAATGTCGATATAGAAGGGATAGGGCAGCGTTAATTGTCCTGCCATGCCGGGGGTCCAGTCAGCCATCAATACCATCCCTTTCTGATATCCGCGTCTTTCGGCACTTCGGGCGCCGGAAACGCCTTCTTGCTGTGGGTCAGCCCCAGTTCGATCAGGGTTTCGAGAAATTTATAGGCGACCTGACCGGGATTCAGCACCGGGATCGGCAGGTTATCTGCCAGATATTTGGCCGACTGGTGCATGGTTGTCGAACCAAGCACGATAACATCCGCGCCATCTTCCTCGATCGCCAGCATCGCTTCTGCCTTGAGCTTGTCGAAAATCACTTCTTCCTTGCCCGCGAGCAATTCGGTGACATCGGGCCTTGTCTCGATCGAGCGCAACGAGGCGACGCGTTCCCACCAGCCATATTCGGTCAAAGTCTTCTCATAAAGCGGAAACCATTCGGGCCACATGGTCAGCACGGTGAATTTCTTGCCCAGCATCATCGCCGCGGCAAAGGCCGCTTCTCCGGGTCCGACCACGGGAATGTCGAGCCGCGACCGAAGCGCGCGCAAGCCGCTGTCGCTGACCGTGTCGATCAGGACCCCGTCATAGCCTTCTTCCTCGGCCGTAATGCCGGCCTGGAACACGGTCCAGTCCATCAGCAATGTGTCATGATAGCTGTCGCCGAGAGCAGCGCCCCAGGGAACTGCTACAAATTCCGGCTGGAAACCGGATCGGACGAAGTTCACGGGCAATTGTTCGGCGCGGGCAGCAACGCCGGCGTCATCCATGGGAATGGGGACGATGACCTTGATCCGCTTCATAGCACTGCTGGTTCAGCCATAATGATGTAAAACTCCCTGACCTCTGTATATTGTATACAATTACCGTCCGTCAAGCGGAAACTGTTTGGTGATCTACAGCTTGCCGGGCAGTGATTATTCCGCCAATAGCTTGTCCATGAGCCGCGCTTCCGACACCGCCTATGAAAAAATCCGTCGTTTCATTCTATACGGTGGCGGCCATCCGGGCATGCAGCTGACCGAGGAACGGCTCTGCGACATTTCCGGCGTGTCGCGCACACCGGTGCGGGATGCGGTCCAGCGCCTGGAAAATGAGATGCTACTGGTGCGCAGCGCTTCCAAGCGGCTGTCGGTCGCAGACTGGTCGGATGACGAGATTGACGAAATGTTCGCGCTGCGGGCAATGCTGGAATGCCATGCCGCCGAACGGGCGGCGCAGCGCATGGACGCGGATGGCCTGCGCCGGCTGCGCGACGTGAATGGCGGACTGACCCGGGCGGTCCAGCGTGCGACGCCGGATATCGCCACCTTTCTGCAAGCCAACCGGCAGTTTCATGATCTGATCCTTGAATATGCCCAGTCGCCGCGGTTGAGCAAATTGCTGCCGGCACTGGTCGAGCAACCGGTGGTGCGCCGCACCGCCCAGCAATATTCCAAAGATGACCTGATGCAATCGGGCAAGGATCATGACGAACTGATCGCCGCCTTTGCCGCGCGCGACCAGGACTGGGCCGGCGCGGTGATGACCAGCCATATCCGGCGGGCATTCCATAGCTTCCACCTTGCCACGAGAGGCAGCGACCCGGCTTGATCTTCAGATGATGCCGCGGTCCTGCAAATCGGCCATCGCCGCGCTGTCCATGCCCAGCAGTTCGCCGTAAATCGCTTCATTATGCGCGCCGAGTTCCGGACCGACGCTATCGATATGGCCGGGGGTTTTGGAGAGCTTCGGGGTGACATTCTGCATCACGAAATTCTCGTGTTGCGGATGATCGACCTTTACCAGCGCTTCCCGCGCCTTGAAATGCGGGTCAGCCAGCATTTCCGGCGCGCGATAGACATTGCCGGCGGGAACGCCATGCGCCTCGCACATGTCGAGCAGGTCTTGGCTGGCGATCGTCCTGGTCCAGTCCATGATCAATTCATCCAGCTCGGCCTGATGTTCGCCGCGCGCGATATGGGTGGCATAGCGCGGATCCTCGCCCAGTTCCGGCCGCCCCATCATTGCCGACATCCGCTTCCAGACGCTATCCTGATTGCCGCCGATCAACACGCTGCCGTCGCTGGTCGGATAGACGTTGGAGGGCGCGATCTTTGGCAGGATCGAGCCGGTCCGCTCGCGGATATGGCCAGCGACCGTATATTCCGCCACGGTCGATTCCATATTGGCAAGCACCGCTTCATAGATGGCCGAATCGACGACCTGGCCCTCGCCGGTCTTGTGACGGTGCTGGAGCGCCATCAGCGCGCCGAGACAGGCGTAGGTCGCCGCCAGCGAATCACCGATCGAAAGCCCGGCCCGGCTGGGCGGGCGATCGGGTTCGCCCATGATATAGCGCATGCCGCCCATCGCCTCGCCGATCCCGCCATAGCCGGCGCGGTGCGCATAGGGCCCGGTCTGGCCATAGCCGGACACGCGGATCATGATCAGCCCCTTGTTGATCGCGCTGAGAGTCTCATAGCCCAGGTCCCATTTTTCCATTGTTCCCGCGCGAAAATTCTCGAGCAGAAAATCGGATTTTTCGACCAGCTTCTTGACGATCGCCTGTCCCTCTTTTTCCCGCAAATTGAGGGTGATGGACTTTTTGTTGCGCCCGACGACCGAGAACCAGAGCGGAATGCCCTGCCCCCAGCTGCGCATCGCGTCGCCGACCTTTGGCGGTTCGATCTTGATCACTTCCGCGCCATGGTCGCCCATCAGCTGGCCGCAGAATGGCCCGGCAATCAGCTGACCCATTTCGATCAGCCGCAATCCTGTCAACGCCCCTTGCGTCATGAAAAATACTCCCGCATCATGCTTTCTTCTATACAAAGCACAAACAGGATTGTATACAATTTATATGAGCAGAAACAGCCGCACAGCGGTAAATATTCTGGAAGTCGGCCCAAGGGACGGGCTGCAGAACGAAGCCGAGATCATTTCGACGGCGGACAAGCTGGGCCTGATCCATCGCATGCTGGACGCCGGGGTGAAGCGGATCGAGGTGGCCAGCTTTGTGCATCCGGGGCGGGTGCCGCAGATGGCCGATGCCGAAGCGGTGATCGCCGGACTGCCCGATCGCGAGGATATCTCCTATATCGGACTATGCCTGAACAAACGCGGCGTGCTGCGCGGACTGGCGACCCGGGAAGGCAACAAGCGCGGCATCGACGAGGCTGGCTGCGTGGTCGTGGCGAGCGATACGTTCGGCCAGAAGAACCAGGGCCAGACCATAAAAGAAGGCATCAGGGAAAATCGCGAGATGATCCGCTTTGCCAAGGCCGAGGGGCTGAAAGCGCAGGTCACGATCTCGGCCGCCTTTGGCTGTCCGTTCGAAGGCGCGGTTGATCCCGAAACGGTCCTCCGAATCGCCGAGGAAATGGCAGCGGAAGATCCGATGGAAATTGCCCTGGCCGACACCATCGGCGTCGGTGTTCCTGCGCAAGTCACCGATCTTTTCGGTCGGCTGAAAGAAGTGCTGCCCAGCCATATTGCTCTGCGCGCCCATTTTCATGACACCCGCAACACCGGCATTGCCAACGCCTGGGCCGCGATCCAGGCCGGGGTGGAGACACTGGACTCCAGCCTCGGTGGCCTCGGTGGCTGCCCGTTTGCGCCCAATGCCACGGGTAATATCGCCACCGAAGACCTGATCAACCTGCTCGATCGCTCCGGCGTCGAGCATGATCTCGATTTGCGCAAGGCCATCGCCACCAACCATTGGTTCGAAGGCATCATGGGCCGTCCGCTGCCGTCGCTGGTTGCAAGGGCCGAAGCCTGAATGACAGTCATACAAGAGAAAGAGTGAAATATGGGGTATCGATTGGGTGTCGACGTCGGCGGAACTTTTACCGATCTGTTGCTGATTGACGAAGCGACCGGCCAGACCTTCCGGGACAAGGTGCCGTCGACTCCGAGCGATCCGTCGCAGGCGGTGATAAACGGCGCCAGAGGATTGTGCGAGCGCCAGAATATCGCTCCGGGTGACATCGACCTGTTCCTGCACGGCACGACGGTCGCGACCAATGCCATGCTGGAAAAGAAAATTGCCAAGGTTGGCCTGATTGTCACCGAAGGCCATCGTCATCTGATGCAGATTGCCCGCAGTCTTGTGCCCGGTGGCCTCGCCGCCTGGATCATCTGGCCCAAACCCGAGCCGATGGCCGCGCTGCAACGGACCATCGAAGCACCCGAGCGGATGGATGCCAAGGGCAAGACCGTTCGCAAGCTGGATGAAGCGGAGATGCAGGCTCGGCTGGAGCGGTTGAAAGCGGCGGAAGAGGTAGAGGCGCTCACCATCTGCCTGATGAACAGCTATGTCGATGGCCGGCATGAAAAGGCCGTCGCTGCGATCTGCGCAGAGATATTTCCCGATATTCCCATTTCCATCTCGTCCGACATTTTGCCCGAGATGCAGGAATATGAGCGCGCGCTCACCACCGTTGCCAATAGCGCCGTCCGGCCAGCCGTTGCGCGCTATGTCGGTAATCTCGAAAAAGAATTGCAGGCCTGGGGAACCAAGGCGAAGCTCAACCTGCTGCGTTCCGATGGCGGGCTGATGTCGGCCGAGAAAAGCGCAGAGGCGCCGGTCAACCTGCTGATGTCGGGACCCGCCGGCGGCGTTGCCGGTGCGGTATGGGTGGCCAAAAGTGCCAATGTCAAGAATGTCCTGACTCTCGACATGGGCGGCACCTCGACCGACGTGGCGCTGATCGAAAATGGTTCGGCGCGGCTGCAGCGCGAAACGTCGGTCGGCGACCTCAATGTCCGCGCCTCGTCGATTGACGTCAAGACCGTCGGGGCCGGCGGCGGCTCGATCGCGTTTGTTCCCGAACTGACCAAGGCGCTGCGGGTCGGACCGGAAAGCGCCGGCGCCGTGCCGGGGCCCGTGGCTTATGGCAAGGGCGGCGAACTGCCAACGGTGACCGATGCCAATGTCGTGCTCGGCTATTTGCCCGAATCCCTGCTGGGTGGCAGCTTCAAGCTGGATCGCGAGGGTGCCAAGAAAGCGGTGCAGAATATCGCGGATGCGCTGGGCATCGAGCTGATGGACGCCGCCGCCGGTATCATCGATATCGTCAACGAGAACATGTTCGGGGCGCTGCGACTGGTCTCTGTGCAGCAGGGCTATGACCCGCGCGAATTTGCCCTGATGGGCTTTGGCGGCGCCGGGCCGCTGCACGCCAATGCGATGGGCAAGCTGATGAACAGCTGGCCGGTGATCATCCCGCCGTCCCCCGGCGTGCTCTGCGCTTATGGCGATGCGACAACACGGCAGCGGGTCGAAACCCAGCGCAGCTTCAACGAGATGGCCCAGAACACCACCGATGACGAGCTGACCGTCTATCTCGACAGTCTCGGCGCACAGGTAAAACAGGAATTGGAAGCCGAAGATGTCGCCCCCGGCGATGTCGAGCTGCTCTACGAGATCGATATCCGCTACGCCGGTCAGGCGTTCGAAATTCCGCTGTCGGTGGAACCCGAAGGCCTGTCGATCGAGAGCCTGATCACGCGCTTTGATACCGAGCACGAGCGACTGTTCACCTTCAATCTCGACGAGACGCCGCACGAGATCGTCAATGTCCGCGCAGTTGCGCTGGGCAAGTCCGCCGATGTCGCGCCACCGACCATCGAACAAGGCGATGCGGATCCATCGGGTGCAAAAACCCGCGATCACCAGCTTTATATGGATGGCAAGATGCAGGATGCGGCGATTTACGACCGTTCTCTGCTAAAGGCCGGCAACCGGATAGCGGGCCCGGCGATCGTCACGGAAATGGATAGCACGACCCTGGTGCACAGTGGCTGCGAAGCCCTGGTCGACGGGCATGGCAATCTCATCATCAACCTGTTGGAAGGAGCGTAACATGCCCGCACAGATTATCGAAACCAACAGCGCCCCGTTCAACACGGTCGCGGTCGATCCGGTCACGCTCGACATCATGGAAAATGCCCTGCGCAACGCCCGGATCGAGATGGATGCCACGCTGGTGCGCACCGCCATGTCGCCCGGTATCAGGGAACAGGGCGACGCCTTTCCGCTGATCGCCGACCGGCAGGGCAAGATGGTCGTCGGCCAGTTCGGCAGCTTCATCGACGGCTTCCTGCGCGCCTATCCGGGCACGATCGAGGAGGGCGACATGATCTTCCTCAGCGATCCCTATAGCTGCGAGGGCGCGGTCAGCCATAATAATGACTGGCTGGTGCTGTTACCGGTCTATCGCGGCGGCCGGCTGGTCGCCTGGACCGCGATGTTCGGCCATCAGTCCGACATCGGCGGCAAGGTCGCCGGATCGATTCCGATCGACAGCAAAAGCGTGTTCGAGGAAGGCGTCCGGATTCCGCCGGTCAAAATCTACCAGAAAGGCGTCTATAACGAGGAGATGGTCAAGGTCGTCCTGCACCAGAGCCGAAAGCCCGACTGGTGCGCCGCCGACCTGAACGCGCTGATCGCATCCTGCCGGGTCGCCGCCCGCCGGGTCGACGAAATGTGCGCGCGCTTTGGCGAGGATGAATTTGCCAGCGCCACCGATCTGCTGCTGGCCCGCAACCACCGGGCGATGAAGCATCTGATCGAAACCAGCATCGGCGAGGAACCTGTCAGTTTCACCGATTATATCTGCGACGATGGCGTTGGCTTCGGGCCCTACAAGATCAGCTGCAAGATGTGGCGCGAAGGCGGCAAGGTCATACTTGATTTCGAGGGCACCGATCCGCAGGCGCCGAGCTCGATCAATTTCTATCTGAACGAGAATATGTTCAAGATGTTCTTCGGCATCTACATGATCATGGTGTTCGATCCGCAGATCCTGTTCAACGACGGTTTCTACGATCTGGTCGATGTGCGGATTCCGGAAGGCTCTCTGCTCAAGCCGAAATATCCGGCAGCGCTGGCTGGACGCACCCATGCACTGGGCCGGATTTTCGATATATTGGGCGGCCTGCTCGGCCAACGCCAGCCGGAATTCCTGAACGGCGCCGGCTTCTCGTCCAGCCCGCATCTGATGTATTCCGGTTTCGACAAATCCGGCGAATGGTTCCAGCTGTTCCAGATCGGCTTTGGCGGCATCCCCGGGCGGCCCTTTGGCGATGGCCCCGACGGCCACTCGCTGTGGCCGGGCTTCACCAATGTCCCGAACGAGTTTCTCGAGAAATATTTTCCGCTCAGAATCGAGCGCTATGAAGCGAAGCCCGACAGCGGCGGGGCCGGCTTGTTCCGCGGCGGCAACGGCATCCACATGACCTATTGCTTCCTCGAGCCGGGTACGGTGGCGATCCATGACGACCGCTGGTTCACCTATCCCTGGGGCGTCAACGGCGGCCAGCCGGGCGAGCGGGCGACCAAGATCCTGGAACGCGCCGATGGCTCCAAGGAGGTGGTTGGCAACAAGCAGGATGGTATCGAGGTTCGTGAAGGCGACTTGCTCCACTTCATCACCTGGGGCGGAGGCGGCTGGGGCAATCCGCTCGAGCGCGATCCCGAACTGGTCGCTCTGGAAATTCGCCAGGGGCTGGTCACGGTGCAAGGCGCGCGCGATTATGGCGTGGTCATTGCCGCCGACGGCAGCGTCGATGGTCCGGCGACGGACAGCCTGCGCGCGGAAATGGCGAAAAATATCGTCGAGACGGACGGACCGTTCAACTTTGGTCCCGATATCGAAACGCTGCGGGCCAATTGTCTGGCAGAAACCGGACTGCCGGCGCCGGTGCAACCCGGGAGCATCGCCGCCTAGCCCTCACCCCGCTATTCAAAGTGCGGTTTGTGGCTGCTTCCGCAAGGCCCTAGACTATTGCCAGATCCGAAAACGGGAGAGGGCTCATAGTCGACAGCGAAACAGATGTTCTGATCATCGGCGCAGGCGCAGCGGGCCTGACCGCGGCGCTGGCGGCGCACGAAGCCGGCGCTTCGGTCCGGCTGATCGAAAAGCAGGACCGGCTCGGCGGTACCGCGGCTATTTCCGGCGGTGTGGTCTGGCTGCCCGATCACGACCAGATGGCTGAGCAGGGCAAATCCGACAGCACTGACGCGGCTCTGGCCTATTTCCGGTCGCTCGACCATGGCGAGATGGATGAGGAGGTACTCGCGGCCTTTGTCAGCGAAGCCCGGCAAATGCTCTCTTTCCTGACCGGGATCGACGCGATCAAGCTGACGATGATGCCGGACTATCCGGATTATTATCAGGACCGGCCAGGGGCCAAGGCGGATGGCGGACGGTCGCTTGACAATGAACTGTTCGATTTTACCTCGCTGGGCCAATGGAGCGACCGGGTCTTCCACAATGGCCCCTCCCCGCGGATGATGCTGCGCGAGACGGCCCTGGGCGGCGGCAGCGGGCAGGTCGATCCGGCAGAATTGCAGCGACGCACCGAACAGGATTTGCGCGGCTGGGGGCAGGCGCTGGTCGGGCGGCTGCTCAAGGCCTGTCTGGCGCGCGGTATCGAACCGGTCCTGTCTTGCGGTGGTTATCGGCTCAATGTTGAAAATGGCCGGATCACCGGGGCGATTGTCGAGCGCGATGGACAGCAGGAAGTCATTGCCGCACGACAGGGGGTGATATTGGCCACCGGCGGGTTTGAATGGGACGAGGCGCTGAAACATGCCTTTTTGCGCGGGCCGCTCGACGCGCCTGCCTCGCCGCCAACCAATCGCGGCGATGGCCTGAAAATGGCGATGGCAGCGGGCGCGAGCCTGGGCAATATGACCAGCGCCTGGTGGGTGCCAACCCTCGCTGTCCCGGAAGCCCGGTGGCAGAGCGGCGAAACCCGCAACATGCCGGTATTGATCGAGCGAACCCTGCCGCACGGCATCATGGTCAACCGCAACGGAAAGCGATTCTGTAACGAAGCCGCCAATTATTCCGCGCTGGCCGGGGCCTTTCACCTGTTCGACCCGGCAAGCTATGATTATCCCAACCTGCCGGCCTATCTGGTCTTCGATTCCCAATATCGGGAACGCTATCCGCTGGCCTCGTTCATGCCCGGCACCGCCTTGCCGTCCTGGGTAGCAAAGGCCGACACGATCGAAGCGCTGGCCGAAGAGGTCGGGATCAATGCGGAAAATCTGCCGGTTACGATAAGCCGGTTCAATGATTTCGCCGACCAGCTTGATGATCAGGATTTTGCCCGAGGCAAGACCGATTACGATCGATTCTATGGCGACCGGTCGCGGCAGGGCGCAGGCGCGTCGCTGGGGTCGCTGACGAAGCCGCCTTATTATGCCGTGGAGATCCGGATGGGTGCGCTCGGCACCAATGGCGGCCCGAAAACCAACGCGCAGGCCCAGATTCTCGATGTCGAAGGCAAGCCGATCACCGGATTGTTCGGGGCTGGCAATGTGATCAGCGCGCCGACCGGCAGCGTCTATGCGGGCGCCGGTGGCACCCTGGGGCCGGCACTGACATTTGGCTATATCGCTGGCCGAATGGCGACCAAACGGCTCAACCAGTGAACCAATCGAATTAGGGGGATAAGATTATGACAATATTGGATCAATTCAAACTGGACGGCGAAGTCGCGGTCGTTACTGGCGCCGGCAAGGGAATCGGACGGGCGATAGCACTTGGCCTGGCCGAGGCAGGAGCGGATGTCGCGGTTGCCGCGCGCTCTGCCGGGGACCTGGAGAAGGTCGTGGGGGAAATTCGCGCGCTGGGGCGCCGCGCGATCGCGGTTCCGACCGATGTCACCAGCCGCGCCGCGCTGGAAAATCTGGCCAATCAGGCGGTCGAGGAACTGGGCCGCCTCAGCATCTGGGTCAGCAATGCCGGCGGCCTGCCCGACGGCACACCCCGCTATCTGACGCGGACCCCGGAGGAAGCCTGGGATGCCCAGATTGAACTGAATCTGAAAAGCGTGTGGATGGGGGCAGTGGCCGCAGCGCAGCATATGGGCGAAGATGGCGGTGCGATCATCAATATTTCCTCGCGCGCCGCAATCGGCGGACAGGTCAAGAACGGGCCCTATGGCGCTTCCAAGGCCGCGGTGAACAGCCTGACCGCTAGCCTGTCGCTGGAACTCGCGCCAAAGATCCGGGTCAATGCGGTGGCGCCAGGCCCGATACCGACCGAAAATTTTGATGAATCGATGGGCATCGATTCCGAAGAGAAGCGCGAAGCCTTGCTCAAGCAGTTCCAGATTCCGCTTGCCCGTTTTGGCCGGGAAGAGGATATTGCAGCAGCAGTGGTCTATATGGCTTCACCCGCTTCAAGCTGGGTGACCGGACAATGTCTCTATGTCACCGGAGGCAAGTGATCCGGTTCGGCCCGTTTCTGCTTCATCCAGACCCAGACCCGCCAGTAGTGGAATCCCGCCCAGATATTGAACAGGGCCAGAATCATCAAAGCCTGCTGCAGCGCGCTGGCTTCCAGGGCGCGGTCGCCGCCGGCAAAATAATCCGACAGGCCGCCGACGAAAACCGGGCCGATGCCCAGTCCAAGCAGACCGGCGATCATGAAATATATCGCCACGGCCATGGCGCGGGTGCGGTTGCTGGCCAATAGCTGGATCGCCGCGAAGCTGGGGCCATAATAGAAGGTCGCGGCAAAGGTCGGGAAACCAAGCAGGATGATGGCGAGATTGGCATTGCCCGCATAGATGGCAGCGATCATCCCGGGGGCAGCGATGACCAGCACGATCCCGCAGACCAAAAGCGGCAATACCGGATCGCGCTTGCCGATGATATCGCCGACCTTGCCGCCGAACCAGGCACCGAAGCCGCCGGTTACTCCGACCAGCACACCCAGTTTCCAGCCGAGCTCGCCATAGTTCATGCCGTGCACCCGGACAAACAGGCCGCCGTAAAAACTCGCCAGACCATAAGATACAAATTGCACCAGCACCCCGGCGGCAACCAGATGCCAATAGGCCGGCTTGCGCGACAATTCGGCCAAGGCCTGGCGCAACGTCATTTCACCAGCCACCGGTTGAAAGGCCTTCGCCAGACTGACCTTGCCGCGCGGATCGGCGACGGTAAACCACATCACCACGGCAATGACCAGGCCCGGCAAACCGGCCAGCAGGAACGCCGCCCGCCAGCTGAACATTTCGGTGATATAACCGCCGCCGGCATAAGCCAGAAAAGCGCCAACCGGCACCGCGGCACCCATGATTCCGAGCGCCCCGGCTCGCCGTTCGGGCGGAAACAAATCGGCAATCAGGCTGTGCGATGCCGGTCCAGAACCCGCTTCGCCGACCCCGACCCCGACGCGCGCCAGGAACAGCTGGACAAAATTGCCGGCCATGCCGCACAGCACCGTCATCAGTGACCAGACGGCAATGGAAATGGAAATGATCCTGCTGCGGTTCCATCGATCCGCCAATGCCGCCAGCGGAACCGCAAGCGTCGTGTAGAAAACCGCGAAGGACAGCCCTGTCATCAGGCCGAGCTGGGTGTCGGACAGGCCAAGATCACGCTTGATCGGTTCGGCGACAATCGAGATCACCTGCCGGTCGAGAAAATTGAGCATGGTGACAATGAACAGCACGGCCAGGGCATAATTGGCCTGCCGCCGGGTGATCGCAGAATCGGCAGAATCCTTAGGTTCTGACAGATTTTCTGGGCCGGTTTTTGTCGCGATATCCTCTGCCATCTTCGTGATATGACAGGTTTATTTTAATCCCGGCACCCTTTGTTTGAATAGGGGCTGGGGGCGTTGTCAGAGCGATTGACCATCATCGACAATGATGTCCGATCCGGTCACCATGCGCGATGCGTCGGAAGCCAAATAGAGCATCATCGGATCGAGCGATTCGATGTCCTGCAAACGGCGGCGGTGGAAGCTGGCGATTTGCGCTTCGCCGCCGGCGGTCTGATACCAGTCGCCCTGAATTTCGGTCGGTATATAGCCGGGATGGATGGTGTTTACATTGACCCCTTGCCGGACCCATTCGCGTGCGAGATTGCGGCCAAGATGCGTGACCCCTGCCTTGCTGGCGGCATAGGCGCTGTCGCCTTCGCCGGTCAGACGCGAGGTGATCGATCCGATGATCACGATTCGCCCGTTTTCCTTTTCCCGGCTGCCGCTGGCGATCAGCCGTTTCGCGCCTTCCCGTGCGACCAGATAGACGCCCTTGAAATTGGTGTCGAGCAGGGCTTGCAAGCGGTCCACCGGAACATCTGTCGATCGGCCCGCCGCCGCAACACCGGCATTGGCGACGATCGTGTCGACCGTGCCGAACTGTGCCTCCGCCGCATCATAGCAGGCGACGATCGAAGCTTCCTCGGTCACATCGAGCGGAACGGCCATGGCCTGGCCGCCAGCGCCATTGATCTTTTCCGCCAGCTCCGCCGTGCGATCGGTACGCCTGGCGCCCAGCACGACACGCGCACCCGCAGCCGCAAAAAGTTCGGCAAAACGGGCGCCGAAACCGGACGAGGCCCCAGCGATCAACGCGGTCCGTCCGGCCAGGGAAAAGGGGATGTCCATATTTCTGCTCCGTAGAATGTCCAATATTGCGGCGGGTCTAGACGATCAGCAATTGCTCAGCCAATAGTCAATTGCATAGGAGAAAATCATGATCGACACGTCCCTCGACTATACCGGCAAAACCGTCTGCATCATCGGCGGCTCCAGCGGAATCGGCAATGCCACCGCGCAGGCCTTTCGCGGCTGCGGGGCTGAGGTCCATGTTACCGGGACGAGAGCGAACGAAAATGATTATGATGAAGCAGACGGATCAGATCTGGCGGGCCTGACCTATCATCAGCTGGACGCCGCCGATGATTCGGCAATCATAGCGCTGCGGCAGAAGTTCGACCGGATGGATGTGCTGATCTGTTCGCAGGGCATGGTCCTCTACAAACGCGCCGAGTTCGAACCGGAAAATTTCGCCAGGGTCGTCCAGGTCAATCTCAACAGCCTGATGACCTGCGCCGGACAATTTTACGATCTGCTGAAACAGGCAAGGGGCTCGCTGATCATCATCAGTTCGACCGCAGCCTTTCATGCGACTGTGGGTAATCCCGGCTATAATGCCTCCAAGGCCGGCGCCGCCGGATTGACCCGGACATTGGGCAAGGCGTGGGCACCCGACGGCATCCGCGTCAACGGCATTGCGCCGGGCCTGATCGCGACCAAGATGACCAGAGTGACCACCGACAATCCCAAACGCCGGGAAGCCACGATCCGGTCAATACCGCTCGGACGCATCGGCGATCCCGATGACATGGCCGGCCTGTCGCTGTTTCTGGCGTCTCCGCTGGCAGCCTATGTCGCGGGACAGACGATCATCGCGGACGGCGGATTGCTGCTCTAGCTCAGGCCGGTGCCAGCTCTTCCTTCACGGCCTTGCCGGTCCACCAGAACATGACCGTCGCCATCGACAGGCTGACCAGCACGGTTGCGATAACCGCATAGTTGAGCGACATGCTGCCGTAGGTGGCGGCCCAATTGTCACTCATCAACCCGATCAGCGCCGGTCCGATGCCATAGCCGAGCAGATTGATCGACAGGCTGCTGATCGACGAGGCCGTGCCACGTTCTGTGGGCATGACGGCGGACTGGACCATCGAGATCGCCGCCCCCTGCGTCGACACCAGCAGGACATAGCCGCAAATGTACAGTGCCAGGGTCATTTCTAGGCTGTCCGACAGCAGGCAGAAGGTCCAGAATGGCAGCACCAGCATAACTGCCACGGCACAATACCATGGCCGCCATCTCGGATTTTTCCTGGCAAGGAAATCCGCGAGATATCCTCCCAGGATCATCCCGGGAACGCCACCCGCGAACAGTACCGCCCCCAGATAGACGCCGACCTCCCCCTGGGTGACATCAAAATTGCGGATCAGTGTCGGGGCCAGCCAGATCGCGAAGGCGAAGGAGGGGATATTGGTGAAGGAATTGGCGAGCACCACCCGGACAAACACATTGTTCGTCCACAGCGACCGCATCGTGCTCATGAAGGGCTGCTGCCTCTCGGCGCCGGCTTTCTGCGCCTTCCCTTCGAAAAAGCGGCCGCGCGCCGGTTCGAGGACCGTGAAATAGAGTAGGATACCCAGCAAGATTCCCGGCAGGCCCAGAATGACAAAGGTCCATCGCCAGCCATATGCCTCCGCTATCAGGCCGCCCGCGGCATAGCCGAGCACGGGGCCGAGCACCGCCCCGACGGCAAATATGCCCATCGCCCGCGACAATTCGTGCGGCGCGAAATAGTCCGTGATGATCGAGACCGAAGGCGGTCCGCCACCGGCTTCCCCGACCCCCACGCCGAGGCGAGCGAGCATCAGGGTCCAGAATCCCAAGGCAGCACCACACAGCGCCGACATCAGGCTCCACAGGGACAGGGACACGGCGACCATGGTCTTACGATTGGTGCGGTCGGCCAGTCGGCCGGCCGGAACGCCGAGCAGCAGATAGAAAACGGTGAAGGCGGTACCGGCAAGCAGGCCAATCTGGGTGTCGCTCAGGACAAACTCCGCCTTGATGTCCTCGATCAGGATCGACATCACCAGACGGTCGGCGATGTTGAACATGAAGGTCAGCATCAGCATGATCAGCACATAATATCGATAGACACCGCCAGAGGCCGGGCCGGTATTGGAATTCATCTGCACCCTCTCCAAAGGATGAAGAAGGCGTAGCTTGAAAAAGGGGATAGAGCCAGAGCGACGCCATCCCCTTAATTGATAGGGTCAAAATTCATGCAGACCCGGATGCCGTTCCTGCTGAGCTTGTCGAAACACTGTTGCCAGCGCTCTGTAACACGCTCATCCATCGACAGGCTCAGAGCGAACGGGTCGGATCCGCTAAGCGGCGGTCAGCGCGATGTGCCGCCGCATATGGTGATCGACGCTGCCGAACTCGCCCTCGATGATCGACAGGCGCTTGAAATAGCTGCCCACCGCCAGTTCGTCGGTCATGCCCATGCCGCCATGGGTCTGGATTGCCGACTGGCCGATGAACCGGGCCGCTTGGCCGATGCGGACCTTGGCCGCAGAGACATTCTTCTTGCGGGTTGCGTCATCCTCATCGAGCTTGATCGTGGCGAGATAGCACATCGACACCGACTGCTCATATTCCATCAGCATGTCCGCCATCCGGTGCTGCAGCACCTGGAAAGAACCGATCGGCACTCCGAATTGCTTGCGCTGGCGGGAATAGTCGAGCGTGGTGTCGTTGGTCACCTTCATCGCTCCAACCGCTTCGGCGCAGGTCGCTGCGGTGGCTTCGTCGACGACCTTTTCGATCAGCGGCAGGCCATTTTCGGCTTCGCCGATCAGCGCGTCGGCAGAGAGTTTGACATTCTCGAAATAGACTTCCGAGGCGCGGCGGCCATCGACGGTCGCATAGTCGCGCGTGCTGACCCCTTGTGCATCCTTGGCAACGACAAAGACGGACACACCATCCTTGTCATTCTGTCCGCCCGAGGTACGCGCCGTCACCACAAAATGCGTCGCCCAGGGCGCGCCAATCACCACCGCCTTGTGGCCGTTCAGGACATAATCGCCGCCATCGGTCTTGGCCGTGGTTTCCAGATTGGACAGATCATAACGTCCGCGCGGTTCGGCATAGGCGAAGGCAAAGATCATCTCACCGGAAATAATCCCGCCGATATATTCCTCGCGCTGCGCCGCGCTGCCGCCATGTTTCAGAAAGCCGCCAGCACAGACCACGCTCGGAACGAAAGGCTCGATCGCTAGGCCCCTGCCAAATTCTTCCATGATGATCATCGCTTCGGTCGCGCCGCCAAAACCGCCATCTTCTTCCGAAAAAGGCGCGGCCAGCATGCCGAGTTCAGCGAGCTGCGCCCAAAGCTCGGGCCGCCAGCCGGATTCGCTTTCGACCACATTGCGCCGGGTGTCCCAGTCATATTGCTCGCGGATCAGGCGCGAGATTCCGTCGCGGACCATATTTTGCTCGTCGGTAAAATCGAAATCCATTTTGGTTCCCCTGTGTCGGTCCGGTTAAAGGCCGAGGATCATTTTGGTGATGATATTGCGCTGGATCTCGTTGGATCCGCCGTAGATCGACGTTTTGCGCATGTTGAAATAGGTCGGTGCCGCATGATGGGCATAGTCCGGCCCGATCGGGAAGTCGTTCGAGCCGTCGTCCGGGAAGCTGCGGAAATCGGGCGTGCCATAATGGCCGACCGCTTCCAGTGTCAGCTCGGTCAGGCGTTGCTGGATCTCGGTGCCTTTGACCTTCAGCAGCGAACTTTCCGGCCCCGGTCCCTTGCCAGCCTGTTCGCCAGCCAAGGTCCTGAGTTCGGTGATTTCCAGAGCCGAAAGATCGATCTCCAGCTGGCTGATCTTGGTGGCAAAACCCATGTCCTCGATCAGCGGCTTGCCATCGAGCAATTCGGAAGCCGCGATTTCCTTGAGCTGTTCGACACCGCGCTTGGAGCGCGCCACCCCGGCGATGCCGGAGCGTTCATGCGCGAGCAGGAACTTGGCATAGGTCCAGCCCTTATTCTCTTCGCCGATCAGATTGGTCGCCGGCACCCGGACATCGGTCAGCCACACTTCGTTGACCTCATAGCCGCCGTCGATCAGCTTGATCGGGCGCACTTCGATACCGGGCGTATTCATGTCGATCAGAATGAAGCTGATGCCCATTTGCGGCTTGGGCGCGTCCGGGTCGGTGCGACAGAGGAAGAAACCCCAGTCGGCATGCTGCGCCAATGTCGTCCAGGTTTTCTGGCCGTTGATGATATAATCATCACCATCCCGCACTGCTGTGGTTTTCAACGAAGCCAGATCGGAACCGGCACCCGGTTCGGAATAGCCCTGACACCACCACACATCGCCGGACCTGATGCCGGGGAGATGCTGCGCTTTCTGTTCGTCATTGCCGAATGTATAGATCACCGGCCCGACCATCGCGACACCAAAGGGCAGCGGCATCACGGTGTTCTTCCGGGCATTTTCTTCCGACCAGATATAGCGCTGCGTCGGTGTCCAGTCGGTGCCGCCATATTCGGTTGGCCAGGCCGGAACCGACCAGCCCTTCTTGCCCAATATCTTGTGCCAGGCGAGCATGTCCTCGCGGCTCATCTCGTCCTGAACGCCACGAGTCCCGATATTCTGGGGATAATTATTGTCAATAAATTCACGCACTTCAGCGCGAAAGGCCTTTTCTTCTTCGGTGAATTCCAGATTCATGGTGGCGCTCCTTGGTCAGAATTTGGCCGGACTATAGGCTGAAAACCGCTGAAAACAAGCAATTAACCGATCAATTAAGGTGACGCTACGGCAAAGCCGGATCAGCGCTCTTCGGGAGCGGCATGCTTGTCCTTGCGCCGCTTGCCAAATCTCATGCTGCGCTCCAGCCGCGCGCGCAGGGCGGTATAATAAGCCTCGAGAAATGCCCGCTCGTCGCCGCTGCCGGGTTCCCAGCCAATTTTCTGGCAGATCGACGCCGTTACCTTTTGCAACGCATCTTCCTGATCGCTGCGCAGGACATTTTCCAATGTCTGCAGTTCATATTCGCCATAGACCGACAAATCCGCATCGGAGAACTGATAGCGAGCGACTGTTGCGGTCCCGTCGGACAAGGTCTCGGTCGCAGACGGCGCGACAATATCTCCCAGATTCTTCTTAACATTCTGGATCACCCAGGTTCCGGCAATCACGTCACCGCCGCGGAGACGATCCTTGTTGAACAACGGAAACAGCAGAAACATCGCAACCCAGAGAAATCCGGCCCATGCGGTGAAATTGGTCATCATCCCGCTGGCTTCGCCCGACGTGAGGAAGACCAACGGCAGGAAAAGCTCGATATCGCGGACAATATTGCGCGCGATAATCGCCTCGGCGGTCAGCTGCCCGCCGTCTCGCGCCGCAACCCGGATGCCCACCGCCCGCTTTCCCCATGTCGCAGCGCGATCGCCCAGTTCGAAATAGAGAAAATAGGCGTTGCGGAACAGAAAGACAGAAATGATCCAGAGTACCGCCAGAACCTGCAACGGACCGCTGGCATTTTGCAGATCATCTGCCAGCGCCACCCCGAAAAACCATAAAATCAGCCACCCTCCGAAGGTGACCAATAGGATCAGGCCGAGAATGATCGCTATGTCCAGCAGCAGCGCGCCTGCCCGTGCGCCCGCTCCCGCCACCGTCACTTGCAGCGGAACCCCTTCCGGCGTGACCAGGATCCGGTCGAACCTGGGATTGGCTGATCGCCGGCTCCATGGTTCGTCGGCGCTGCTGTCGTTCATCGCCGCGTCCTCCGCTGTTCCCGGCCAAAGCCGATAAAATAGATCAGCCACAGCAGCAACATGCCGCCGCCCACGGCAAAACGACCGCCAGTATTGTCTATAAGTTGTCGGGCAAAACCCTCGAGCAGCCCGGCACAGATCAGCATGAAGATGACACCCGCCATGACCAGAGCCGCGCGCTTTCCTGCATCGCTGGCGGCCTTGAGATGCGACCGCGCGCCTGGAAAGGCGATCGAACGACCAACATGAATGCCCGCGGCACCGGCGAGCAGGATTGCAAACAGCTCGGTGGTGCCGTGAATCGACAGCCAACCGACAAAATCCACGGTAAGTCCTCGCTGGGCAAAGACCCAGAGCATCGCGCCGAGCAAGGCCATATTGTGGATCAGCAACAATATGCTGGGAATGGCAAAGGCAAAGCCCAGGGCAAAGGCGAGGATCGCGACCTGCGCATTGTTGCTGAACAGGAAGGCGGCAAAGACGCCCAGCCCGTCCTCTTCCTGCCCGCCAAAAAGCGTGCCGCGCAACGCCGCCTCGCTCGCGCCGGGGACCCGGACGTCGGCAAAACTGCCCGGGACCAGCGCGAAGAACCAGTCGCTGTCCCCGGCGACCAATATATAGCCGATCGCGGCCCCCGCAATCATCACCGACAGGGCAATCCAGATGTCCAGCTGGATCGCGCGGACCGCGCGGCTCCAGCCGCCTCCGAAGAAGCCGCCGAGCCAGCGCCCGAAACTGGTCTGGGTGCCGTAGACCAGAAAATAGGAGCGCAGCGCGAGCCCCTCGAGATAATCGATCAGGCCGGCGTCGAGAGAATTTTCCCGGGCAATCGACAGGCTGGACAGCAATGTCCGGTAAAGCGTGGGTAGCGCCAGAACGTCATCATCGGACAGGCGCCAGGCCCTGCCCTTCTCCATCTTGGCGACAATGTCCTCCAGCCGGATCCAGTCCGCTTCGCGCTCCAGTCGAAAGCGGTCGCTGCGCAGCACCGCTTCGCTCAGGGCCTGTTCCGTGCTCACAGGCTGCCCCGTCTCTTGATATTGAGATAACCGTTGATCAGGCGCGGGCCGATATCCTGGTGCGCGCCCTCGATCACATCAATGCCCATGTGCCGGAGTCTGGTCAGCACCAGCTTTTTCTGGTCCAGCAGATTTTGTGCCGTGACCGCACGCGCGACATCCCCAGCACTCCCGGGAGACTTGTCAATGATAGAGGTCAGCTCCCGGTCCTCCAGCACCACGAACAGCACCAGATGCTTGTCGATCAACCGGCCCGCCGCTTCGAGCATCAGGTCCGCCGCCGTAGGGTCGGTGAAATCGGTAAAGATGATGATCAGCGAACGTCGCTGGAGCTGGTGCTGCAAGGTCGACAGCGCCAGCGTATAATTGCTTTCCTGATGCCTATAATCGATGGTCGCGGCTTCCTGCTGCAGTCGGGAAAAATTGCGGCTGCCCGAAAGAAAGGGGGTCGACAATTCCGGTTTGGCGGCAAAGCTGAACAGGCTGGCGCGGTCGCCTGCCTTCAGGGCGATATACGCCGTCAAAAGCGCCGCCGAGACCGCACGGTCGATGCGTGGCAGGCCGTCAAGCGGCTCGCACATGGCAGCGCCGCAATCGAGCGCGAACACAATCTGGTTGTTGCGTTCGGTATCATATTCCTTGGCCAGCAATTTGCTGTGCCGCGCCGATCCCTTCCAGTCGATGCTGCGCCGGTCCATGCCTGCCTGATATTCGGAAAGCGCTTCAAATTCGCTGCCTTCGCCGCGAAATCTCCGGGCGAGCAAGCCGAATATTGAATCGCGCAGGAACATTTGCACGGTCGGGCTGCGCACCGCTGCAATATTCGGCATGACCGCCACTTTCTGCAAGCTCTGCTTCTGTATCTGGCGCCAGGCCAGGCCCAGCGGCCCTTTCCATCGCAGCCACAGCCTTCCGATTTCTCCGATCCCGCGCCGGACCGGAACGATGGTGGCCTGCCCGGAAAAGACACTGTTCTTGCCGGCCCCCGGCGCCAGTGAGAAGGCGATATTGCCCTCTTCCGCCAGCCGTTCGTCCAGCCCGAGCGCAGCGAACAGATGTCGCGGAACCATTTTTCCGGAAAATTCCGCTTCCAGCCCCAAGTGCATCGGCTCACCGATCTCGGCGCTTTTGGCCACCGCCAGCCGCACTGCATTCGCTTTGGCAGCCACCAGCCCATCGAGCAGCAGCAGCAGCATTATCATCAGTGCCCAGGCCGCACCAAGAGCCCACAAAGACGGAATGACCGCGGCCAGCACCGCGGCAATCGGCGCGCCGAGTGCGATCAGCCCGATCGCCCGTCTGGTAGGATAGAAATTCAACGGGGCGCTTCCGTCCGTTCAACCAGCCCGGTGATGATGTCGTCGACCTGCCGGCCCTCGATTTCGGCTGCCGGGGACAATATGGTCCGGTGGCGCAGCACCGATGACGCCAGCGCTTTAACGTCATCGGGAATCACATAATCGCGGCCGGAAATGGCCGCTCGCGCCCGCGCCGCGTGGGCCAGCATGATTGCGGCGCGCGGACTGGCACCATTTTCCAGATCTGCCGTTTCCCGGGTCGCCCGGATCAGACGAACGACATAGTCCACCACATCCTCAACCAGCCTGACCGACTTTACCACCTCGGTCGCAGCGGCCAATATAGTGCTGTCTGCCTGTCTTGTAATGCCAAAATGCCCCGGTACTGGTGCACCGACACGCTCGCCATATTGGGTGACGATCCGCTTTTCTTCCTCTGCATCGGGATATTCGATCAGCAGCTTGAACAGGAACCGATCGAGCTGGGCTTCGGGCAAAGGATAGACGCCCTGCTGTTCGATCGGATTCTGGGTCGCGACCACCATGAAGCGCGAACCCAGGGCGTGGGTCTCGCCATCGATCGTCACCGATCGTTCCTGCATTGCCTCCAGCATCGCCGCCTGCGTTTTCGGCGGGGTACGGTTGATTTCATCGGCGAGCAGCAGGTCGCAGAAGATCGGACCGCGGGTCAGGGTGAAACTGCTGGTCTGGAAGTTGAACAGATTGGACCCGATAATGTCACCGGGCATCAGATCGGGCGTGAACTGGATCCGTCCGAAATCCAGCCCGAGCGTGGCCGAGAAGCATTGCGCGAGAAATGTCTTGGCGGTTCCCGGCGGTCCTTCGAGCAGCACATGGCCGGAAGCGAAAAGCGCGATCAGCAGATGATCGACTATGTCTTCCTGGCCGATAATGGCCTTGGCCACCTGACTGCGGATATTGTCCGCCAAAGTTTTCAGTTCGTCGATATTCATCCGATAAATTCCTTTTTCCAGGCGTGGAGGGCCGCTGCCCCGTCGGCGATGTCTTGTGGTCTGCGGGCGCCGACCAGCTGATCATATAGGGCAGAGAAGCGACGGCCATCGCTCTCCCCCAGCGCATCCAGTTTTTCGTGGATCTCCTGCTGATCGGCACGCGGGCTGATGCCAATCGCCTCGGCCGACTGGCTGCGGATCATTTCGGCATACGGGTCGGTGACCAGATAGGCGCGCTGCATCCGGCTGATGAATGCGGCACTATTGTTGACCAATGCGGTTTTGCCAAAATCTATGCTGCGTTTATCCCTGACGGCTGGCCCGAAACGATTGAAGGCCATCCATGCCGCCGCCAGCGCGGCGGTGATCAGGCAGATCGTGGCTGAAAGAAACGGCGGGGCAAAGGCCAGAGTGAGCAGGTTCTCCGCGCGCCCCAAGCCGTTGAAGGTCAGATCGAAGGTCACCCCGCCGGCGCTCGCCGTCGCTACCGCCGCGACCAGCGCAAGAGCATGGCGCGCGGTCGCCTTGTCGGCCATGCCGGCATTGTTGAGCAGATCGGCATCGGCAACGATCACCACCGGGTAAAAGGACTCGTCAATCTCCTCTTCGTCGGTCAATTGCGATTCCTCCAGACTATCGAGCTGCGCATAGACACCGCCGTCATCGATATAGGCGACCAGTGCATCCTGGGAGGAAGGACCGCGCACGATCGCGCGGATCGCCTCACCCTTGATCGTTACCGGCATTTCCGGCGCTTTCACGGCAGCGCCAACCGCCGAGGCCGCGGCTCGCCCGGCCCGTGCCTTGTCATCGACCGTGATGCTGACTTCAGCGAGGTCCTTCAGCATTTGCACGCTCGGCTCCGCACCCCATGGGTCACCGCGTATCATCCAGCCTTTCTGCAGTGTTTCGTTTCTGGCGACCTGCCATTTCGGCAGAATGATCATGGTCGGGCCGATATAGGCGCGCTGCTGTACCACGGCGCTAATTTCTTCGGCCGGGGTAAAGGGCCCTGGTGTCAGAACCAGCAGGCCCGGATCATCCATGCCCGCCTGAGTGCGGGAATATTGCACCGGCATGCCGGTTTTTTCCAGCAGACTGGCGAGCGCCTTATAGCCAACTATGCTGTTCGAAGCGCCATGCGCCTCGCCATTTTTGCCGGACGCCAGCGGATCGCCCATGCCCAGTCCATATAGCAGCGCCACGAACGCCGCAAAGCTGACTGCGAACATGATCATGATTGTCGTTCGCTGAAAGGGATTGGCCTGGCTGCTCATCTGCTGGTCACCGCCCGCCAGCTGTCCCTTAGCGCAAATCCGGCATAGGCATCGCGCGATGCCCGCCAGCCGCTCTCATCGATCGGCAGCGCGGCAAAAAGCCCGCGCTCGACCTGACCGGCGATCACCGCAAACATCGCGCGCGGGGCTTCGGGCAAACCATTGAACCGCTCGATTTCGCGCGCTGTGCTCGACGGGCGCAGCAGATTCGGGCGGTGCCTTTCGATATCGGCGATGCTGCGGTGGAGCAGCAGCCTGACCGCCTGATCATATTGCCCATTGGCTGCCAGCGCTTCCGCCTCCGCCAACAGTTCTCGGGCAGCCTCCGGCTGCGGTTGCCAGCTGTCCTCGGCTGCACGGCTTCGGCCGCGCCATTGTTCGGCATAAGGAGCCAATATGACCCAGAGCAAAGCCAGCACCCCGGCTGCCAGCAACAGCAGCAGCAGGAACCGCAATATCGGCCAGTTCGCTGCTATCGCTTCCGCCAAGGGCGAGAGCAGTTTCACCAGCCAGTCGAGGAAATCGAGCCACCATTGCGGCAATTCCGGTGGCTTCGGTGCAGGGGCGGGTGTGAACTGGATATCCGGGTCGGCGCGGACATCGTCCCAGGCAACGCTGAAAGAAGCGGTGTTATTGTCACCCTGTGCTTGTGCGTTGGTTGCCACGGCAAGGTGGTCGCAGAAACAAACGGATCGGGCAAGAGCGAAGATCGTTGATTTGTTTAGCTTTACCTCCTGAGCAAATTGTGACAGCTTCGGCCCGCATCGATAAAGGGGGGCTTGAGATGGCAGACACAGCACAGCATCTGGATATTGGACGGGTGCTTCAGAACACTATTGGCGTGATTACCCGCAATCCGCTGATTTTCCTTGGTCTGTCTTTCCTGATTGTCGCTCTGCCACAGGCGCTCATTCAATTGGCGACCGGCGTATCGACGACCGGCGAAGACGCAACTGCAATGTTTGAGATATTCAGTTCCCCATCAATGGTCGCCGCCGGCGTGGGTGGATGGCTCCTGACCATCATTCTGTCGGTTTTGCTGCAGGCCACGTTCATCATCGCTACGGTCAAGGACCTCAATGGCCAGCAGATCAGCCTGGGCGAATGTGTCGGCCAGGCGATCGGCAAATTATTGCCCTTGATCGGTCTCGGCATATTGATGACCCTGGGCGTCATGCTCGGCATGTTGCTGCTCATCATCCCGGGCCTTATTCTGGCGCTGATGTGGATTGTTGCCTCTCCCGTCATGATGGCCGAAGACAAAGGGATCATCGATTCATTGAAACGCAGTGCGGAATTGACGAAAGGATCCAAGCGCTGGATTGTGCTATTGTTCGTGGTTTACATCATTATCGCGACGATCCTCGGCCTTCTCATGATACCTTTCGCCTTCGCTGGCACGGCCGCGCTCATGGTCGTCGGATTGGTCATCAACACCTTGACTGGCGCGCTGCAGGGAACAGGTATTGCTGCGGTCTATGTTGATCTTCGCATTGCAAAAGAGGGCGGGAATACGGAGGAACTGGCAAATATATTTGCCTGATCCGAAATTAAACGGCTCTTATCCGCGAACAGGCTTGTTGGCATAGAGAATATTATCGCCTATAAGTTGCATATTGCTATCCAATCATCCGGGTGAAATTGCTATGGTCAAGCTCAGCGTCAACGGTCAGTCCAGCGAGGTCGATGTTGACCCGGCCACACCGATATTATGGGTCGTGCGCGAGAATCTGAAATTGGCCGGAACGAAATTCGGATGCGGCATTGCCCAGTGCGGTGCCTGCACCGTGCATCTCGATGGCAAGCCGGTCCGCAGCTGTTCGACGCCGGTTTCAGCCGCCGAAGGCAAGAACATCACGACCATCGAAGGCATCGCCGCCGAAGACGGCACCTTGCACAAGGTCCAGCAGGCCTGGATCGCCGCACAGGTGCCGCAATGCGGCTATTGCCAGTCGGGCCAGATCATGACGGCGGTGGCGTTGCTGCAAAAAAATCCCCAGCCAAGTGATGCCCAGATAGATGCCGCCATGGCCGGCAATATCTGCCGCTGCGGCATGTACAACCGCATTCGCCAGGCGATCAAGGCCGCCGCCGGACTACCGGACGTCAGGGAGACATTGGCATGAGCGAGACAGCGACCGCCAGCCCCGCGAAAAAGGGCAAATGGACTCGCCGGGCCTTCATCGGCGCCGGCGTGGTTGCCGGCAGCGCGCTGGTGGTTGGCGTCGCCGTGCGTCCGGGCAATCCGATCGACCGGCTCAACCCGCTGCTGGCGAGCGGCGAGAATGAACAGCTGCTCAATGCCTGGGTCAAGGTCGATGCCGACAATATCGTCACCGCCGTCATCCCGCATGTTGAAATGGGGCAGGGTGTCTACACCGCGCTGGCCCAGATGCTGGCCGACGAGATGGATGCGGACTGGAACAAGGTGCGCATTCTCGAAGCCCCGGCAGACATGCAATATGTCTCCGATTCGATCGGCCGCGATTTTCTGTTTCCCAATCTCGACGTCCCCGCAATATTCGAACCCACGGTCGCTGGCGGTATATTGGAACTGGCGCAGGCAATGGGCTTGCAGTTTACCGGCGGCAGCTATTCCGTGCGCGCGACCGGCCAGCGAGCGATGCGCACCGCCGGTGCCGCCGCCCGGGAAATGCTGGTTGCAGCAGCAGCAAGCGAATGGCAGGTGCCCGCCAGCGAGATCAGCACGGCGGACAGCATGATTGTCCACGCCAGCAGCGGCAGGTCGGAACCTTTTGCAAAATTCGCCCTGGCTGCGGCCGAGCAACGCCTGCCCGCCAAGCCGACGCTCAAATCGCCGGAAAACTACAAGATCATGGGCCAGCCAAAGGCGCGTCACGATATTCCGGAAAAGGTCGATGGCAGCGCGGTCTTTGGCATTGATGCCGATGTACCGGGCATGAAATATGCAGCGGTCAAGGCCGCTCCGGTGGTCGGTGCCATGGTGGAATCGATCGACGCATCCACCGCCAAAACCATGCCCGGGGTGCTGCAGATCCTCAATATGGGCGATTTTGTCGCCGTGGTTGCCGATGGCTATTGGCAGGCCCAGCAGGCGCTGAACACGATCGATACCCGCTATAGCAAGACCGATGGCGACGAACTGGATCAGGACGCGCTGTTCGCGCGCTATGCCGCTTATCTCGATGAAGCCGGGGATGAGGGCGGCGACATGGAAACCGAATCAGGCGATCCCGCGAAAAGCTTTGCCGAGGCGGTGACCCGGGTCGAAGCCGAATATAAGGTACCGTTTCTCGCCCATGCGACGATGGAACCGATGAACTGTACCGCCTGGGTGCGCGACGGCAAATGCGACGTCTGGTCGAGTCATCAGGCACCGGTCAATGCGCGGCAGGCGGCAGCCGATGCTGCCGGTCTGGCTTTTGAAGATGTGACCTATCACAACGCCTATCTGGGTGGTGGTTTCGGGCGCCGTTCCGAAAGTGACAATATCATCATGGCAACCCGGATCGCCAAGGCGACCGGCTATCCGGTGAAGATGATCTGGTCGCGGGAAGAGGACACGACGCAGGACCATTACCGACCTTCCGCGACCAGTCGTTTCCGCGGCGGCCTCGACCAGCAAGGCCAGGCGGTCAGCTGGAGCAATATCCACACCCATCTGTTCGATCCGAAAGATGCGCCAACCCTGCCCTATTACAACATTCCCAATCACCGGATTCGCAAGGTCGACGTGCCGACGCAGCTGCGTTTTGGTCCCTGGCGTTCGGTCGATCACAGTCAGCACGGCTTTTTCATCGAATCCTTTGTCGATGAAATGGCCCATGCAGCAGGCAAGGACGGCTATGCCTTCCGCCGCGAATTGCTGGCGGGGTCGCCGCGTCACTTGAAAGTGCTTGATACCGCCGCAAAAATCTCCGGCTGGGGCACGCCGCTGCCCGAAAAACATGGCCGGGGGATCGCCTTTGTTCCGTCCTTCGGTTCGATCGTCGCGCAGGTCGCGGAAGTCGACATGAGCGGATCCAGGCCGAAAGTGAAAAAAGTCTATGTCGCTGCGGATCCCGGCTTCGTGATCAATCCCGACGGTTTTATCGCGCAGATGGAAAGCGCGATCGCCTATGGCCTGACCGCAGCGCTTTATGGCGAGATTTCGATCAAGGATGGTCGAGTGCAGCAGAGCAATTTCCACGATTATCCGATGCTGCGGATCAACGAGATGCCCGAAGTGGAAGTGGCCCTGATCAATGGCGATCATCAACGTCTGGGCGGCGGCGGGGAGCCCGGGCTGCCGCCAATCGCACCTGCGGTCACCAACGCGATTTTTGCCGCCACCGGCACGCGGATACGCGAATTGCCCTTGTCCAAACACAGCTTTGCCTGATCGGAACTCCAATATGGCCCTTGCCCGGAACATTGCCTGTCTGGTTATTCTGGCGCTGACCGCGTGCAGCTCCGATCCCGCACCCGGACCGACCGAACAGATCATCGTTCGGGAACCGGGCGCTGCACCGGTGCAGCCGGTCGCCGTGATCGGCGATCCGGCCAGCGCCCTCGTCGCTGAAGGAAAGGCGGTCTTTGCCAATTGCTCCGCCTGTCATGCTGTTGAACAGGATGCCCCCAATGGCGCCGGTCCCAATCTTTTCGGCATTTTCGGAAAACCAGCGGCAGAGGTTTCCGGATTCAGCTATTCGGACGCCCTTCAGGCATCCGGCATTATCTGGACCACGGCGGAACTCGATGGCTATATCGCCAATCCAACCGCTAAGGTTCCGGGCACGACGATGGTTAGCGGTGCCATCGAGGATGCAGCAAAGCGAGCGGCCGTGATCGCCTATCTTGAAAGCAGCATGGCCAATTGAGCCAACCTGCCGGGATCATGCTGGCGTTGCTGGCAGCTGGACAATCCAGCAGATTCGGTGATCAGGACAAGCTGACGGCTTTGCTGGGAGACAGGATGCTCGGCCTGCACGCAGCCGGGACCGCCGCGGACATGGCTTTCGTCGGCAAGCTGGTGATCGGGTCTCCGCAGCATGGCTGCGCAGCCGATTGGAGGCGACTGGGCTACCAGATCATCAGAAATGAGGATGCCGCGCTGGGCCAGGCAACGTCCGTCCGGCTGGCCGCCGCTCACGCCCTCCGGGCCGGAGCCCGCGCGCTGTGCATCATGCTGGCGGACATGCCCTTCGTCACGCGTGATCATCTGGGCAGGCTGATCACCACCTTCCAGCAATCGGGCCGCATCGTGGCCTCCTCCCGGCACGGGCAAGCCATGCCGCCAGCTATCTTCTCTTCAGCAATGCTTGAACAGCTGACGACATTGAACGGCGATTCCGGTGCCCGGGGATTGCTGGCCGAAGCGCATTTGGTGGCGGGTTCCGATCAGCTGCTATTGGATATTGACAGCCAGAAAGACCTCGCCGCCGCCAATATTCTATATGATCAGATCAACTAGCCATTGCAGGCCTCATTCCCGGTCCAGCCTCTGGCCCAGCTTGACGAAAAAAATGATCAGAAATGGCACCAGCAGGAAGGACAGGACAACCTTGGCCGACCCTTGCCCCAGCAGCAAGTGGCCAATCGGGCGCTCGCCGTAGAAGGCGATGGTGATGAAGATGACCGTATCGACAATTTGTGACAGGGCACTGGCGATGGCGGCACGCAGCGCCAGCATCGCTCCCTTCATGCTCGCCAGGCGGGAGAAGATATAGACGTTGAGAAATTGCGATACGCCATAAGCGATAATCCCGGCAAACATCAGCCGCGCGCCTTGCGACAATATGATCGGAAAAGCTTCCTTTGCCGGTTCGTACATGCCGGGATCGGTCGGCAGCGCCAGCACGATCTGAATCAGGATGATCGCGGTGATCAGGGGGACAAAGCCGAATCGAACCAACCGGTTCGCGACATCCCGACCGTGTAATTCGGCAACCGCACTCGATAATACCACCAGCAGCAAAAAGGGAAAAATACCGGATTCCACGGCAAGGGGTCCGATCGCGACCTGCTTTGCTCCCAGAATCCCGGCAATGCAGGTCATCCCGCCGTAAAGCACGGCGAATATGAACAGGGATCGGGGTATGAGATTGGTTTTTACGGTTTCTGTCATCGCGGTTGCCTAGCGGGGTCGGCGACGAAAAAAAAGAAATAGTCACATGGCGCATTTTTTCTATAGGGAAAACCATTACAACAGCAACGGATCGCGGCCCTCCCGGTCGCACGATCGGGGGACAATTTGCATCGACTGGCAGTTTATTGCGGCGCGAACAACGGGCACGACCCGGCTTATGCCGCATCGACGATATTGCTGGGCAAGGCCATGGCAGCACGCCGGATCGAGCTCGTCTATGGCGGCGGCCGCCTTGGCCTGATGGGGATTATCGCCGACACCGTGCTCGCCGAGGGCGGCCGGGTCCATGGCGTCATCCCGGAAATGCTGAAAGATCTCGAAGTCGCGCACCAGGGAGTGACCGAGCTCCACATCGTCCAGACCATGCACGAGCGCAAAGCGAAGATGACCGACCTGACCGATGCCTTTGTCGCCTTGCCGGGCGGGGTCGGCACGATGGACGAATTGTTCGAAGCCTGGAGCTGGAACGCGCTAGGCTATCATAACAAGCCCTTCGCGATATTGAACATCGGCGGCTACTGGGACTCGCTCATCGCCTTTCTCGACACGATGGCCGAACAGGGCTT
The DNA here is from genome assembly GCF_041748495.1 of Parasphingorhabdus sp. Lineage (GTDB taxonomy): Bacteria > Pseudomonadota > Alphaproteobacteria > Sphingomonadales > Sphingomonadaceae > Parasphingorhabdus. Next base: position 64,514 of record NZ_JBGTDD010000096.1, read on the forward strand.
TGTCTCTCCGGAACGGCGCAAGCATCTGATCATATCCGACAATATCCCCGACTGTCTCGACCGCCTCGCGGCTGCCTGCAATACCGAAGCCGGCAGCTTCACCTGGTGAGCCGGTTGCGGCCCCCCTATTTGATCGGAAAAATTGCATGATAGCGATCTTCACAAGCCTTGCCGGCATGGCGTTGATCCTGGTGATCGCGCTGGCTCTGTCGACCGGACGGCGCAATATCCGGCTGCGGGTGGTCGGTGCCGCCTTTGCCCTGCAGGCCGGGATTGCCGTCATCGTGCTCTATGTTCCGGCCGGGAAACGCATCATCGAAGCGATGGCGTTCGGCGTGTCCAACCTTCTCGGCTATGCTTCCGCCGGCACCAATTTCATTTTCGGACCGCTCGCCGATCCGACGATCGGTGGCAACAGTTTTGCCATCGCCGCGCTGCCGGTGATCATCTTCTTTTCAGCGTTGATCTCGATCCTCTATTATCTGGGCGTCATGCAGTTCATCATCAAATGGGTGGGCGGAGCGATCCAGAAGATCACCGGTATTTCGAAAGTGGAATCCTTGTGCGCCGCCGCCAATATCTTTGTCGGCCAGTCCGAATCGCCGCTGGTCATCCGCCCCTATCTTGCCAGCCTGACCCAGTCGCAGCTGTTTACCGTGATGAGCGTCGGCATGGCCGGGGTGGCGGGCACGATCTTGGCCGCCTATGCCGCGATGGGCATCCGCATCGACTATCTGCTCGCCGCCGCTTTCATGTCGGCACCGGGCGGCATCCTGATGGCCAAGATCATCATGCCGGACAATCCGGAAGATCCGGCCCCCGAAGAACTGCTGGTCGCGGTCGAATATGAAGACGAGAAACCGGCCAATATCATCATGGCGGCAGCAATGGGCGCGCAAACCGGCGTCAAGCTGGCGGTGGCGGTCGGCGCGATGGTGCTGGCCTTTGTTGCGCTGGTCGCGCTGGCCAACGGCCTGCTCGGCGGGGTAGGTGGCTGGTTCGGCTATCCCGAGCTCAGCTTTCAGCAGGTAATCGGCTATATTTTTGCCCCGATCATGTATTTGCTCGGCGTGCCCTGGGACGAAGCCCTCGGTGCCGGCGGCCTGTTCGGCACCAAGGTCGTACTCAACGAATTTGTCGCCTTCATCGAACTGGGCCAGATGCAGGAGGGCATTTCACCGCTGACCAACGCGATCGTCATCTTCGCCCTCTGCGGCTTCGCCAATTTCAGCAGCATCGCCATCCAGCTTGCGGTAACCGGCGGCCTGGCGCCCAACCAGCGCCCGGTGATTGCCCGGCTGGGCCTGCGCGCTCTGGCTGCAGGGTCGCTCGCCAATCTGATGAGCGCAGCGCTGGCCGGCATATTGCTGTCGCTGGGCTGACCGAAGCCGATTGACAAAAACGCACGAGGACGCATCCTGACACCATGACCCAGACCCAAGACACGCTTGCCGCCGTATCGCTCGCCATGGCGGATGAAGACGCCGATGCCTTTGCCGAACGGATCGGCCGCAGTTTTTCCGACTGGGGTTTTGCCGTGGTTGCCGATCATGGCATCCCGGACGAACTGATCGCGCGCGCCGACGCCACGTCTCGCGCCTTTTTCGCGCTGCCCGAAGAGGTGAAGCGGGCCTATCATATCGCCGGTGGTGGCGGCGCCCGCGGCTACACCCCCTTCGGCACGGAAAGCGCCAAGGATTCCGATATCCACGATCTCAAGGAATTCTGGCATATCGGCCGCGAATTGCCCGCCGGTCACCCCTTCGAGCCGTTCATGCTGCCCAATGTCTGGCCGCGCGAACTGGACGGCTTCCGCGATACCTATCTCGAGATGTTCGCCGCTTTCGACAAGGCCGGAGCCCGGATTCTCGAAGCGATCGTTCGCTATCTCGAGCTAGCACCCGATTTCTTCGTCGACACGGTGCGCGACGGCAATTCGGTGATGCGGCTGATCCACTATCCGCCGGTGCCGGAGGAATCGCCAGCGGTACGCGCCGGCGCGCATGAGGATATCAACACGATCACCCTGCTGATCGGTGCCGAGGAGGCCGGTCTGGAACTGCTCGACCGGCAAGGCCACTGGCGCGCCGTAACCCCGAAAGCCGGGGAGCTGGCAGTGAACATCGGCGACATGCTGCAGCGGCTGACCAACGACCGCCTGCCGTCGACAACCCACCGGGTGGTCAATCCGGCACCGGAGCGGCGGGGATTTTCGCGTTATTCCATGCCGTTTTTCCTGCACTTCCGACCTGATTACAGGATCGAGACATTGCCAGATTGTGTCGATGACACCCATCCGGACCTTTATCCGGAACCGATCAGCGCGCATGACTATCTGCAGCAGCGCCTGCGCGAGATCGGTCTCATATGACCCCGAGGGCGGTCGGCATCAGCGGCGGCAGCTGTTCCGGCAAAACCACATTGACCCGCAGGGTTTTTCAACGGCTTGGCCCCGGCCAATGCGTGATCCTGCCGCAGGATGATTATTTTTTCGGACTCGGCGATGCGCCGGAAGGCAAGGGCGGCCCGAATTTCGACCATCCCGATGCGGTTGATTTCGACCAGCTCTGTGCCCAACTGGCGCAGCTCAAGGCCGGACTGGCGATCGAGCGGCCGCTCTATGATTTCCCCACCCATATGCCTAAAGCCGCAACCGAGCGCACCGAACCGCGGCCGCTGATCCTGATCGATGGCATATTGATACTGCAACATCAGCCGCTGCGCGCGCTTCTCGATCTCAGCATCTTCGTCGAATGTGATTCGGAGACGCGCTTTGCCAGAAGACTAACGCGCGATGTCCGCGAACGCGGACGCACCCCGGAATCGGTACAGGCTCAATTCGCCAACCAGGTCGGGCCGATGCATGATCTGCATGTCGAGCCCTCCAAAGTCCATGCCGATATCGTGGTGAAATCGCAGCGATGTGACGCGGCATTTGACGACCTGTTCCGGTCCATCACCAGCCTGATCTAGCCTGGCAGCTTGAGCCTAGTTGGCCGTTTCCAAAAGGCCCAGCGTCCGCTCGATAACCTCATCCTGCTGATCGTCGCTCATGTCACTTCCCGACGGCAGGCACAGTCCGTTGGCAAACAGCGTCTCGTCAACCCCTGAGCCATGATAGGGCGTTCCCGTATAGAGCGGCTGCATGTGCATGCTCAGTCTCCGTAATATTCGCGATACCAGCGCACAAACCGCCCCACACCCTCCCGAAACGGCGTTTGCGGGCGGTAGCCAGTCAGCTGTTGCAGCAGCTCGGCATCGGCCCAGGTGGCGGGCACGTCACCGGTCTGCATCGGCATGTAGTTGCGGATCGCCTTCTTGCCCAGTTCGTCCTCGATCGCCTCGACGAAGTCCATCAGGCGCACCTTGTCGGAATTGCCGATATTGACCACCCGGAACGGTGCCGCGGGCGACAGATTGTCATTTTCTGCCGCGGTTTCCGGCCCGCCCGGCACCGCGTCGATGAGCAGCCGGATCCCGCGCACGAGATCTGTGACATAGGTGAAGTCGCGCCACATCTCGCCATTATTGTAGATGTCGATCGGTGTGCCTTCCAAGATCCCCTTGGTGAATTTGAACAGCGCCATGTCGGGCCGCCCCCACGGACCGTAGACGGTGAAGAAGCGGAACATCGTCGTCGGCAGGCCATAGATATGGGCATAGGAATGGCCCATCGCCTCATTCGCCTTCTTCGTTGCCGCATAGATGGTCAGCGGCGTGTCGGCCTTCTGCGTTTCGGCAAAGGGCATTTCGGTGTTGGCGCCATAGACCGAGCTGGTCGAGGCCATCAGCAGATGCTGGACCGACACGGCGCGCGCCGCCTCCATCACGTTGAAGGTGCCGACAATATTGGCGTCGATATAGGCGCGCGGGTTTTCGAGACTATAGCGAACCCCCGCCTGCGCCGCGAGATGGACAATGATATCGGGCGCGGCATCGGCAACTGCCGACTGCACGGCCTCATTGTCTTCCAGCATGGCCTGGGTGAAGGTGAATTTCGGGTGCTGCCGCAGCAACTCGATCCGGCGTTCCTTCAGACGGACGTCATAATAATCGGTCATGCCGTCGAACCCGGCGACCGTCCAGCCCTCCTGCAACAGCAGCTCGGCGAGGTGAAAGCCGATGAACCCGCCGGTGCCGGTGATGAAGGCTGTTCTCAACGTCCCACGCCTGCATATTCGGTAAAGCCGGCCGCCACAGCCGACTCCCGGTCATAGACATTGCGCAGATCGGCCATCACCGGGGACGCCATGCCGTCGGCCAGGCGGGCGAGATCGAGCGCGCGAAACTCGTTCCACTCGGTCAATATTACGACGAGATCCGCCCCCTTCGCCGCCGCATAGGCATCATCCGCCCAGGCCACGCCCGGCAACAGCGCCTTGCCCTCGCGCAATCCCTGGGGATCGCAGACCCGGACCTGCGCCCCGCCGCCGACCAGCGCCGGCACGATCGTCAGCGACGGTGCATCGCGCATATCGTCCGTTTCGGGCTTGAATGTGACCCCGAATATCGCGATCGTCTTGCCATTGGCTGATCCGCCGCACAGGTCGAGAATCTTGTCGATCATCCGCCGCTTGATGGCGTCATTGACCGCGATCACCGTCTCGGTAATCCGTTGCGGAGCCCCGTGTTCCTGGCCGATCCGGGCCAGCGCGCTGGTGTCCTTGGGAAAGCAGGAGCCGCCATAGCCCGGCCCGGCGTGCAGGAACTTGTTGCCGATCCGGCCATCCAGCCCGATGCCCTTGGCGACCGACTTGACATCGGCACCGACGCGCTCGCACAGCGCGGCAATTTCGTTGATGAAGCTGATCTTCGTGGCGAGGAAGGCGTTGGCGGCATATTTGATCATCTCGGCCGATTCCAGATCGGTATAGACGATCGGAAACTCCCGCAGGAATAGCGGGCGGTAGATGTCACCCATGACCGCCTGGGCGCGATCGCTTTCAACGCCGACGACGACGCGGTCGGGCTTCATGAAATCCTCGATCGCCGCCCCTTCGCGCAGGAATTCGGGGTTGGAAGCCACGTCAAAATCGGCCTGCGGATTGGCCGCGCGAATAACCGCCTCGACCTTGCGATTGGTGCCCACCGGTACCGTTGACTTGGTCACCACCACGGCATAGCCGGTCAGCGCCTGCGCGATATCCTCGGCAGCGGCCATGACATAGGTCAGGTCTGCATGGCCATCGCCGCGCCGGGTCGGCGTCCCGACAGCGATGAACACGGCATCCGCGCCATCGACTGCCGCGGCAAGATCGGTCGTGAAACTCAGCCGGCCCGACGCCACATTCCGCTCCATGACCGCATCCAGCCCGGGCTCATAGATCGGAACCTCGCCCCGTTCGAGCTGGGCGATTTTTTCCGGCAGCTTGTCGACGCAGATCACCTCATGGCCGAAATCCGAAAAACACACCCCCGAGACAAGCCCCACATAGCCCGTGCCGATCATCGCAATCTTCATTGTTCAATAGTCCTTTTTGTCCATTGTTCATATACGGCCTGCCGCTCGCAGCCATCAGCCACAGCGCCATTGCCGCCGGCATTCCGGTCCCGCCACTGTCCGATAGCTGGCCCGCAATGGTCCGTCATCAAATGTATCTGTCTCACCGTCATCATGTCCGGTTATTCGCCTTTCAGACCGTCGCGGGTCTTGGCCAGCTGGGTTTCCTGAAGTTCAGCGGTCAGGCTGTCTATTTCGGCCTTGAGAGCATCGTGCTCGGCCATTTTTCTTTTCAGGAACTGCCGCGTCATGGCTGCCTTCTCGGCAATCCCCTTCAGCGTGAGCTTGTAGGCATAGCGGCGTTTGTCTTCCGCGGCGGTGAAATTCCCGAGCTTGACCAGACCTTTCTCGATCAGGGCGCTGAGCACATAATGCATGCCGCCAACGCTGACCCCGACAGCCTCAGCCAGATCCCGCTGCGACATTTCAGGATTGTCCTCGAGAAGGCGAAGAACACGAAAATGCGTGTCTTCCTGAAGTTTGCTGCGTTTGCTGGTCATATAATCCGGCTGATTTTCTGCAGGCTACCGCACAAAGCGACCCACCGGGTGCCTTGTAGATGGTGCAGGTGAACATTCATGACAGCGCGCCAGACTCTGCAAATTGGCCGGTGCACCCGAGATCATTCATAACTGAACGATCTCGCTGGTACAAGTTGGAACTGCGGTCCGTCAGCGCTTCACCTGAGCCCCTGCCTCCATCCGATCTGCAATCATTCAGGGATGGTGTTAATCCGCGGATATGCGATCGACATACTGTCTTTGCAACAACCAGTTCGATCAATAGCCATCGCAACATCCTATCGGCTCTGCAAAACCCCGCTTGCATCTGGTCGAGCTTGAGCGATAGACGAATCGCGCATTGTCAGGAGGTTGGAAATGGCATCCCACGATTCCGGGGTCAGTTGGTTTCTGGCGCAGTTGAAACCGAACTGCGCCGATATCGCCGACAAGAATCTCAAGCGGCAGGGTTTTGAAACCTTTCTGCCGCTGGAGGAGCAAACACGCCAGCAGAACGGCAAGTTCATCACCACCCGCCGGCCACTGTTTCCCGGCTATATCTTCGTGGCTTTCGATGTCACCCACGGACTCTGGCGGATGGTCAGGTCAACCTACGGCATCACGCGGCTGGTAAGCTTTGGCCAGGAGCCTGCGGCCGTGCCGCCCGATCTTGTGACGCAGTTGATGGCGGGCTGTGATGCCAGTGGCAAGCTCATGCCATCCCCAATATTGCAGCCGGGAGATCATGTGACCCTGACCAAGGGGCCATTTGCCAATTTCGTGGCCGAGGTGGTGAAGATCGCGCCCGACCGCCGCGTCTGGGTGCTGATGGATATCATGGGCGCTCAGACAAGCGTCGTCGTCGGGGCGGACCAGCTCCGGACATCCTGACCCCGGTACCGCCACAATGTCCCGGCTTTGCAACAGGATTTCCTGTTCGGACAGGCGCTTTCCCCGGCGACTCGACTGCGGAGCGCGCGAGCCGGCCCTGGCATGGCTGCCCGAACAATTCGGCAACCCGCCCTGGCCGATTCAATGCCGCCTGAGGAAGAACTTTTAATTTGGTGCTGACAGGGTGATAAATTCGCCACAGTGCGGACCAGCCATCGACAACCGGATCCGGACCGAATGGTCCCGCATGTTCTGTGATAAAACAACAGCTTGATTCAAGCGAATCCGCGTTGAGAAATGCTTCCCCGCCGAAAAAATTTCGCTCAAAATTTGCTGCTGGAAAATATAATGCTGCGCTGCAGCAACAGTGGTTTCTTTTGAGACAAAACTGTCACTTAAGCGGCCTAGAGACGGCTTGCTTTGGTCTCGCTGTCAACCAGTCACAGACGATCAACTCATATCAATTTTATCTCAATGTGGTTCATGAACGGGGAATGCAAATCATGAAAATAAAATATCTTCTGGCTGCCAGCGTTGTCAGCCTCTCGACGGCAGGCCTGATCGCTACACCAGCGGCTGCACAGCAGATCACTTCGGGTATCGGCGGGACGGTCAGCGACGATTCCGGCAATCCTCTGCCCGGCGCCACGATTGTCGTGACCGATACGCGGACCGGCGCCCAGCGGTCCCTCACCGCCGGTGCATCCGGCCAGTTCCGGGCGGAAAGCCTGACCACGGGCGGCCCCTATACCGTCACGGCAACCGCGCCAGGATATGAAGGCCAGACATTGGAAAATGTCAGCATCAACCTGCAAGGCAATACAACGCTCGGCTTCACCCTCTCCAGCGGCGAAATGGAGAATGTCATTGTCGTGACCGGCGCACGGGTTGCGATTTCGCAACTGGCGATCGGCCCCGGACAGTCGTTCGGTGCTGCAGAGCTGGAAACTTTCCCTACCATCACCCGCGACATTCGCGACTTCATCCGTATCGATCCCCGCGTCAGTCTGGACCGCTCCGGCTCCAATGATCGGGTCAGCTGCCTCGGCGGCAATGACCGCTCGAACTCCTTCTCGGTCGACGGTATCATCCAGTCGGATGTCTACGGCTTGAACGGAACGCCCTTTGCATCGCGCAACTCGCTTCCCCTGCCTTTCGACGTCATTGCGGAAACGTCGGTGGAATTCGCGCCTTATGATGTCGAATATAGCGCCTTTACCGGCTGCGCCATCAACGTCGTGACCAAGGCTGGCCAGAACCAGTTCCATGGCAGCGCCTTTTTCACTTATTCCGACAGCGGCCTGCAAGGCGACAAGTTCGCCGACACCGAACTTGCGATCGATCCGTTCAACGAAAAGCGTTACGGCGTGACCCTGTCCGGTCCGATCATCCCGAATCACCTGTTCTTCTCTTTCGGCTATGAAGAAGCCAAATTGGGATCATCACAAGTGACCGGGCCGATCGGTTCGGGTTTCGGAACCGAGCTGCCGTTTATCACAGAAGCGCAGTTCAACACGGTTTCCGATATCGTCCGCCAGAATTATGGTATTGATTCGGGTGGTATCACCCGCAGTCTTCCTGAATCCAACCGCCGCTTCTTCGGCCGCCTCGACTGGGTCATCAACGATCAGCACCGCTTTGAAGCGACCTATCAGCGTCTCGACGAAACCAAGGTCAGTTCGGACGATGTCAGCACATCGAGCCGCTCCTATTCCGGCAACAACACCTTCTATAACTCCGGTACCGAATCCAATTATTATTCGGCCCGCCTCTACTCCAACTGGACCGATCGTTTCTCGACCGAGATCCGGGCTTCGCGCTCGGAAGTGCAGGATCTTCAGGACCCGGTTGGTGGCGGTGAAGCGCAAACCGGCAATCCGATTCCGCGGATCGTCGTCGGCGTGACCAATCCGGACAATGGCGAGAGCGGTTCGCTGGTCTTCGGCCCCGGTTTTTCCCGTGCAGCCAATGACCTGAAGACCGAAATCAACCAGTTCAAGGTCAAGGCCGATCTGGAAGCTGGTGATCACAATCTGACCCTGGGCGCCGAACTCAATCACACCAAAGTGTTCAACCTGTTCGTCCAGAATGCCACCGGTACCTATACATTTGCCAATGTAGCCGATCTGCAGGCCGGCCTGCTGGCTTGCGGTTCCAACACCTTCCCGACCGCCGCCCAGATTCAGGGTGGCGATATCGGCAACTGCCTGACCAACAATGCCGCAGCGGGTTTTTACGGCAACTACTCGTTCTCCGGCGACGTCAACGATGCGGCAGCCAATTGGGAACGCGGATTATTCTCCATCTATGCACAGGATGAATGGCGGGCAACCGATCAGCTGACCCTGGTGGGCGGCGTCCGGGTGGACTGGCTCGATGGTGATGCGCCAGCAGCCAACCCGGTCTTCCTGGCCCGCTATGGCTTCACCAATGCCAATGCGTTCAGCAAGGTGGATCCGGTATTGATGCCCCGTTTTGCCGCTACTTATGATCTGCTCAACAGCGGTATCTTCAGTGATACCCAGGTCCGCGCCGGCGTCGGTATCTTCACCGGCGGCGATCCAACCGTATGGCTGTCCAACGCGTTCCAGAACAACGGCTTTGGCGTTGGTCAGGGACGGACCGGAAGCGCAAATTGCATTCCTGCCGGAACCCAGCTTGCGGTACCAACCGATGGGTCGGCTCCGACACCGCCAGTCTGTGCGGTCAATGCCGGTATTGGTACGGCCGCTCGAGGACTCGGCGATGCCCAGTCGACCGATCCGAATTTCAAGACACCAACGGTTTTGCGGGCAAATTTTGGCGTGTCGACGACGTTCGGCACCGGCAACGGCGGTTTCTTCGACGACTGGAAGCTGAACTTTGACTATATCTTCAGCCGCTTCCGCAACTCGGCCGATTTTGTCGATCTGTCGCAAGTCGTCGACTTTAGAAAGGGCATCAACGGTTTCACGGTTGATGGGCGACCCATCTATGCCGCTATCGATCCCAATGCTACCGGTTGCAACGCGACTCTGGTCGGAACCGGAGGTACGTCGCCGACATTTAATAATGTCACCAGCCAATGTTTCGCAACCAGCCGTGATGACGAAATCCAGCTGACCAATGGCGCGTCTTTCAACAGCCATGTTGCTTCGATCCGGCTGGCGAAGCAGTGGAGCAGCGGTGTCTTTACCGACAATGGCGGCGTCAGCTTCAATCTCGGTTATGCTTATACCAATGCGAAAAACAACCGTTTCAATGCCAGCTCAACGGCAACTTCGGGCTATGACATTACTGCGGCCTTTGACCGGCAGAATTCGGCAGTAGCGACCTCGGAATATGAATCACGCCACAATGTTACCTGGGCGATGAATTTTCGCGAGGAGTTGATTCCGGACCTCGCCACCCAGTTGGGCTTTGTCTTCGTCGCGCGGTCAGGTCGTCCGTACAGCGTCACGTTCGACAACGGAGCCGTGTTCAACGACTCATCGTCGGGCAATGACAATGCATTGCTCTACGTTCCCACCGGACTTACCGATCCGAATGTGGTCTATGTCGACAATGTTGTCGCCGGCAATGTCGTCCAGACCGCGGCAGCAGCGGCGACAGGTCTCGACAATTATATCAGCAACGACAAATGCCTCTCGAAATTTCGCGGACAGTCGGTCCCGCGCAATTCCTGCCGCAATGACTGGTTCTTTGATCTTGATATGCGACTCTCGCAGGAACTGCCTGGACCGGGACGCCTGTTCGGTGTCGAAGACAAGATCCAGGTCTTTGCCGATTTCAACAATGTCCTGAACCTGATCGACAGCGGCGCCAATCTGTTCCGGTCGCGCAATTACACCACGCCGCTGATCACCGGCGGTGTGGATGGCCAGGGTCGTTATGTGATGAAAGGCTTCTCGCCCGACGATACGAATTTCCAGAATCTGTCCGCCTCTTTGTGGCGCATTCAGTTTGGCGTTCGCTACGAATTCTGATCGAAGGAAAACAACCAGGAAAGACGGCGGTGCTGAAAAGCGCCGCCGTCTTTCATAATGCGCGCCGTGCCAACCACCCCGAGCGCATCAATAGGGTTATCGGCAAGGCAGCCCGCGGACTGATGGGACTTTAAGGAAAAAGCCGGGAGGCTTGGAATTCTGACGGCAATTACCGCAAAATCGCTTCAGCGGCCTTCGGCGCGCAACATGACTTGTTGTGCCACCAGCTTCAGCTGCTCGTTCACCCCTGGGTCCGCACAGCCGCCATCGCGGAATATTCCGCCCGACGCATTGATACCAACGCCCAGCGGGGTCGGCCAGCCGCGCAGGGAATGGACGATCGAGCGCAACGCCGCCAGCGTGCTGCCGACCGCTTGCCAGCCATGGGCAGTGACGATAAGCCCGATTGGCAGGCCGTCCAGATAGATGCGATCGTCCGTCGATGTTTCCTCGATATAATCAATCGCGTTCTTGACCAGGCCAGAGACAGTGCCGTGATAGCCGGGACTGGAAAGAAGCAGGCCGTCGGCGCGGCGCACCAGCGCCACCAGGTCCTTGCCGGTCTGGTTGAGTCCGGCCGGATCCGAACGATAATGCGGCAGCGCCATCAGCCGGTCCGATCCGAACAATTCGGTTTCCGCACCGGCGGCGGCGGCGGCTTCCAGCGCAATCGCCAGGGCGACTTCGGTCGAGGACAGGGGGCTGGTCGTGCCGCCAAGACCAAGGATGAACGGTTTTTTTGTTTTTTCCACGACAAAGCCATACCGAGGGTTCCCCGGCAATTGCAACGGACTTGTTTCTTAATTGACCGATTAAATCTGGCGTATTAAGACCTCAGGCAATCGGCGGGCGGGCTGCGCGCCTGTCTCCCCTATCAGACCAAAGGATATTCCATGCGCAAATTTACCGAAGAACAGCATATGTTCCGTGATGCCTATCGCCGCTTTCTCGCCGACGAGGTCGCCCCGCGAATGGATGAATTTCGCGATGCCGGAATTGTCGACCGGGAAATATTCAAGAAAGCGGGCGACCAGGGCTTTCTGATGATCTGGCCGGACGAAAAATATGGCGGCATGGGCGACAATGATTTCCGCTACGAGCAGATCATCATCGAGGAAACCGCACGGGCCGGCTGCGGCGAATGGTATAACACTCTGCACAGCCGTCTGGTCGGACCCTATTTCAAGAATATCGGCAATGAGGAACAGCGCGAACGCTTCCTGCCGAAATGCGTGAGCGGCGAGACCATTCTGGCGGTTGCGATGACCGAGCCCGGCGCCGGCAGTGACCTGTCCGGCATGAAAACCATGGCAAAGGACATGGGCGACCACTGGCTGCTCAACGGGTCAAAGACCTATATCTCCAACGGCATCAACGCCGATGTCGTGATCGTCGCCGCCAAGATTGAGGGTGTCGATGACAAGCATGCGATGGTCCTGCTGATCGTCGAGCGCGGCATGGCGGGCTTTGAACGCGGCCAGAATCTGGAGAAAATCGGCCTGCACGCACAGGATACGGCGGAACTATTCTTCAATGACGTCAAGATACCAAAGGAAAATACGCTGGGCACCCCGGGCAAGGGCTTCATCCATCTGATGGAAGGCCTCGCCGAGGAACGCCTGATCGCCATGGTCGGCTATGCCGCTTCGGCACGGCGAGCGTTTGACGTCACTCGTGAATTTGTCATGGATCGGGATGTTTTTGGCAAGAAACTGGCGGATATGCAGAATACCCAGTTCAAAATGGCTGAAATGGATGCAAAAATCGACATGCTGCAGGTCTATGTCGATCATTGTGTCGATATCCACAATCAGGGTGGACTCAACGCCAATATCGCCGCCAAGGGCAAGATGCTGGGCAGCGAAATCGAGTGGGAAATGGCCGATCTCGGTCTGCAGCTGCACGGCGGCGCCGGCTATATGAAGGAATATGAAATCAGCCGGATCTTCACCGATGCGCGGATGAGCCGGATCTATGCCGGATCGAGCGAGATCATGCGCTATATCGTCGGCCGCGATGTTTTCAGCCAGAAATATCAATCGATCCTCGATTAGTTTATAGCAGAAAAGAGCTAGCCAAGGGGGCGAGTCGCCTCTTGGCTTGGTTGACGTTTACGTAAACTGCTTGACTGTGCTGCGCTGCAACATTAGCATCAGGTGATATCCTTCCAACTCTTCCAATGAGAGGAAACCCGAATGACCGAAGCCTTTATCTATGATGCAGTAAGGTCGCCCCGCGGCAAGGGCCGCAGTGACGGCGCCCTGCACGAAATCACCGCTCTCGACCTCGCCGCGCAGGTGCTGGCATCGATCAATGATCGCAATGACCTGGACGGTCATGAAGTCGAGGACATCGCCTTTGGCTGTGTCTCTCCAGTAGGTGAGCAAGGCGCGGTGATCAGCCGCATGGCGGCGCTCAAGGCGGGCTATGCCGACACGACCTCAGCGATCCAGGTCAACCGTTTCTGCGGTTCCGGACTGGAAGCGGTGAACATCGCAGCGGGCAAGGTCTGCTCCGGCGAAACCGATCTCGCCGTCGGTGGCGGCATCGAATCCATGTCCCGCATTCCGATGGGCAGCGATGGGCTTGGCGGCATGGCCGACCCGAGCCTCGTCTTTCAGGAATATTTCGTGCCGCAGGGCATTTCTGCCGATCTGATCGCCACCAAATATGGCTATAGCCGCGATGATGTCGATGCCTATGCCGTGGAAAGCCAGAAGCGCGCCGCCAAGGCCTGGGACGAAAAGCGGTTTGCCAAGTCGATCCTGCCAATCCGCGACGTGATTGGAGAAGTCGTGCTGGATCGGGACGAACTGATGCGCCCTGAAACCAATATGCAATCGCTCGGCGCGCTCGGCCCCGCGTTCAAGATGATGGGCGAGCAGATGCCCGGCTTCAACGACGTCGCGATCCTCAAGCATCCCGAGATCGAGAAGATCAACCATGTCCATCATGCGGGCAACAGTTCGGGCATCGTCGATGGCTCGGCCGCGGTGCTCGTCGGCAATGCGGGAGCTGCAGCGAAATATGACCTGAAACCGCGGGCGCGTATCATCTCGATGGCCGCCATCGGTTCCGAGCCAACGATCATGCTGACCGGACCCGAATTTGCCGCGCAGAAGGCACTGGACCGCGCCGGCATGACCGCGCAGGACATCGATCTGTGGGAATTGAACGAGGCCTTTGCCGCCGTGGTGCTGCGCTTCATGGATGCAATGAACGTCGACCACAGCGTCATGAACGTCAATGGCGGCGCGATTGCCATGGGGCATCCGCTGGGCGCCACCGGGGCGATGATCCTCGGCACGGTGCTCGACGAACTCGAGCGTACCGGCAAGTCGACGGCTTTGACCACTTTGTGCATCGGCGGCGGCATGGGTATCGCCACGATCATCGAGCGGGTGAACTAGGAAACGGATTGCAGCGCCCCTGCGCAGGCAGGGGCCCATCTCCCGATCGTGCCATGCACAACAAGTCGGAGATGGACTCCTGCCTTCGCAGGAGAACAGGAAAGGAAAGAATATGAGCTACGAAACATTCACCGTCGATCTGGACAGCGACGGCATTGCGCTGGTCACCATCGATCTTCCCGGCCAGTCGATGAACGTCTGGAACCAGGCACTGATCGCCGATTTCAAGACTTTCACCGAGGATTTGATCAGCAATGACGACATGAAGGGCGCTGTGATTACATCGGGCAAGCCATCCGGCTTCCTTGCTGGAGCTGATCTCAACATGCTCGGCGCATCAAAAGCGGACAGCACGGCCGAGGCGTTTGAAAGCGCATGGGAATTGAACGGCATGCTGCGCCGCATGGAAACCGGCGGCCATAGCGCCAAGGACCTGCTCAAGGGCACCGCTCACGCCAAACCGGTCGCCTGTGCGTTGAACGGCCTCGCACTCGGCGGCGGTCTTGAACTGGCGCTGGCCTGCCATTATCGCGTCTGCGCCGATGATCCGAAGATCCAGCTTGGTGTGCCGGAAGTGCAGGTTGGCTTGTTGCCCGGCGGTGGCGGCACCCAGCGACTGCCCCGTCTCGCTGGCCTGCAGGCAGCTGGCATAGCGATCATGATGGGCCAGCCGATGAATCCGCAGGCCGCGCTTGCGCAGAAGATTATCGATGAAGTCGTCCCGGCCGACGATGTCATTGCCAAGGCGAAGGAGTGGGTCAAGGCCAATCCCAAGGCGTCCGCGCCGTGGGACAAGAAAGGCTATAAATTCCCCGGTGGCGCCGGATCAATGGATCCCCGCGCGGTGCCGCTCTATCTCGGTTCTTCGGCCATTGCACTGAAACAGAGCAAGGGCAATTATGAAGCGGTCAAGGCGATCTTGTCCTGCCTCTATGAAGGCTCGATGCTGCCGATCGACACTGCCTTGCGCGTCGAGAGCAAATATTTTACCAAGCTGCTGTCCGGCCCGCAAGCCAAGAACATGATCCGCACCCTGTTCATCAACAAGCAGGCGGCTGAAAAAGGCGCTGCGCGTCCGGAAGGCGTACCGAAATCCGATATCAAGACGGTTGGCGTGCTTGGTGCCGGCCTGATGGGCTCCGGCATCACCCATGTAACCGCCAAGGGCGGGATGAATGTCATCGTGCTCGATCGCAACATGGAAGAGGCACAAAAAGCCGTCGCCTACAGCCAGAAGATTGTCGACAAAAATGTCTCGCGCGGCAAGATGACCAAGGAGAAAGCCGAGGCCTTCATGGCGCGAATCACCCCGACCGATAATTATGACGATCTGAAGGATGTCGACCTGATCATCGAGGCCGTCTTTGAACGACCCGATGTCAAAGCCGATGTGATCAGAAAGACCGAAGCGGTCATCGGCAAGGATGTTGTCTTTGCCTCCAACACCTCGACCCTGCCGATTACCGGTCTTGCCAAAAATAGCGAGCGTCCTGACCAGTTTATCGGGATGCATTTCTTCTCTCCGGTCGAGAAAATGCCGTTGCTCGAGATCATCCCCGGTGCCGAAACCGGTGACAAGGCCCTGGCCGTGGCGCTGGATTATAATGCCAAGATCCGCAAGACCCCGATCGTCGTCAAGGATGTGCGCGGCTTCTACACCAACCGCGTATTCCCGCCTTATGCCAATGAAGCGATGCTGATGGTCGCCGAGGGCGTTAAGCCCGCCCTGATCGAGAATGCTGCAATCGCGATGGGCATGCCGATTGGGCCGCTGGCCGTGGTCGACGAAACCACGCTGCAGCTGGGCCATGATATCATGACGTCAACCAAGGAAGACATGGGCGATGCCTATGTTCCGAGCGGCACCGAAGAGCTGATGGACATCATGGTCAACCAGATCGACCGGCGCGGCCGGCGCTTCGGCGGCGGTTTCTACGAATATGCCGACGACGGATCAAAAAAGCTTTGGCCCGGCCTGGCCGATCATTTCCCGCTGGCCGAAGAACAGCCGGATGTGGAAGAGGTCAAGCAGCGACTGATGTTCATCCAGCTGATCGCCACCGCCCAATGCTATGACGAAGGTGTCGTGTCCGATCCGCAATCTGCCGATCTCGGCGCGATCTTCGGTTGGGGATTTGCGCCCTGGACCGGCGGTCCAATGAGCCATATCGACACGATGGGCGTCGACAATTTTGTCCGGATCGCCGACAATCTGGCGCAGAAATATGGCGAGCGGTTCAAGCCGCCAATGTCGTTCCGTGCAAAAGCGGATGCAGGCGAGAGCTTTTACGAGGCAGCTTGAGCAAAAATTCCAATTAGAAAGAGCCC
Organism: Parasphingorhabdus sp.; assembly: GCF_041748495.1. GTDB lineage: Bacteria > Pseudomonadota > Alphaproteobacteria > Sphingomonadales > Sphingomonadaceae > Parasphingorhabdus. The sequence goes on from NZ_JBGTDD010000096.1 coordinate 81,108, forward strand.
CTGCGGGGGCTCTTTCTATGAACCGGGCAGGCGATCGCTGAGAGAGCCAATTTGCGCAGACAAGTGATCAAGCCTAGACTCCAGACTGGCCAGATCCGCCTTATCGGTTGTCGCCCCAATGCCTCCCACGCCATAATGAGAGCGAAACAGCGCAACCATCCCATCTACCACCGGCTGCTGGGCGCGGGTACTGCGATCCGCCGCCATCGTCATCTCGATGGAGCGGGCGCTATATTCGAGGCTACCGTAAAATATGTCCCGGGCCTGCCAGAGGACCGCGTCAGCGCGCAATTCGCCGCGATCCTGTCCGCGCAGAAACAGCTGGTCGAACACCGCCACATAATGGCGCAGATGATCACGCGAGACGCTGACTTCGCTGTTGTTGCGGCGCAGGGCGAAGGTCAGGTTGATGAAGTCCGCATTCACGATCACCGTGTTGAGATGATATTGGGCCAGCGCTTCCAGTCGGCCAAAGAAATCCGTGGCTTGCACTGACGCCATCACGCCTTCCGCTTCCAGCGTCAGCCCGTCCCAGAATTGCTGCAGCACCGCCAGCATCAACTCCGCCTTTGAATCATAATAGCTGTAGATCGTGCCCTCCCCGATCCCGGCACTGCGGGCAATTTCCTGCATCCGAGCGCCGTCAAAACCATGATCCACAAAGATTGTCCGGGCCGCATCCAATATCGCCCGTTCCTTACGCTCCAGCTTGGCGCGCTGGGTTTCCGACTGGATCGCTTTTGAAGCCACTATTCTGTCCTTTTGCGAGCTTGACTCGAAAATATCGAATGCTATTCAATTAGCCTTCGTGGACTCGCCGTGTCAAATAGCGAATGATTGACTCGGTCAAATCGGAAAGAGGCGCTGCATCCATGCCCCAGTTTAAATCGAAGATCGTCACCGGATCGGACAGCTTTGCCCAGAATCGCAAGGATATGCTGGCGCTGATCGATCATCTGCGCAATCTGGAAAAGCGCGCCGTCGCGGCATCGGAAAAACGGCGGCCAACCTTTGAAAAGCGCGGCCAGCTGACACCACATGAACGGCTGAAGCGGCTGCTCGACCCCGGCATGCCATGGCTACAACTCTACAATATGGCCAATTATCTGCTCGAAAATAGCGATCCGGAAACCAGCATTCCCGGCGGCAGCGTGATTCTTGGCATCGGCTTCGTCAAAGGCGTGCGCTGCATGATCTGGGTTGATGACAGCGGCATCCGCGCCGGTGCGGCGACGGCGGGCGGCTGGGATGCCAGCAAGGGTGCCCAGAAGATGGCGCAGGAATTCAAGCTGCCGTTCATCCATCTGGTCGAAAGCGCCGGCGCGAATCTCATGGAATATAAGGTCGAGCTTTGGGCCCATGGCGGCATGCTGTTCCGCAATCTTGCCTGGCTGAGCGCGGCCGGCATTCCCACGATGGTGGTGCTGCACGGGCCGTCCACCGCCGGCGGGGCCTATATGCCCGGCATGTCGGACTATGTCATCGGCGTGCGCAACAATGGCATGGCCGCGCTGGGCGGAGCGGCGCTGGTCCATGCGGCAACCGGCGAGGTCGCTGACGACCGCGAACTCGGCGGTACCGAGATGCACGCATCGACCACCGGAAGTGTCGAATATCTCGCCGATGACGATGCCCATGGCATTGCCATTGCCCGTGAGACGATGGGACGTCTGGACTGGAACAAGAATAGCAGGCCGATCCGGCGCAACGATTATGAAGAGCCGGTTTATGATATCGACGAAATCGCTGGCGTCGTTCCGGTCGACTATACCACGCCATATGATGTTCGCGAAGTTGCCGCGCGGATCGTCGATGGATCTGATTTTGAGGAATTCAAGTCTCGCTATGGTCCCGGCACAGTCTGTATGCAGGCCAGTATCATGGGCCATGCGGTGGGTATCATCGGTAACAACGGTCCCTTTGATCCCGAAGCAGCAGCAAAGGCTACCCATTTTTTCCAGCTTTGCGACCAGTCGCAACTGCCGATCATATTCCTCAACAACACCACCGGCTATATCGTCGGCACCGAGTCCGAGCATAAGGGCATGATCAAGCTGGGCAGCAAGATGATCCAGGCTGTCTCCAATGTCCGGGTGCCGAAACTATCGCTCTACATCGGTGCCAGCTTTGGCGCAGGGAACTACGGGATGAGCGGCACCGCCTTCGAACCCGATTTTCTGTTCAGCTGGCCCAACGCCAAGACCGGCGTGATGGCCGGGGCATCGGCGGCCAACACGATGAGCCATGTCGCCCGGGTGCAGGCGAAGCGCAAGGGCGAGGAACCCGACGAGGAAGCGATCTCAAGGCAGGAACAGCGCATCAAGGCGATTTTCGAAGCGCAGGAAAGCGCCTTCTTCACCTCCGGCCGGGTGCTCGACAATGGCGTCATCGATCCCCGTGACAGCCGCAAGGTTCTTGGATTCGCTCTGGAAACAATTTTCGAGGCGCAAAACCGCACATTGCATCCCAACGCCTTCGGGGTCGCGCGGATATGATTGGAGTTTTTAATTTTTACATGTTCCCCCGCGAAGGCGGGGGCCCATCTCGGAAACATCCGTCAAGCACAGAGGACTGGGAGGGAACTCTACCAGCGCGTCAAGAGATTAGGGCAGGAGATGGATCCCTGCCTTCGCAGGGATACAAGCTATGACCGATCTTCCCAAAACCGAAACACTCGAACTGGAACTCCAACAGGGCTGGCTCACCATCTGGCTCAACCAGCCGGACAATCGCAACGCGCTGAGCGATGCGCTGGTCGCAGAGCTGGCGGCCGTCCTGAAGAGCGTACGCGACGACCGAAGCGTGCGCGGTATCACCCTGCGCGGACGCGGCGGCATTTTCTGCGCCGGAGCGGACCTGAAGAATTTCAAGGAGAATTTCCAGCAGAGCGGCGACCGTGCGGCGATCATCAAGATGTCGAGCGGTGCGGCGGAAATTTTCGATCTGGTGAACAGCGCTCCACAAGTGGTGATCGTGCTGATCGAGGGCGCGGCCATGGCAGGCGGCTTTGGGCTGGCTTGCTGCGCCGACGTTGTCATCTGCGAAAGCGGAGCACGCTTCGCGATGACGGAAACCGCCATTGGTGTGACACCGGCGCAGATATCGCCGTTCGTGATCCAGAAGCTCGGCTATGCCACCGGTCGCCGGTTGATGCTGACCGCCGCGAGGTTCGACGGCACCGAGGCACATGCGCTGGGCTTTGCCGATTTCCTTGCCGGTGATGTCGCCGGCCTTGAGGCGATCGAGATGCAGATCCGCAAGCAGGTGCTCGGTGCGGCGCCTGGGGCGGTGGCCGCGACCAAGGAACTGCTTGGCCAGATCACCGGCAAGCCGCGCGACGAGGTGATCCGTCTGGCCGCCGAGAATTTTGCCGACCGGATGGTCAGTGACGAAGCCAAAGAGGGAGTCGCCAGCTTTTTCGAAAAGCGCAAACCATCCTGGGTGGTGAAGCCGGAATGAACAGCCAGCATTATCCCATCATCGTCATCCTGAGCCTTTTTCAGGATCTTTCGCCTTCATCATCTCACGAGATGCTGAAACAAGTTCAGCATGACGAGGATTATTTATGACAAGAATCAACACGCTCCTGGTTGCCAATCGCGGTGAAATTGCCTGCCGGGTGATGCGCACCGCCAAGGCGCAGGGCATGCGTACGGTCGCGGTCTATTCCGATGCCGATGCCAATGCCCCACATGTCCAGATGGCGGACGACGCGGTGCCGATCGGGCCGGCGCCGGTGAATGAATCCTATCTGCTGGTCGACAAGATCATTCAGGCAGCCAAGGATACGGGTGCCGACGCGATTCATCCCGGCTATGGTTTCCTTTCGGAAAATGCGGCCTTTTCCAAAGCTTGCGCCGATGCCGACATCATCTTTGTCGGCCCGCCGGAAAAGGCGATCGACGTGATGGGTGACAAGGCGCGCTCCAAACGCGCGATGATTGCAGCCGGTGTGCCCTGTGTGCCGGGTTATCAGGGTGATGATCAGGCGGATAACGTGCTCATCAGCGAAGCGGAGAAAATCGGCGTACCGCTGATGGTCAAGGCGGCGGCCGGTGGGGGTGGCCGCGGGATGCGGCTGGTCCATGATCTCGCCGAAGTAGCCAATGCGATCAAGCTGGCCCGCTCCGAAGCCGAAAATGCCTTTGGCAATGGCGAGTTGATCCTCGAGAAGGCGATCATCAAGCCGCGCCATGTCGAGATCCAGGTTTTTGCCGACAGCCATGGCAACACCATCCATCTCGGCGAACGCGATTGCTCGGTGCAGCGCCGGCACCAGAAGGTGATCGAGGAAGCCCCCTGTCCGGTCATGACGCCAGAACTGCGCGAGCAGATGGGCGCGGCGGCGGTGGAGGCCGCCAGAGCGGTTGACTATGTCGGTGCGGGTACCGTCGAATTTCTGCTCGACCAGTCGGGTGCCTTCTATTTTCTTGAAATGAACACCCGGCTGCAGGTCGAGCATCCCGTGACCGAGGAAGTCACCGGTCTCGATCTGGTCGCGCTGCAGCTGAAAGTTGCGTCAGGCGACTTGTTGGGCCTCGAACAAGAAGACATCACCCTCACCGGCCATGCGATGGAGGTCCGGCTTTATGCCGAGGATCCGGCGGATGATTTCCTGCCCAGTACCGGCCCGGTCCATTTGTGGAAACCGTCCGGCCTGTCGCGGGTCGATAGCGGGATTGAAAGCGGCGGCGAGGTTTCGCCCTTTTACGATTCGATGGTCGCAAAGATCATCACCCATGGGGCCACCCGCGACGAAGCCCGGCGGCGGATGATCAAGGCCTTGTCGGAAACCGCCCTGTTCGGCCCGAAAACCAATCGCGACTTCCTGATCGATGCGCTCGACCGGCCCGATTTTGTGCAGGGCGAAGCGACGACTGCGTTTATCGCCGAAAATTATGGTGAAGATGGTGTCGATCTCGGAGCCCATGATTTTTCCTCCTACGCAATCGCTGCGGTCATCCATCACAAGTTGCGACAACAGGCAGCGCACAGGCTGGCGCTTAACGTCAATCCGGAAATGCTCGACTGGTCAAACACCGGTGCGCTGGAGACCGTGGTGCAATATGACGATGGCGAGGATGGCCAGACCATCCATGTCCACGTTGATCGCCCAGGGCAGTATCGAGTCATGTCGGGTGACGACGAAGTCGATATTTTCTTGATGGGCCTGACCGCTGACCGCGCGAAATTGCGAGTGGACGGACGCACCGTCGAAGCCATTTATTTTGACGATCACCGCACCCTCTATCTCGCGCTGCCCAGCCGGTCGCTGACTGTCACTGACCTGACCGGCCTCAGCGCGATGGAAGAGGCTGGCGGCGGCGGCACCGTGGTCGCGCCGATGCACGGCCTGCTGCTCGAGATATTGGTCGAGACCGGTGCCCGGGTTGCCAAGGGCGACAAGCTGGCGGTGCTCGAGGCGATGAAGATGCAGCATGAAATTCTTGCCGAGATTGACGGAACGGTGGAGACTGTCGCGGCGACCGCGGGCAAGCAGATTGCGGCGGATGATCTGATCCTGGAGATTGTCGCGGATGAGGAAAACGAAGAAGCATGACCCCTGCCGTTTGCCCTGATCCGATGAAGGGCAGGTCATGCGCAAACATGCTTCGACAGGCTCAGCACGAACGGAAACAAACCAATGAACAATAGAATCTGCGACCTGCTCGGTATCGAATTTCCGCTTCTCGCTTTCTCCCATTGCCGCGATGTCGTGGCGGCTGTCTCGCGGGCCGGAGGCATGGGCGTGTTCGGCGGCGTCAATTGTTCGCCGGAAATGCTGGAGGAAGAGCTCAGCTGGATCGACGCCCATGTCGATGGCAAGCCTTATGGCCTGGACATCATCGTCCCGAACAAGGTTGAAGGAAAAGGAGAGCAGCTGGATCAGAACGCCGTGCTCGCGATGATCCCGGAAGAAATGAAACGTTTTACCGATGCGATCCTGCAACGCCACGGCGTCGATGCCGGGCGTATCGCCGAAGATATTGATGCGATCCGCCGGGAGCAGGTCGCCTTTACCGACAATCTGCGCGGCGGCACCGCGGCGGCAATTCTGGAAGTCGCCTTCCGGCACCCGATCGGGCTGGTCGCCAATGCCCTCGGCATTCCACCGCAAGTGATGCTCGACCTTGGCAAGAAGCACGATGTTCCGGTCGCGGCGCTGATTGGCACGAAAGAACATGCGATGACCCAGGTGGCCGCCGGGGTTGATATCATCATCGCGGTCGGCGGTGAAGCGGGCGGTCATACAGGCGAGATATCGACCATGGTGCTGATCCCGGAAGTCTGCAATGCGCTGGCCGCAATCGACGATGAAACCCCGGTGCTTGCTGCCGGCGGCATCGCCACCGGTGCGCAAATGGCAGCAGCCATGGCCATGGGCGCTAGCGGCGTCTGGTGCGGGTCGGTCTGGCTGACCACGGTCGAGGCGGAAACCAATCCGGTGGTGAAGGAGAAGATGCTCGCAGCGACATCGCGTGACACGGTCCGGGCCCGGTCCCGCACCGGCAAACCGTCGCGGCAGCTGCGCTCGCCCTGGACCGACGCATGGGAAGCCGACAATGCGCCGACACCGCTGCCGATGCCGCTGCAGTCGCTGGTGGCGGAGCCGCCGCTGCGGATGATCGACAAGCTCAGCCAGGGTGACAATCAGGGTGCCAAGGATCTTGCCACTTATTGGGTCGGCCAAGGCGTTGGGCTGATGAACGAACAGATGACCGCGGGGCAGGTGGTGCAGGGCTTCAAGGAAGATTTCCTTACCGCCTTTGAACGCCTGTCAGCCAATCTGGACGAATGACACTCTCCTATCCATCCTGAGCTTGTCCAGCGTTGATTAGCGCCATATGCTGATCGGGCTCTGCTTGAACGGAGTCAGGATTGAGGATCGCATGACAGCAACAACGCAGCCCCTGGCCGGGATCAAGGTCGTCGAATTTTCCACCATGATCACGGCTTCGCTGGCGACGATGATGTTCGCGCAGCAGGGCGCCGATGTGATCAAGGTCGAGCCGCCCGGAATCGGTGATCCGATGCGCTGGCTGGGTAGCCAGAAAGCGGGTATTTCCGGTCTGTTCCACAATTGCAACCGCGCCAAGCGGTCGATCACGCTCGATCTCAAATCTGTAGAAGATGTCGCAGAAGCCCGTCAGCTTTGCCTGCAGGCCGATGTGGTGATCCACAATTATCGGCCGGGGGTGATGGACCGGCTGGGGCTGGGCAGCGATTCGCTGCGTGACGAAAAGCCGGAGCTGATCTATTGCGCGATCACCGGTTTTGGGCATGAAGGGCCGCTGGCGAACCGCCCCGCCTATGACCATGTGATGCAGGCCATGGCGGGATTCATGACCTTGCAGGGTCATCCCGCAGGCTTTGCCTATGTCAAAACCCTGATCTGCGACAAGGTCACCGCCTATACCGCAGCGCAGGCGATTACCGCTGCCCTGTTCGCCCGCGAACGCACGGGCAGCGGCCAGCATATTGACCTGTCGATGCTCGAAAGCTGTATCGCCTTGCTCTGGCCGGACGGCGGCATGCACATTACGTTTCAAGATGAGGATGTCGCCCATGGTGCCCCTTTCGCCGACTATTACCAGCTGCCGCTGCGAACAACCGACGGTGCCATTGCATATGCCGCGATGACCGACGCCCATTGGGAGACGGTATTCGATATGGTCGGCCGCGCCGATCTGAAGAGCGTGGAAAAATATAAGGGCATGGCCAATCGCAGCATCCATATGGCAGAATTGGCGTCGATCATCGCCAGCGAAGAACCCCGGCTGACCAGTGCCGAGATGGTCGCCGGCCTCGCCGAACAGGATGTGCCGGCCGCTGCCTGTCTGTCACTCGCGGATTTGCCTACCCATCAGCAGGTGCTGGCAATGGAAATATTTGAAATATGCGATCATCCGCTGCTCGGCCAGGTGCAGCATGTCACGCCGCCAGCGCGATTCGGTGGCAGCAAGCTTTCACCCTGCGGCCCCAGTCCGGCACTGGGTGAACATAGCGCGGAAATCCGCGCGGAACTGGCCGCTGTCACCCAACCATAGACAGCGTCGATTGAGTCCGGGCATCTACCAGTGGTTGCGTAAACTTGCGATGTGATTATTCTCCCAAAAAATAATCGGGAGAGATTCGTATGACCTGGCAAATGGCCGATATCTGGGAGAATATTGCAGAATCGATTCCGGACAAACCGGCGATCATCGATGGTGACAAGCGCTATAGCTGGGCCGAATATGAAAATCGCGCTGCCCGGGTCGCCCAGGTGCTGTCCGACCATGGTCTCGAGGCCGGCGCGAAACTCTCGATCTATTCCTATAATGCGGCAGAATATCTGGAGACCCAGTTCGGGGCGTTCAAGGCGCGCATCTGCCCGGTCAATGTCAACTACCGCTATCTGGAAGCGGAGCTGACCCATGTGATCAACAACAGCGACAGCGAGGCTCTGGTATACCAGGCGCAATTCGCCCCGCGCGTCGCAGCGATCCGCGACCAGCTCGAACAGGTCAAACTGTTCCTCGAAATCGACGACGGATCGGGCGAGCATCTCGACGGTGCGGTCTCTTATGAAGAGGCACTGCAAGAGGCAGAGCCGATGCCGGTGATCGAACGGTCAAATGACGATCTGTACATGCTCTATACCGGCGGCACCACCGGCATGCCCAAGGGCGTGATGTATGATCACCAGACCTTTGCCAGCGCGTTGCTCGCCAAAGGTTTCGAGATGCGCATGATGACACCGCCATCTGATGCCTCCGACTTCGGCCCACTGGTCCAGCAGCTGCATGCCGCCGGTGCGGTTTCGCGCGCGATACCCGCCTGCCCGCTGATGCACGGCACCGGCATGTGGATTGGCGCAATGATTCCACACAGTCTGGGCGGCTGCGTGATCCTGTCCGACAACAGTCATTTCGACCCCGCCGCGCTGTGGCAGTTGGCCCAGGACGAGAAGGTTACCGATATCACCATTGTCGGCGACGTCTTTGCCAAGCCAATGCTGGCAGCGCTTGATGATGCCAAGGCGGCAGGACAAGCCTTTGATCTGTCATCGTTGGCGATGATGGGGTCTTCGGGCGTGATGTGGTCGGCCGAGGTCAAGCGGGGGCTGCTCACCCACTTGCCGCATATGGCGATTGTCGACAGCATGGGTTCGACCGAAGGCAGCATGGGCGTTTCGATCACCACCGCGGAAAATGTCGATACCGATCAGACCGCCAAGTTCGATATGAACCCGACAACCAAAGTCCTGACCGAAGAAGGCAAACCCGTAACACCGGGTTCGGGAGAAATGGGCCTGATCTGCAACGGCGGGATGGTGCCACTCGGCTATTACAAGGACGAAGCCAAGAGCGCAGAAACCTTCAGAACCTTCGACGGCGTCCGCTATTCGATTCCCGGCGACTTTGCGACAGTCGAGGCGGATGGCTCGATCACCCTGCTGGGACGCGGCTCTGCCTGCATCAACAGCGGCGGCGAGAAAATCTTCCCCGAGGAAGTTGAGGAAGCGTTGAAGACGCATGAGTCGGTCTACGACTGTCTGGTTATCGGCCTGCCCGACGAACGCTTTGGCCAGAAGGTGACGGCGATATTGTCAATGGCCGACGGGGCCCGGTTTGACGAAGCGGCGCTGGCCGCACATGTCCGCACCAGACTGGCCGATTACAAGGCTCCCCGTGCTTTTGTCCTGGTCGATGAGGTTCCGCGCGCCGCCAATGGCAAGGCGGGTTACAAGGCCGCGAAAGAGATCGCATTGCAGCGTCTGCAGGTGCCAGCATAGGGCTGCGGGCGGGTAGCGGCCCTTCGGGGCGCTTGATAATTTGCTTGCCGATCAACGATTGACGGACCGCCCTCCACCCGGCCATGGAAGGTCGATGCTGGTCGAGCTCATCCACAATCCCGCCTCCGGCACCCATGACGAATTTCGTCTCGATGTTCTCTCCCATGCGTTTCAGGCGTGCGGAGCGCAGGTGCGGCTGGGCCGGACCGAGCAAAGCGGCCGTTTCGAAATATTTCCGGAATGCGATCTGGTCTGTGTGTCTGGCGGAGATGGGGCCCTGCGGCTAGTCGTCGCATCAATGGCCAAATCAGGCCTGACCAAACCGCTGTGCGTCTTCCCTGCCGGCACCGTCAATCTGGTAGCGAGAGAACTCGGCTATTCTTCCGATCCCGAAAAATTCGCTCGCGAGATCATGGCGGGTTTTCTTGCCGGGGACAAAGCCCGGCTACAGGCGCCGCTGGTCAGCAGCGACAATATGCCCTTTGTCGCATGCATCAGCGCCGGCCCGGATGGCCAGGCAGTCGCCCGCCATAGTCCGGCGCTAAAGAAGCGCATCGGTGGGGTCGCCTATGCCTGGTCGCTGGTGCAGCTGCTCGCTGACTGGCCCCAACTGCGCTTTTCCCTGCTGGTGGATGGCCCCGACGGAACCCGTACGCAGCTAACCAGCGCTGCCTTCTACGTGATCAAGGCCCGTCATTATGCCGGTAACTGGACGCTGGCTCCGGCCGCTACGATGGCATCAGAGCTGTTCCATATCATCTCGCTCGGCCAGGCGCGGCGTCGGGATTTCTTCCGCTTTTAGGCCGCCGTCGCACTGGGCCGCGATCCGGCGCGGCTTGATTTTGTCCAGTCCCTGCCCGCGCACAGTCTCGTGATAACGGCAGAAACCGAACCATCGCGCCTGGCTGCCTTTCAGGTCGATGGCGACATGATGGCGGCACAACCGAGCGAAATCCGGATGTCTGGCGGCACGATCACTTACTGCCTGCCAGTCCCTGAATGACCCGTCAGACCGCTCGGCAATGGCCTGCGATCAGATCAACCATTTCCGGCAATTTGCTCGGCGGCAGATCATGGCCCATGCCCTGGACCAGTTCGAAACGGGCATTTTTGACATTGGCCGCAATATCCTGACCGCAAGCGAACGGAATAAGCGGGTCATCAGCGCCGTGAATGACCATGGTCGGCACGGCAATCCGGTTGGCCACCGGCCGCAAATTGCCGGTATCGATAATCGCTGCCATCTGGCGCTTCGGTCCGGGCGGATAAAAGGCACGCTCCTGCGCCAGTTTCATCATCGCCCTGCGTTCTTCGGAACGGCTGCGGCCTTCCTCCGATGCGATCAGCGACGAAAAGGCCAGCCCCAGTTCCAGTGCCTCGTCCGGAGTCCGCGCTTTCGCTCGCGCCGTCTGCATCAGCACCTTGCGCACTTCGGCCTTGGCGCCGGGAAGGCCCGGGCCGTTGGTCGAGGACATGATCGGGGTAAAAGACAGCACCCGATCGTCATGGTCCGCCGCCATCAGCTGCCCGATCATGCCGCCCATCGACGCGCCGACAATATGCGCACGTTCAATTTTGAAGGCATCGAGCACACCGATCGCATCTTTTGCCATGTCGCTCAGATTATAAGGAGCCATCTGGCGCCGCGGGAAAAATCGCTTGGCAATCAGCTGCCGGATCGGGTTGGGCCCTCGCACACCATCAAATTTATAGGATAGTCCGACATCGCGATTGTCAAAGGTGATGACCCGAAACCCCCTGTCGACCAGACCATGAACAAAATCCATCGGCCAGTAGATCAGCTGGGCAGTATAGCCCATGACCAGCAATATGGCAGGATCTTCAGCTTTACCGTGATCTTCGGCTTCGATATTGATACCATTGGCGATGACTTGCATGGGTTGTTCCTGATCGACACGAAAGCAGGATCAGTAACAGAAAATGCAGACGTTACAAGAACCGCAGTCTTCCCCTTCAAGGACTGATTTCCTCATTTGATCGCGCAACATGCGCCATATGGCCGAGACTGCCAACCGCCACTGCCCCCAGCCGGGCCACCTGATTGTCTTCATCTACCACTATACGCGCCGCAAGCATCGCCGGCGCCTGGATCGCCTGCGCCGACAAGCTGGCGATGCGCAGGGTATATTGGTCGTACGGCACACCATCGAACAGGAAGAACCCGTCAAACTCGGTCTGGGTCTCACGTATCACACGGCCTTCGAGATCAAGGAGTTCCAGACCGACGCCGGCGATCGTGCCGCCGCCGCTGCGGATCAGGGTACCCTCGACTTCGCCGGCACTGACCAGCGGTAACTCGACCGTCATTGCAACGCCGGGACGCGGGGTGATCACGACACCGGGTGAGGCGGGCTGGACATAGGGATTGGGCAGGCTACTGCTGTCAATGCCGATCAGAACCGGTCGGAACGGCTGCAGATTGTCGATGACCGCGCGGCCATTGACATCGGTGGCAGTCAAGGCAACCGTCTGCCCGCCGGTCAGCTCGACATTCTCCGCCAGTGCTTCACCCGGCTGGCGGATCCCGTCCCGGTTTGTATCATGAAACACGATGGCCAGCGCTTGTCCGTTATTGGCCAGCTTGCTGTTCGAGAAGCGGAATTTGCCGCTGCGCGGATCGGGACCGAGGCTGAATGCAAGATTGAGTCCGGCCGCTATCGATCCATCAGTAGCGGCTTCGGCGCTGGCGCTGAGCGAGAAACGTTCAAAGCGACGAATGATACCGATGCCGGCGCGTCCCCGGTCCAGCCCGGCATCATAGCCAAGCTCCGCGCGCCAGTCCGACCGCTCCCCAGCCCGCCATTCGCCGGTAAAATTGACCCGTTCAAAGCGCTTTTCCGGAGCCAGACGGTAGACCGCTTCTCCGCGCAGCCGGACCTTCCCGATCCGGCCATTGGCGAGCAGCCGGGCGCTGAGACGGGCGGACGGATCGGGTCCGAAATCGCTGAAGCTCTTTTCCCAGTTCAACTCCCCGGTCAGCGACAGCCGGGCCAGATTGAGGGACATTCGGCCAGTTATATCGAGATTGTCACGTCCGTCGGAACGCGTTTCATATTGGGCGTCAATATGCACGGGCACAGCTTTGCTGCCGATCTGGAAACTATGGTCCACGGCCAGACTGTGCCGGGATTTGACATTTTTCTCGATACGGTCGGAGATAAAGCCGCCTTGTGCCCAGACCGATTCAGCGGTGATATAGCTGTTACCAAGCTGGCCCAGCAACTGCCCGCGAAACGCCATGCCGCGGCCAAGGTCCGACGCAGCCGACAATTCCAGCAAAGCCGGCCCGACCGCTCGGCGGACCGATCCTTCCAGATAGTCAAAGCGCTGACCCTCGATCTTCAGGCTGAACAGCGAGGCTGCAACCGAAGTTTTGGCGTTGAGCCCGCGCTCCAGCCCGAAGCCTCCCCGCCAACCGGCCTGACGTAGCGGCAAAGCCTCGCCAAGCTGGATAAGATCCTCGCCGGCTTCGTGAATCCCGGCCCAATAATAGGTTTTTCGGGGGGGAATGGAATCCAGACCCACCGGAATGACCTTTGTCTCGCGACGGACCTGGCCCTGTGGCCCATAGAGCACAACTTCGAAGCGATTCTGGCCGTAGAGCAGCGGCACATCGATAAATTCATAGCGACCGTCGGTGCGATTCTCGGCAAAGGCCAGCAACTGGCCGTTGCGATAGAGTTCGGCGTCCCAGCCATTCGGCAATTCTCCCCGGAAACTGGTACGGTCGAAATTGTCAGGCCGGTCGACCGGACGATTGGTCACCAATGCGCCGCGACCAGCCACAGACTGGGACACCAGTGGGGTGGAGAATGTCGATACATCGCCGAGTGCGAAATGGGTTGCCTTCAGTGGTCCGAGCAATGCACCTTTGGGATCGGTGCGATAGGCCCGAACCCGCAGATTTTCCGGCACACCGCTGCTGTCCGAGGAAAGCCGGGCATCAAAGCTGGCCTTGCCGACTTCGCCGGAAGCGTAAAGCTCGTAGCGCAGGTCAAATTGTTGCCCCGATCTTTTGTCTCTCAGGCCTCCGGCCGATATCACCGCATCCACCGACGGCGTTCGCCAGAATTTATATGGCTCGGTTGATTGGGGAAGAGCGGACAGATCGAAACTCTTGCGGGGCCGGATTTTGGCGGCCTGTTCCTTGCGCGCCAGTGCACGCTCAAACGGCAGCTGGCTGTCGGATTTGATCGTCAGCAAGGCATTGGAAAGATCAGGGGTGAAATTGATGTCAAACCAGTCCGACAGGCTGTTCACATTGACACACCAGCCTTCCGGCACGTCATGAATCTGCCCGGACAGCAGTTTCCTTCTGTCGTTCACCTTTTGTACCATATCATTGTCGCGGTCGATCGTCAGCGTCTGGCTTTCGGAAAAGATCCAGCCAGTTGCGCGGCGCGACTTTTTATCGAGACGAAGGGGAATATCCATGGCGATAATGATATCGGCGAGATCCACGCAGACACCATTGTCGGTCTGATAGCCTCGGACACCATTGCCAAGCCGATAATTGCCAGACCGCAGATCAAACAACAGAGCATCATCATCACTGGCAGACCAGTTGCTGTCCGCATGCACCGGACCTGCCACAAACAGCGAAGCCGCCAGGATCGCAATGATCCCGGCGGTTCTGGCCAGTGCCGCGAAGCCCTGGTTGATGATATTATGGCGTTGTCCCATGACTAGCATCATGACTCGTTGGCGGTGTGAAGCCAGTATAAGTCATTGATAGATAGTATTTATCTTATTACCATGTCGGACTGCGCGATTAGCGCGCCGCCATCATTTGCCGATTCATAATATGCCACCGAAATCGGGCCGCTGAGTTGGGCGGCAATTTCCGGTGGCACCGGCAAGGTGACGGTCCGCTTGGTCACTTCCGGATAGACGGCGATGCCGCGGGCAATCATGACCGGCTCGCTGACACCTGGTTTCGTGATCCGGATCTCGCCATAGGTGGACCGATCGCCCGACCGGCTAAGGTCGAAGGCAAAGGCCTGGCCATCGACATCCTTCTCCATCCGGCCATTGGCGATGGCTGCCGTCGCCTGCAAATTTCCGTAGCGAACGATGATCGGTATGGTGACGCCATAGATAGGCGTGAGCGCGATGGTGAAACCGCCATCCGGTACTGTTTCGTCGGTCACGGAACGGGCTTGGGGAATGGCGCGGAACAGCAGATGCACCCGATATTCACCGTCGGCCAGACCTTCAGGCGCGCGAACGCCCAGTCGAATGGCCTGCGGCTGATTGGGGGGTAGAACGACGCGGCGGGGCGCATAACGGATCATCGCCTGGGCCGCTTGTTCTATTTCATTGGCCTGATCTTCGCTGACTTCTTCGAGGCGGCCGTCGGCTGTCATCCGGCGCAACTCCAGCGAAATCCGGTAGGTTGCGGTTTCCGATCCGATATTATTCAATATCACTTCGGTGCCGCGCTCGCCGTCGAGCACGACACGCGTCGGTGCAACCAAAAGATCGCCTGCGGCCTTTGCCGGCATGCTTGCCCATGTCATCGCTGATGCAAGGGCGGTCAATCCGATGCCCCATGTCTTCAATATTCTGTAACCCTGGTCGGTCATGATATTCTCCGTCTTTGCTGGTCGTACGGATAGGCGTGTCTTGAGCGCCTGTTCCCCGCCCCTCTTATGAACAAAGAGGGTTACCAAAGCGCTAACCATGGGTGATTTATGCCATTGCGCACTCGGCAAACTGGAACCGTCCGGACATGGAAAACCCGCTCGCGACTGCGGTCGCAAGCGGGCTCTCGTTCCGACCCGATCGACGGCCCGGGGGCCGGCAGTCCGGTGTCTAGTTGTAGTTGACGGTCACGTTGAACGTACCGGTATAGGCACCATCAGCCTGATTGGCACCGACGTTGAGCAAGCCGCCGACGTTGAAAGAGCCCACGCCGCCGGTCAAGGTCATCGTGGAAACGCTCGAAACGATATTCGCGGTCATGCTGTTCGATCCGCTGTTCAGCGTAACAGTGGGATCCGACGCTACACTAACGGTTTCACCCGCCGTACCGGATACATCAAACCCCGCTGCTGAATAGGCACCCGAACAGACGAGTCCGGCACCGCAGGCACGGCCGCCTGCGCTGACCGATACGGTCGAGGCAGCGGCGCCGGTTACGATCGTACCGAAGTCAAGATCACTGCCGTCGGATGCGACGGTTACCTGCTGCAGAATATTCGCGCGTGCGTCGGCAGATGCGGTTGCAGCATGCGCCGCATTTGCACTCATGACGGAAGCCACGAGCACGGAAGAAGCCAAAGCGGCCTTGATAAGTTTTGACATAGTTACTGGTCCCTATATTTCATTACGTTATTGAAAGGACACATGCGGTGTAGAGACCAAACCCACTGGTCAGCTATCGCCTGCATCAACATTCAGCGGCCCTTATCCTCGGGAAAGAATAAGCCTTTGCTGAAACTCATGGTTAATTCGCTGTTAATTGTTTATCCTATTAATAAACAACGATATAATCCGCGATAGTTTGACAATCACGGCTAGGGAGCCGCAGCGCGATCTGGTGGTTACAACCCGATAGGATGTCGATATTGTTAAATATGCTCGCCGGTAAGCCGCTGGCAAATCAGGTCAAGCTGATCGAGATTGGCATATTCGATCGTCATGTTGCCACCCTGCCCATGCGACTGGATTATCACCTTCAGCCCCAGCAAATCCCCCAGATGGGTTTCGAGTGCCTGAATATCGGCATCGGCCTCCGACAGGGTCGCCCGCTTCTTTGCCGAAGCGGGCTTGTCGCCTGCCAGCGATTTGCGGACCATCCGCTCGACGTCCCGCACAGACAATCCCTGCTTGGCAATTTGCTGCGCCAGTTCTGCGGCATGGGGCGCGTTGATCAGCGCACGGGCGTGGCCCATGGTCAATTTCTCATCGACAACCAGCGCCTTCACGCTGTCCGGCAATTCCAGCAAGCGCATGAGATTGGCAATATGGCTGCGTGACTTTCCGATAATCTCGGCAAGCCGCGACTGGCTGTGGCCGAAATCCTGACTCAGCCTGGCATAAGCCTCCGCCTCCTCAATGACGTTGAGGTCCTTGCGCTGGACATTTTCGACAATTGCGATTTCCAGCGTCTCTTGATCATTGAGGTTGCGGACGACCGCCGGAATTTGGTGCAGGCGCGCGCGCTGGGCGGCTCTCCAGCGACGTTCACCAGCGACGATCTGGAAATTCTTGCCATGCGGGCGCACCACGATCGGCTGGATCACGCCGCGTTGCCGCATGCTGTCCGCCAGTTCATCCAGTGCATCGGAATCAAATGTCTGCCGCGGCTGATCGGGATTGGGCCTTATATCCGATATTGCGATCGAGCGCAGACCATCAATGGCCGTCGATGACGCTGTAGCGTCGGCGACTTCACCGCTATTGATCGGCTCTTCTCTCTGAATGTCTCCGAAAAGACTGTTCAGCCCCCTGCCCAGCCCGGTTGCGCGTTTTGGCGCGTTTTTGCTCTTGTCATTCAAGGCTTGATCGTCAGACATCACGCAGCCACCTTTCGATCGGGCAAGCGCCCGATCAGCTCGCGGGCGAGATCAATATAGGCGACCGATCCGCTGCAGCGATAATCATAGATCAGCGCGGGAAGCCCATGGCTCGGCGCTTCGGAGAGACGGACGTTGCGGGGGATCACGGTATCAAAGACCACCTCGCCGAGACAGGCCCGGACATCATCGGATACCTGTTCGGTCAGCTTGTTGCGGCGATCATACATGGTCAGGACCACGCCCATCACCGAAAGCTGGCGATTAAAGCGGGCACGAATTCGTTCGACGGTTTGCAGCAACTGGCTGAGGCCCTCGAGTGCGAAAAATTCGCATTGTAGCGGTACCAGCAACGATTCGACCGCGACCATTGCGTTCAAGGTGAGCAGGCCGAGCGATGGCGGGCAATCGATCAGCATGATGTCCCATCGACCGTTGTCCGCGGAATCCAGGGCTTTCTTGAGGCGGTGAGTCCGCTCTTCAAATTCGACCAGTTCGACTTCGGCACCGGACAGATCGACGGTGGCGGGAACAATCTCCAGCCCCGGGACCTTCGTCTGGTTGATGCATTCGGCGAGCGGCACATCGTTGATCAGAAGATCATAGCTGCTATTGACCCGATCGCCCTGCGACAATCCCAGGCCTGTGGAGGCATTGCCTTGCGGATCCAGATCGATCAGCAGCACCTTCCAGCCGCTGGCAGCCAGCGCGGTAGCCATATTGATCGCAGTGGTGGTTTTACCCACACCGCCTTTCTGATTGGCTATTGCGATACGAACCATTGTCAGTTCTGCCTTAAAAAACTGGTTTCTAGCCCTTTCCCACCAATATACCGGCGTCCGGATCGGTCAAACTATGTTCCACGTGAAACATTTTTTGCCGTTTTGGCGACAGGCCCTTCAACTCCCTTACCGCATTTTTACCCTTTGGTAAGAGCCAAACCGTCTTTTCTGTGGAAAAGCGGTGCGAAAGTGCGATGAGCCGATCCAGCGGGGCAAAGGCGCGCGCGCTGATAATATCAGCCGGGAAGCTTTCTATAT
>NZ_JBGTDD010000097.1:0-5362 GCF_041748495.1 Parasphingorhabdus sp.
GGGTGTGTCGTTCATTGGGGTTCCGATTGTCCGTTAGCACTGAGCATGTCGAAGTGCGTGGTTCGTCGTTAGGCGTCCTTCGACAAGCTCAGGACTAACGGCAAGCCGCGTCATAGTCGCGCACCGCTTGGCAAAAGGCGGCGATTCTGTCCACCTGTTTGACGCCGGGTGTGGATTCCACGCCGGAGGATATGTCGACCAGCGGGGCATGGGTGGCGGCGAGGGCCTCGGCCACATTGCCGGGATCAAGGCCGCCGGCGAGGCCCCAGGGTAACTGATGCGCATGATCCGCGAGCAACGACCAGTCAAAGGAGGTGCCGGTGCCGCCCGGCAAGGCCGTGGCTGGTGCGTCGAACAAGAGCCGGTCGGCTGCACCGACATAGCGGTCGCTTTTCGCCAGCGTCGGCCGGTCCCTGACGCCGAGCGCCTTCCAGATTTCGAGGCCACTATTGTCAGCGACCAGCTTCAGCCATTCCGGCGTTTCGCTGCCGTGAAACTGCACGATATCGGGCCTGACCTTGTCGATCGCTTTCCCGGTCAGCGCCGGATCGGCGTTGACCAGCAGCAGCACGACCTTCGCCCGGTCGCTCGCGTGTTTGCGCAACTGCGCCGCCCGTTCGAGCGATACATGGCGCGGACTTTTGGCGAAATGGACCAAGCCGATATGGCTGGCTCCGGCTTCGACCGCCGCGTCGATGGTGGTTTCGGTGGAAAGGCCGCAGATCTTGATTTGGGTTTGCACAGAAATCTATTTTCCTATCGTTCGCGATCAATTATTTGAATGATAATGAAGCGGAGAGTGAAGCAGATAATCACGGTCGACGAAAGCCCAACAATAAAAATCAAGTGTTCGTCAATCAGTTCTTCTTCCGGAATGCCTTCTTGATATAGCGACATGAACGTTAGAATAATACCCAATATTCCGAATGGTATAGCAACTAAACAACCCCATTTTTCACCTTTGGTAGTAGGTTCGAACCCACCATCGTCCAGACTCAAAGCGTCCCCTCAATCGCCCGCGCCGCTGCGTTGGGATCTTCCGCTCCGGTAATCGGCCGGCCGATCACCAGTACGCTGGCGCCATTGTCGCGGGCTTGTCGCGGGGTCACGGCGCGTTTCTGGTCGGCCAGGGCACCGTCCTTGGGGCGCAGTCCGGGAACGACGAAAAAGCCGTCCTTCCAGATCTTGTGCGCCGCTTTCACTTCATTGCCGGAGCAGACGATACCGTCCAGCCCGGCCTCGCGCGACAGATCGGCCAGCCGCTCAACCTGATCATGGGTGGTGCCGCTATAGCCGATCCGGCCCATATCGCGCTCGTCCAGCGAAGTCAGTAAGGTCACGCCGACCACCTTGGTATGCTCGTTGGCCGCGGCCTTGGCATCTTCCATCATTGCCCGGCCACCGGATGCGTGGACGGTGACGATGGCGGGTTCCAGCATATTGATCGCCTGCATCGCCTTGGCCACCGTATTGGGGATGTCGTGCAGCTTGAGATCGAGAAAGATCGGCAGGCCCAGTTTCTGGATTTCGTGCACGCCATGATGGCCGTGGGCGCAGAAAAATTCGAGACCGAGCTTCAAACCCCCCACATGGCCCTTGACCGATTGCGCGATCTGGATCGCCCGGTCCATGTCCGGCGTATCGAGCGCGACAAAGAGCGGATTGCTCATAGGCCGGTCTTCTTCGGGCTGTCGACCGACGACACGGCCGGAGCGGGTTCCGCCGCGGGCTTCGCTGTGGTCGGTGAGGATGGCGTCGCTGTTGCTGCAGCGGGCACCGGTGCGTGGCTGGCGGTCGGGGTCGGGGCTGAAACCGGTTTTGCGGCATCTTCGAGCGTCTTGATCCGGCGAGAGAGACGCCATTTCGATCCTCTGAGAAGCAGCCAGGTCGGCAGGAACCCAATCAGAAAGGCACCCACGACAAAGGTGGACACGCGGGCCTCGACCACCGCCGCGCCCAGATCCAGCGAGGCCCGTGCCTCATTGGTCCACCAGAAGATGAAGGTCGCGACCAGCAGAAGAACCCAGAACAGGATTTTGATAAATTGCATGCTTCACCCTTTTTGCGTGTGACCGCTATCCTAGCCCTAAAAAAGCCGGGTGGCCAGATGCTATGCAATGGGGGCGGAAATGGACTTATTCTCCGAAGACCCGGTCAAAAATCGTGTCGACATGCTT
Source organism: Parasphingorhabdus sp. (assembly GCF_041748495.1). Lineage (GTDB taxonomy): Bacteria > Pseudomonadota > Alphaproteobacteria > Sphingomonadales > Sphingomonadaceae > Parasphingorhabdus. The sequence continues at coordinate 2,178 of NZ_JBGTDD010000097.1, forward strand.
GAAATGATAATCGAGGTTGAAACGCTCCTCGAGCTCCGCATCGGAAAGCTTGGCGCTGACATCGGGGTCGGCCTTGAGCAGGTCGAGCAAGGCAATCTCGCCATCCGACTCCCACACTTTCATCGCGTTGCGCTGGACGATGCGGTAGCTGTCCTCGCGGCTGATCCCGGCCTGAGTGAGCGCCAGCAGGACGCGCTGCGAATGGACGAGCCCGCCCATGCGGTCGAGATTCTTCTGCATCCGTTCCGGATAGATCAGCAATTTTTCGATCACGCCGGTCAGCCGCGCCAGCGAAAAGTCGAGGGTGATCGTTGCATCGGGGCCGATCATCCGTTCGACCGAACTGTGCGAGATATCGCGCTCGTGCCACAGCGCGACATTTTCCATCGCCGGCAGGGCGTAGCTGCGGACCATGCGGGCAAGGCCGGTCAGATTTTCGGTCAGGATCGGGTTGCGCTTGTGCGGCATTGCGCTGCTGCCCTTCTGGCCCGGCGAGAAATATTCTTCTGCCTCGAGCACTTCGGTACGTTGCAGGTGGCGGATCTCGACGGCAAGCCGCTCCACCGACGAGGCGATCACGCCCAGCGTGGCGAAAAATTGTGCATGGCGGTCGCGGGGAATGACCTGGGTTGAAACCGGCTCGACTTCCAGCCCCAATTTTGCCGCGACATGGGCTTCGACTCGCGGATCGATATTGGCGAAGGTGCCGACCGCACCGGAAATCGCGCAGGTGGCGATTTCCTTGCGCGCAGCGACCAGCCGTTCACGGTTGCGTTCAAATTCGGCATAGGCCTGCGCCAGTTTCAGGCCGAAGGTTACCGGCTCGCCGTGAATGCCGTGACTGCGGCCGATGGTGGGGGTGAACTTATGTTCGAATGCGCGCTTCTTGATGGCCGCCAGCAAAGCGTCAATATCCGCCAGCAATATGTCCGACGCGCGCGCCAGTTGCACCGCAAGACAGGTGTCGAGAACATCGCTCGAGGTCATCCCCTGATGCATGAATCGCGATTCTTCTCCGACATGTTCGGAAACATTGGTCAGGAAGGCGATCACGTCATGTTTCACCTCGAGTTCGATCTCGTCGATCCGCGCCACGTCAAATTTGCCCTTGGCCCAGATCGCCTCCGCCGCTTCCCTGGGGACCACGCCCAGTTCGGCAAGAGCATCGGTGGCGTGCGCCTCAATCTCGAACCAGATCTGGAATTTCGACTCCGGTTCCCAGATGGCAACCATTTCGGGGCGGGAATAGCGTGGGATCATGATTGGTCCTTGGACAAAGAGAATGATTGCGGCAATGATGGGCCGCGATTTGCCGTCCCGCTAGCAGCTACGAAATGAGTCGGCAATGCAGCGGCGGAAACAGGGAGAATAAAATGCGTCTGGCCATACTCACCGGCGGCGGCGACGTCCCGGGCCTTAATCCCTGCATCCAGTCGATCGCGATGTCGGCCTGGCAGCGCGGATGGGATGTGATCGGCCTGCGTCGTGGCTGGGAAGGGGTGCTCGAGGTCGATCCTGCCGATCCCTGGTCGCTGGAGAATAGTGCCATGATGCTCGACAAGGATCGGGTGCGCGGTATCGACCGGCAGGGCGGCACGATCCTGCACAGTTCCCGCTGTGACCCGCGCAGAACGGAGCAGGGTGACCAGACGCAAAAGGTGCTGGACGTGCTCGATGCGCTGAAGGTCGATGCGCTGATCACCATGGGCGGCGACGGCACGCTGCGCTTTTCGGCGCATCTCGCCAGCCTCGGGCGCAACGTGATTTCAATTCCCAAGACGATGGACAATGATGTTTATGGCACGGACTATTGCATCGGATTCTCGACCGCGGTCACTCGCTCGGTGCAGGCGATCAATTCGCTGCGAACCACGGCAGCGAGCCACGAACGGATAGCGGTGATCGAATTGTTCGGACGACAGTCCGGCGAGACCGCCTTGCTCTCCGGCTTTCTGTCACAGGCGGATCGGACGGTGATCGCCGAAGTGCCGGCCGACATGGATGTGCTATTGCCCTTGCTGCTCAAGGACAAGGAAGCCAATCCGGAATCCTACGCCATCTGCCTGGTATCCGAGGGGGCCCGGCTGTCCGGCGAGACGGATTATGCCGACGAAATCAACAAGTCCAATACCAACCGCGAAGGTTTGAATATCGGAACGCAACTGGCGCGCGAAATAGAGGCGCGTTCGGACCAGAGAACCATCGTGCAGGAACTCGCTTATCTGATGCGAGCCGGCGAACCGGACGCGATGGACCGGATGGTCGGCTTTGCCTTTGGCGCGCTGGCGGTGCAGCTGATCGAACAGGATCGGACGGCCAATATGGTCTGCCTGACCGATGGCAATTACGGGACGGTGCCGATCGGAACCCTGCTCGAGGACAGCAAGGGGGTCAATGTCTCCGGCCTTTATGATGCCAATCAATATCGTGCCAATCTGATCCAGGTCGAGGGCATGCCGATGTTCCTCTATTGATGATCAGCACCGCGCGCCAACGGGAGCACTCTGGCTACAAAAACCGCTAGATCAATCCCTTCGACCGGAAGGAGCAATGACCGTCGCGGCCGATGATGATATGATCATGGACGGTGATGCCGAGTGTGCGACCGGCGGCGCAAATATCCTTGGTGATAGCGATATCCTGACGGCTGGGGGTGCTGTCACCGCTCGGATGGTTATGGACCAGGATGATCGCGGCCGATCCCAAGGCGAGCGCGCGTTTGATGACTTCGCGGGTATAGATGGCCGCCTGGTCGATTGACCCCTCACTCACCAGTTCATCGCGGATCAGCCGGTTCTTGCTGTCGAGATGCAGCACCCGCACGCGTTCATGGGCGAGATGCGCCATGTCGGCCCGCAGATAATCGAGCAATGCCTGCCAGCTGCCCAGAATCGGCTGCGTCCGCACCGGTTCGGAAATCAGGCGTAATGCGGCCACCTGAACAATTTTCAATGCGGCCACGCTCGTTTCGCCCATGCCGGGGAAATTTCTCAGCGCATCGCCGTCCGACACCAGCAGGCGCGAAAATCCGCCGAACTCGTCGACCAGTTGCTTGGCCAAAGGCTTGGTGTCGCGGCGCGGGATGGCGAGTGCGAGCAGATATTCGACCAGTTCATGGTCGTGCAGTCCGCCTCCGTGTCCCGTCAATATGCGATGCCGAAGTCGGGCCCGATGGCCGCTGCGGT
>NZ_JBGTDD010000098.1:0-49136 GCF_041748495.1 Parasphingorhabdus sp.
CGGTGGAGCGGGTGAAGGGAATCGAACCCTCGTCGTAAGCTTGGAAGGCTTCTGCTCTACCATTGAGCTACACCCGCATTTCCAGATCGACCGGATGCGCCGCTATTGCCATTGCTTTTGTGGTCCGTCAATCAGGAAAGGGCAAGATTGGCCGGTGCAGCTTCGACCTGATGCTCAAACCATGTCGCTATGGCCTGTTGCTCGGCGGCGGTCATGTGCAATCCCAGTTTCGATCGCCGCCAGAGGATATCTTCGGCGGTGCGGGCAAATTCATGCTCGATGAGCCAGCGGATTTCGACTTCATAGAGGCCCGCCCCGAAGGTCTGCCCGAGATCGGCGATGTTGCGGGCCTGTCCCAGAATATGGGCGGTGTCGGTGCCATAGGCGCGGACCAGACGGCGCAGGACGGACCGGTCGAGAAAATTCCACTGGCTGGCATATTGACTGACGAGCGTGTCAAAACCGTCGGGCGGGAAATCGCCTCCGGGCAGATGCGCCTTCCTGGTCCAGTCGTTGCCGTCGATAGCGAGCGCTTTCGATAATGTCCGGATCGCCTGCAATGCCAGCACCCGATAGGTGGTGATCTTGCCGCCAAAGATCGACAGCACCGGGGCGCCGCCTGCATTGTCATAGTCAAAGACAAAGTCCCGGGTAACCGTGGCGGCGCTGCGGCTGTGGTCGTCGAACAGCGGACGGATGCCGGCGAAGGTCCAGACGATATCATCGCGGGTGACCGGCTGTTCGAAATATTCGCTCACCGCATCACACAGATAGTTGATTTCGCTGTCGCTGATCCGGGCGTCGCCTTCGGCATAACGCCACGGTTCGTCGGTCGTTCCGATCAGCGTGTGGTCGCCTTCATAGGGAATGGCAAAGATGATGCGGCCGTCCTTGTTCTGGAAGATATAGCTGTGGTCGCCGTCATATTTGCGCTTCACCACGATATGGCTGCCCTTGACCAGGCGCAGTTTCGCGGCATGGTTGCTACGGTCATACAAGGCGGTGACCGGATCGACCCAGGGACCGGCGGCGTTGACCAGCACCCTCGCCTGCTCGGTGCTCTGTTCGCCATGCTGCTGGATGCGCAGCTGCCAGTGATCAGCCGCGCGATCCAGTCCGGTACATTCCGCCCGGGTCCGGATCTCGGCACCGCGGATTGCGGCATCGCGGGCGGTGAGCGAGACCAGCCGGGAGTCCTCGACCCAGCAATCGGAATAGGCGAAGCCCTTTTTAAGGCGCTTTTGCAACGGGTCGCCGCGATGGTCGGTGAGCAAGTTCAGGCTTCTGGTGGCCGGCAATATGTCGCGGCCGCCGAGATGATCGTAAAGGAACAGGCCGAGACGCAGCAACCAGGCGGGTCGCATGCCTTCGTCCACCGGCAGCACGAAACGCATCGGCCAGATGATATGCGGAGCGGCGCGCAGCAGAACCTCGCGTTCCTTGAGCGCCTTGCGCACCAGATTGAATTCATAATGTTCGAGATAGCGCAACCCACCGTGGACCAATTTGGTGCTGGCCGAGGATGTATGCGAGGCCAGGTCGTCGCGTTCGACCAGCAGGACCTTCAGTCCCCTGCCCGCTGCGTCGCGCGCGATTCCGACGCCATTTATGCCGCCGCCGATGATGGCCAGATCATACATCGCCCTGTTCATAGAGATGCCGGAGATTTGTGCAATGTTGCATCGCAATATAAAGCTGGTTCACCCTGCTTTTGCTTGCCTTTTCAAGGCCAGCTTATAGCGTGGGCAGCGGAAAAGGAGCGGACGATGGTCGCACAGCATATCCTGGTCATCGATGAAGGGACCACGTCAACCCGGGCGATGCTCTTTGGCTTCAACGGGACGCTGCACAGTTCGCATCAGGAAGAATTGCGGCAATATTATCCGGCGCCCGGCCTGGTGGAACATGATGCCGAGGAAATCTGGAACAAGACGCTGCGCTGCTGTCAGAAAATGATCGAACAGGCAGGCGGAGCCGAAAAGATCGCCGCGATTGGCATTACCAACCAGCGGGAAACCGTCGTCGCCTGGGACAAGCGGACCGGAGAACCGCTCGGCAAGGCGATTGTCTGGCAGGACCGGCGCACCGCTGCAAAATGCGAGCAACTCAAATCGCAGGGTCTCGAGCCGATGGTGCAGGCGAAGACCGGGCTGCTGCTTGACCCTTATTTCTCCGGTAGCAAGATCGGCTGGATGCTAGAAAACTGGCCGCAGGTACACGCGGCGGGAGACAATCTGGCGTTCGGCACGATCGATTCCTACCTGATCTACCGGCTGACCCATGGACAGCATATTACCGATGCCAGCAACGCCAGCAGAACGATGCTGATGGCATTGGACGGAGATGACTGGGATGACGAACTGCTGGCGCTTTTCAATATCCCGAAGCAGGCCTTGCCGAAAATTGTCGACTGCGCTGGAGAATTGGGTGCCACGTCCGCCGAGCTTTTTGGCAGCGCGATCCCGATCTGCGGATCGGCCGGTGACCAGCAGGCTGCCACGATCGGCCAGGCCTGCCTTGCGGTCGGGCAGACAAAGGCGACATTCGGTACCGGCGCGTTCATTCTGACCAACAGCGGCGACACCCCTCCGAGATCGGAAAATCGTTTGCTGTCGACGATACTCTATCAGCATGACGGCAAGCGTATCTTTGCCCTTGAAGGCTCGGTCTTTGTCGCCGGCAGCCTGATGAAATGGCTTCGCGATGATATCGGACTGCTGAAATATGCTGGAGAAAGTGAGGAACTGGCACGCTCGGTCGAGGATAATGGCGGGGTCTATCTCGTCCCTGCCCTGTCCGGTCTGGGTGCCCCGCACTGGCGCGCCGATGCGACCGGCACTATCTCGGGTCTCAGCTTTTCCTCAACCAAGGCGCATATCGCCCGCGCTGGTCTGGAAGCAATGGCCTATCAATGTCAGGATCTCAAAGCCGCTTTTTCCGCCGACGGGGTGGACTGGCAAAATCTGCGGATCGATGGCGGGATGGTCGTCAATGACTGGCTGGTGCAGGATCTGGCCAATATACTGGACATCCCCGTCGAACGGCCGAAATTCTTCGAAACCACCGCATTGGGAGCCGCGATGCTGGCAGCGGTCGGTTGCGGCAAATATCCGGCGCTTGAGGATGCCGCCGTGATGATTTCGGAACTCGACATCCACCAGCCCGACATTGATCCGGCGAGACGTGCCGAGCGTCTTGCCGGATGGCAGCGGGCGATCCGGTCGGTGCTGGCAATCGAGCGCTAGATCCAGGCAGAAAAAAGCCCGCGCAAGGCGGGCTTTCTATCCGTTGCTGTCAGCAAATATCATGCGTCGTCGGCTATCTTCTTTTTCTTTTCGGCCTTCACGTCCGCCCAGATCGTCCGATAGGACAGATAGGCGAGGATCGTCGCGATCAGCAGGAATGCGATAACCGCCCAACCGGTTTGATGACGTTCTTCCAGCTTGGGTTCCGCGCTCCAGATCAGGAAGGCAGAGACGTCTGCCGACATCTGCTCGATGCTCGCCTTGGTGCCATCGGAATAGCTCACCTGATCTTCCACCACGATCGGGGGTGCCATCGCCAGATTCAGGTTGGCGAAATAAGGGTTATAATGCAGTCCCGGTCCCGGACGATTGGCTTCGGGCAGATCTGCCGGTGGCTCCTGATAACCGGTGAGCAAAGAATAGATATACGGCGCTCCGCCTTCACGTGCCTTGGTGATCAGGGACAAGTCCGGCGGGATCGCATTGTTATTGGCGGCTCCGGCGGCAACGTCATTGGCGAACGGCTTGGGAAATTTGTCAGCGGCCAGCGACGGGCGCGTGCTCATTTCGCCAGTAGCCGGATCAATATCCGGGGTCGGAATGGGCCAGTTGGCGGCAATCGCCTTTACCTCGTCTTCATTATAGCCGATTTCTGCCAGATTGCGGAAGGCAACGAGACGGATCGAATGGCAAGCCGCGCACACTTCCTTATATACCTGAAACCCGCGCTGCAGCTGCTGGCGATCGAATTTGCCGAGCGGTCCATCAGACGGGAAGGATATATCCTTGGGTTCTTCGTGAAACGCATATTCCGGAGACTTCACCGGAGGATTGGTTACAAATTCGCTCGCTCCGATGACGAAGGAGACAACAAGCCAACCCGAAAAGAACAGGCCAATCAAAAATCCAAAAATTCTTACCATTGCGACAGGTCCCTAATATCTAGCTGGCAGTTGTGAGTGGCTTGCCGGTCACCGATTCCGTGATGCTGTTCGGCAACGGTTCCGGTTTTTCCAAGCGTGACAACAGCGGCAATATGATGAGAAAATGTGCGAAATAGTAAGCGGAGGCCAGCTGACTGATCATCACAAAAGGCTCTTCCGCTGGCGCACCGCCACAATATCCCAAAATCAGTACATCGATTACCAGCAGGACAAAGAAGATCTTGAACTTGGGCCGGAATTTACCTGAACGGACCGGAGACTTGTCGAGCCATGGCAGGAAAAACCAGACCAGAATGGCGGAGAACATCGCCAGCACGCCCAGCAGTTTCGCTGGAATGAACAGGAAGTCGATGGTGAAGGCCCGCAAGATTGCGTACCAAGGCCAGAAATACCATTCCGGAACGATGTGCGCCGGCGTCGACAGCGGGTTGGCCGGAATATAATTGTCGGCATGACCCAGCGCGTTCGGCAGGAAGAACACCAAGGTCGTGAAGAAAATCAGCGCCAGACCCAGGGTCCAGCCATCCTTGGCGGTATAATAGGGGTGGAAGGGGACGGTATCCTGCGGTCCCTTTACATCCACGCCGGTCGGGTTGTTCGAACCCGGAATATGCAGCGCCCAGATGTGCATGATGATCACGCCTGCAATCACGAACGGCAGCAGGTAATGGAGCGAGAAAAAGCGGTTCAGCGCGGCATTGTCCGGTGCAAATCCACCAAGCAACAATTCCTGAATCGGCTTGCCGACCAGCGGAATCGCTTCAAACAATCCGGTAATGACCTTGGCACCCCAGAAGCTCATCTGTCCCCAGGGCAAGACATAGCCCATGAATGCGGTTGCCATGGCGAGCAGATAGATGACCACGCCGAGCAGCCAGATCATTTCGCGAGGCGCCTTGTAAGAGCCGTAGAAAAGGCCCCGTCCGATATGCAGGTAAATGGCGAGGAAGAAGAAGCTGGCACCATTGGCATGGGCGTAGCGGATCATCCAGCCGCTGTTGACGTCGCGCATGATATGCTCGACCGAGTCAAAGGCAATATTGGCATTGGCGGCATAATGCATCGCCAGGATGATGCCGGTTACGATCTGGATAACCAGGAAGATACCGGCCAGAGAACCGAAGTTCCACATATAGTTGAGATTGCGAGGGGTTGGATATCCGGCACCCAGGCTATTGTATACGAGCCGGGGAACGGGAAGTTTCTCGTCCATCCACTGACCGAACTCGGTTGTTGGCTTGTATTGCTTTGCCCAAGGAAAACTCATTTCAATTCTGCCCCTTAGCCGATTTTGACGACGGTATCTGATAGGAATTCATGCACTGGCACTTCGAGATTTGTCGGCGCGGGCCCCTTGCGGATGCGCGCCGCCGTATCATAGTGCGAACCGTGACAGGGGCAGAAATAACCGCCAAATTCACCCTTCACCTCGCCCTGCGCCGCACCGAGCGGAACACAGCCCAGGTGGGTGCAAACGCCGAGGGTGATCAGCCAGTTTTCCTTGCCGACGGTGGTCCGGTCGGCCAGCGTTTGCGGATCGCGCAAATCGGAAATATCAACCGCATTGGCTTCGGTGATTTCAGCCGGCGTCAGATTGCGAATGAAGATCGGCTGCTTGCGCCAGCTGGTCTTGATCGACTGACCGACGTCGATCGCCGAAATGTCGACTTCAATCGAAGCCAAAGCAAGCACATCGGCGCTCGGGTTCATCTGATTGACCAACGGAAAAACGGTAGCGACCGCTCCGGCACCAGCGAAGCTCACTGCTGCAATATTGATAAAGTCCCGGCGGCGAACGCCGCTTTCTTCTGCGACTGCCGTTTCAGCTGTTTCAACCGTTGCCATGCAAACAAGCCCTATAGAATAGTTATGACCCCTGACCGCCCCGAATGTTCGATGCTGTACGGGGACAGCTTGAACGGGCAGTGAATTGCGCGCCTGATAGCCGCGAAGGATAGGGTTTGCCAACAGGGAATTTTCGATTGACCTAACATTCACTTGTCGCTCAAGATACGCGTCCCATGAGGATAGCTTTGTATCAACCCGAGATTGCGGGAAATTTAGGAACAATATTAAGAACTTGCGCGTGCCTGGACGTGCCGGTTGATATCATCGAACCATGTGGATTTCCGTTCAGTGACCGCAGTCTTAAACGGGCCGGAATGGATTATTTCGAACATGTCCGCTACGCTCGCCACGCTGACTGGAACGCCTTCCGGGCAACCATTGATTCCCGCGATACACGGATCATATTGCTTTCCAGCAAGGCGCATGATCCGCATTTTGGCTTCGCTTATCGCAAGAATGATATTCTGCTCTTCGGATCGGAAGGATCAGGAGTTCCCCTGAGTGTACAGGAAGCGTGCGATCAGCGAATCACGATCCCGATGAAACCCGGCATGCGCAGCTTGAATCTCGCGGTATCCGCTGGCATGGCATTGGGAGAAGCCCTTAGACAAACAGGACAGTTTCCGGAATGACGAAACAATTGGATGATCAGCAACAAACCGCCCAGTCGTGGTTCAAGCAGTTACGCGATAATATCTGCGCGGAATTCGAGACCATCGAGGCGGAAGCGGACAGCGACGCCAGGTTCGACTATATTGCCTGGGATCGCGAAAATCCGGACGGCAGCCCGGGCGGCGGCGGTGTCCAGGGTCTGATGAAGGGCAAGATCTTCGAAAAGGTCGGGGTGAATATTTCCACCGTCGACGGCACATTCAGCGAGGAATTCCAGGCCCAGATCAACGGCGCAGAAGACGACCCTCGCTTTTTTGCGACCGGAATCAGTCTGGTCGCCCATATGGCCAATCCCCATGTGCCCAATGTGCATATGAACACCCGCTTCCTGTGCACGACCAAACGCTGGTTTGGCGGCGGGGCCGATCTCAATCCGGCGATTGCCTATGACGAGGATACGGAGGAATTCCACGCCCGCTTCCGTTCGGCCTGCGCGCCGCATAACCCGGAATATTATCCCCGGTTCAAGAAATGGGCGGACGATTATTTCTATATTCCCCACCGCAAGGTGCATCGCGGCGTCGGTGGAATTTTCTATGATCATCTGGAATTGGCCAAGGAACCGGATTTTGCCCGCCATTTTGCCTTCACTCAGGATGTCGGGCGCGCTTTCCTCGATATATTCCCGAAACTGGTGCGCAAGCGCATGGCAACGGAATGGAGCGCGGAAGACAAGCAGCAACAGCTCGAATGGCGCGGGCGCTATGCCGAGTTCAATCTGGTCTATGACCGGGGGACGACTTTCGGTCTCAAGACCGGTGGCAATGTCGACGCCATATTGATGAGCCTCCCGCCCGAAGCCAAATGGGTCTAGATAATCTGACGGCCGGGCTCGAAGACGTCCCCAAGGGTCATGTTGCCACCATCGTGACCCATCTGGAGATGCTGGAAGCACCGGCTCTGGCAGCGGCGCATTCCAGACTGACGCTGGCAGACTGGCCGAGCCCGGCGGTTGACGCATATTGCGACCTGTTCCGGAAAGTCGGGGAGCCGTGGCTCTGGATCTCTCGGCTGTTGATGGACCATGAGCAACTCGAAGCGATTCTGCATGATCCGGCTGTGGACCTATCGATTGTCCGCGATGGCGGCGAGCCGGTCGGTTTTATCGAACTTGACTTTCGGGTTCCGGGAGAATGCGAAATTGCCTTTTTTGGGCTGACAGAAGACCGGAATGGCCAGGGTCATGGTCGCTGGCTGATGAGCCAGGCGCTGGCCAAGGCCTGGCGGGATGGGATCAGGCGGGTCTGGTTGCATACCTGCACCCAGGATTCACCGCGCGCCCTGCCCTTTTATCAGCATTGCGGCTTCCGGATTTTCAGGCAGCAGACCGGCAGGATGAAGGACCCGCGTCTGACCGGCCATTTGCCGCGAAGCGCGGCACCGCATGTTCCGATCCTCAGTTGAAGACTTCGCCCACGTCGGTTTTCCTGCCGGTCAGTTCGATATAGATGGACACGATCACGGCGGTGAGAATCAGTTGAAATGCCGTGCCGGTAAGCGAAGCCACCAGATTCTGGACAAAGGGCCAGCCGGTGCCGCCCGTGGCCAGCCCGGCAACAACCCCGGTGACCGCTTCCAGAACGCTGATCGCAATCGTCCCGACAACCGCAATGATCAGGATGAACAGCATGATCGCAAAGCCGTTATTCTCCGTCACTGCCCAGCTTCGCTTGAGCAATTCGATCGGGTTGCGTTCCCCTTCATCGGCAATCACCACGGGTACGACAATGAACCGACAGGTCAGATAGAGGCCGGGAATGATGAACAACAGGAAACCCGGCAAGGACACTAAAGCGCTCAGCAGATTGGCGAGCAGATAGATGACAAATATCTTCAGCGCGGCGGCGAGATCCTCGGCAACGGTGCCGTTGCGAGACGGTGCCAAGGCGAAATAGATGGCAAGGCCGCCAAAACTGGTCACCAGATTGGAGGTCATGACGGCAAAGGCGTTTTCGTTGAAATAGGCCGAATAGACGGCGATGACGCCATTCATGTCTTCATCGCCGTTGAATACGGGCGGCGTAACATATTGGGCGAACAACAGGGTCGGAAGAAATATGAAGACGCCCGCAATCGCGAGAATCGCTTCCTTGTGCGACATTAGCTGAGCCATCGCGCCATTCCAGCATTGCATATAGTTCAGCTTCATATTTTACATTCCCGGATCCATTACTCTCCCGCCAGCCCTTGCCACCCGGCCAGCAAAAGTGCACGGAATTTTTATGAATAACCGCAATGACATCGAATGGCGGATTTCGTCGGAACAGATCGAATATCCGGACGCGCTGACCGAGATGGAGCAGCGCAATGCCGCTGTGCAGACCGGTGATGCCAAGGAGCTGATCTGGTTGCTCGAGCATCCGCCGCTCTATACCGCGGGCACCAGCTCCGATCCGACCGAGCTGCTCAGCCAGGCGTTTCCCGTTTACGAAACCGGTCGCGGCGGACGGCACACCTATCATGGCCCGGGCCAGCGGGTCGGCTATGTCATTCTGAATCTGAAGCAGCGCAATGCCGATGTGCGGGGCTTTGTCCATGCACTCGAAGCCTGGGTGATCGCGGCCCTGGCTGAATTTGGCGTGTCGGCCCGGGCGGTGGAGGGCCGAGTCGGGATCTGGTGCGACACCCCGGGCGGACAGGAAGCGAAAATTGGCGCGATCGGTATCCGCATTCGCAAATGGGTCACGATGCACGGCTTCTCGGTCAATATCGATCCTGATCTCGGTCATTTTGGCGGCATTGTCCCGTGCGGCATCAGCGAGTTTCCCGTGACCAGTCTGGCCCAACTGGGCATCGCAATCGAACTCCAGCAATTTGACCAAGCGTTGCAAAAAACCGCGGGCACTTTCCTGAAAGCGATTGAACGGACGCAAAGCCCGGCTATGGTGGTGCAATCACCGATCGATGTTGAGAGGACCACATCATGACCAAATTACCCGGCCTTGCAGCCGCTGCGCTAATCGCCCTGACGATTTCCGCCTGTTCCGGCAACGATGGACCAGATGGCAATGAAGTGACCGAAACCCAGATGGACGAGGTGGACGTCATCGACGGCACGATCAGTGACGACATGGTCGATGTCGACACGATTCAGGAGGTCGATGCTACCGGTGAGACCGAAGCAGCGGAATCGGAAGAAGGCAGCGAGCCCGCGGCGGATGAAGATGCAGCGACCGACACTCCGGACGAATGACCGGTCACGCCAGCCCGAGAATTTTGTGATTTTGCAGCGATAAACGCCATTTCGGGTGAGCCTGGACAAAGGCTATGGCCTGTTCAAGATGGGCCTGGCTGGCATCGGTGTCTGCAATTGCATCCTTGGGCTGGAGCAGCAGGTTGGCAAAATTCCAGTCTTGCATGGCCTGCCAGTCACTGCCTTCCTGCGGCCACACCAGCTTGAGTTCATCGCCAGCACGCTGGATTGTTTCGCTGTGCGCTTTCGGGCTGATGCAGATCCAGTCGATCGCGCGCGGCACCGCCAGCGTCCCGTTCGCTTCCAGGGCGATGACGAAACCCACCGCGAGCAGGGCGTCGATCAGGGCGTCGTCCACCTGCAGCATCGGTTCGCCGCCGGTGAGCACGACGAAGCGCGAGTCCCGGTCGCCGGACCATATCTCCGCCGCTGCCCGGGCGAGATCCCGGGCCGTCTGAAAGCGCCCGCCACCGTCACCATCCATGCCGACAAAGTCGGTATCACAAAATTGACAGATCGCGGTGGCGCGATCCCGTTCCAGCCCGGACCAGAGATTGCAGCCGGCGAAGCGGACAAAAACCGCCCGGCGTCCGGCGTGCACGCCCTCGCCCTGCAGGGTCAGGAAGATCTCCTTGACGGCGTAGCTCATGTCGTCGCGTATCGGGTGGGGTCGGGAATGCCCGCTTCTTCGAAACCCTTTTGCCGCAGACGGCAGCTGTCACACAGACCGCAATGCAGATTGCCCTCGGCGGGGTCGTAGCAGGACCAGCTCCATGCGGGATCGAGACCCAGCCGGATCGCTTCCCGGGCGATATCTGCCTTGGTCATATGCTGCAGCGGTGTGTGGATGTGAAAGCCGCTGCCCTGATCGCCAGCCTTGGTTGCCAAATCGGCCAGCCGTTCAAACCCCTGGATAAATTCGGGGCGGCAGTCGGGATAGCCGGAATAGTCCAGCGCATTCACACCGATGAAAATATCGCGCGCGTCTCTGGCTTCGGCCAATCCGAGAGTCAGCGAGAGAAAGATGAGATTGCGGGCTGGCACATAGGTCACCGGAATATCATTACCGACTCCGGACTTGGGCACATCAATGTCCGCGGTCAGCGCCGAACCGCCGAAGCGGCTCAGGTCGAGCGGCAGGACGATATGTTCGGCCACGTCCAGATTGGCGGCAATTTTCTCCGCCGATTGCAGCTCGATCTTGTGACGCTGATTATAATCGACGGTCAGCGCGATCAGCCGATAGCCCTGTTCGGCAGCGAGGGCGGCAGACACCATCGAGTCCAGCCCGCCGGACAATAATATGATCGCAGATCTTGATTCGGAAGTCATGATGCGTCCCGCTAATCGCCTTGCCTGCGCGGTGCAAGCATTGTGCGCGCAGCGCGCTTAGCAGCTACCGGTCCGGCGGCCTTCCAGTTTGAAGGAAAAAGGCGCATTATTGCTGATGCCCTGCGTGGAAATCTGCACCAGATTTCCGGATTCCCGCTTGATTTCGGTCACACCATGTCCGGCACCGCCACATTTATAACTTACGCGGAGCTTTGTGGGACTATTTTCGATGACATAGCGGGTACAGGTCGCATTGCGATGCTGGATCTGCAGCAATAGCTCGGGATTGCCGAGACAGACTTTTGTGCTGGAAGCGCTCGCACCGCGTTCTTTCAGGGTCCATTCGCCCTGCGCAAGCCCGCCCAGCAGCGCCAAATCCGGCGTTTGTGCGGGTGCAGATATCGCAAATCCGGTCAGGACGGCGGCTGATGCGCTGATGATTTTGACCAGTTTCAAGCCTTTCATAGAAAATTTCCCGTCATGTCGTTAGTGTGGATGTAGATACGATAGCGCTCAATCATGGCGAATATTGACGGCAAACAGGGCAATCGATAGGAAAAATTCGCCAATTCTGGCTATTTGCCCTATTTGCGACAGGATTCAGTTGTTCAGGCTGGCGCTCGAAATCGTGAAAGTCTTGCTGCAAAAGGCGCAGTTTATGGCGATATTTCCTGCTTCGTCGACCATGTCGTCCTTGTCTTCTTTCGGGAAGCGCGCGATTACGTCCCGGATATGTCCCTCGTTACAACGACATCCCTTAACGCACGATTTACCGCTCAAAAGCCTCACTTCGTCGCTTTCGCTAAAAAGACGCCACAAAATGTCCTCCAGCGGCAACGCGGTATCGGTCATTTCCGCTGGCGTAACGCTGCCGCCCATGATCTCCACATGTTCCCATTCGGGGTGGTCCAGCTGCACATGGAGCCGCTCGCGTCCTTCCTCCCCTTCGGGGAGATGCTGCACCAAAAGGCCGCCAGCGATATTGCGGCCTGCGGACTCGTTGAATGCAACCCGGATCAGCGTTGGGATCTGTTCCGACTGAAAGAAATAATTCTGCACCGCTTCCGCCAGGCTGGCGCCTTCCAGCGGAACGATCCCCTGGGTGCGACCGCGGGGCGCAGGCAAGTCAAAGGTGATCGCCAGATAGCCTTTGCCAAACAGCGCCATCAGGCTGGGTTCGACCGGCTGCAACGCAAGCCGTTCGTGATCAAATTCGACATAGCCGCGCAATGCGCCGTCCCGATAGTCACAGGCGAGAAGATTGATCACACCGGATTCGGTCTGCGCCTGGAGAGTCAATTGCGACCCCTCGTCCTTCAACAGTGCACCGAGCAAAGCGGTCAGACAGACGGCCTCTGCCAGAACATTGCGGATCATCGGCGGATAATCATGCGCTGCGAGTATGTCATCCAGTGCAGCACCCAGCCGCACCACACGCCCGCGACAGTTTTTTGCCGGAATTGCAAAGGACAATATATTGTCGGTCAAGGCCAGTTCCGCCATCAGATCTGGCCAAAACACCAGCGAAGTACGGATTTTTGCGCGTGAATCCGGTTCTCTGCCTCGTCCCAGACAACCGACTGCGGCCCATCGATTACCGAGGGCATCACTTCCTCGCCGCGATGGGCGGGCAGGCAATGGAGAAACAAGGCGTCTGGCCTGGCCTGTTCCATCATCACGTCATTGACCTGATAGGGCATCATCGCGGCCAGCTTGTTGTGCACATGCTCCTGGCCCATTGATACCCAGGTATCGGTCACCACGACATCCGCACCCGCGACGGCTTCGTTTTCGTCGCGATGGATCGAGATATTGGCTCCGGCGGCCTGGGCGGCCTTGATGAAATCCGGATCGGGATCATAGCCTTGGGGACATCCGATCCGGACATTATATTTCATCAGGCCAGCGGCTTCAACAATACTGTTCAGCACATTATTGCCATCGCCGAGCCAGGCGATTTCAAGACCGGGTAGCGCCTTGCCATGTTCGACCAGAGTCAACAGATCGGCGACGATCTGGCAGGGATGGGACAGGTCGGTCAGTCCGTTGATCACCGGCACGCTAGCATGGGCGGCCATCTCCTCGATCTTGGCATGATCGTCGGTCCGGATCATGATCGCGTCGACCATGCGGGACAATACCCGGGCCGTATCCGCAACCGTTTCACCGCGACCCAATTGCATCGAACCGCTGTCCATCACGATGCTGGTGCCACCCAGCTGGCGGATGGCAATATCAAAGGAGACCCGCGTCCGCGTGCTGCTCTTTTCAAAAATCATCGCCAGCACATGATCAGCCAGAGGCTTGTCCGCATCCGGCCTGCCCTTGAGCCATCCCGCCCGCGCTGCCTTCCGATCAATCGCATCGGCGATCATTGCCGCTATGGCATCGCCGTCGGCGTCCGCGAGATTGAGAAAATGGCGGGTCATGATTGAGGCGCCTGATAATCGGCGGCACCAGCGGAGAATTTCTCGATAAAGGTTGCGATATGGCTCTCATCGATGTTGAGCGGTGGCAACACCCTGACGGTGTTATCTCCTGCCGCTACCATCAGCAATCCGTGGTTGTCGCGCAAATGGGCGACAAAGGAACGGGTTTCCTGCGTCATCATGATACCCAGCATCAGGCCCCTGCCGCGCACGCCGATGAACAGATCGGGATAATTGCCAATAAATTGTTCGATCGCCGCCCGCAGCTTGTCGCCGGTCGACCGGACATTTTCGAGAAATTCATCATTGGCAACCACATCCCAGACCGCATTGCCGGCCGCCATCGCCAGTGGATTGCCGCCATAGGTAGAGCCATGGGTTCCCGGCACCATGCCGCGCGCGGCCGCTTCGGTCGCCAGGCAGGCGCCCAGAGGGAAACCGCCACCTATGCCCTTGGCAGATGCGACGATATCGGGAGTGACGCCATATAGTTCATGGGCATAAAGCGCGCCGGTGCGGGCGACGCCGCATTGCACTTCGTCGAGCACCAGCAAGATGCCATGTTCATCGGCAAGATCGCGCAATCCTCGCATAAACGAATCCGAAGCCGGGCGTACTCCGCCCTCTCCCTGAATCGGTTCGACCATGAACGCAGCGGTTTTATCACTGATAGCGGCCTTGGCACCTTCCAGATCGTCAAATTCTACATATTTGAATCCGGCCAGCAGCGGCGAAAAGCCGTGATGCATTTTTTCCTGATTGGAGGCGGAAATGGTTGCCATGGTCCGGCCATGAAAGGCGTTTTTGAAGGTGATGATCTCGAACCGGTCACTCCCTGCGGACTGGTGATAGGCGCGCGCGGTCTTGATCGCACATTCCACCGCTTCGGCACCGCTGTTGGTGAAGAAGACCGTGTCGGCAAAGGTTGTGTCGACCAGCCGCTGCGCGAATTTCTCGCCCTGCGGACTGCCGTAAAGATTGGAGACATGCATCAAGGTTGCCGCCTGATCCTGGATCGCCTGTGTCAGATGCGGATGGCCGTGGCCGAGCAAGTTGACCGCAATACCACTGGCGAAATCCAGCGCCCGCGTTCCGTCTTCCGAAATCAGCCAGGCCCCTTCGCCTCGCACCGGACGGAAACCACAACGCGGATAAACGGGCATCAATGGAGTAATCGTCATGATCGGCTTCCTTTCGCGGAAAACAGAAAAGGCGACCCGACTGGCCGCCTCCTACTTGGGTGCTTCTTATATGAGTGTAGATCAGGGCGGTCAATCACCGGTGCATATCGGTCCATGCCGGCGACCGGTCAGGAGACTGATTGATCGAACCGGTCACAGAGACAGGCTAAATTCGTTTAGGTGATGGGCTGCTATGCGGTATACGAAGGCAAGGTGACTATACGCAGAAATTTGCACCATGAAGGAGATATTCAGATGGACATGAAAACAACAGGATCCCCCGAAGGCTGCCCAATGGGTTTTGACGGCGGCGCACGCTCGCTGCTCGGCCGTACCAATCGTGACTGGTGGCCCGATGCCCTGCAGCTCAACATTCTCACCCAGAACGGCACGTCGCCCGATCCGATGGGTCCCGACTTTGACTATGCCAAAGCCTTCAAGGCGCTTGATTATCAGGCGCTGAAAGAGGATCTGAAAGCACTGATGACCGATAGCCAGCCCTGGTGGCCAGCTGATTATGGTCATTACGGGCCCTTCTTCATTCGCATGGCATGGCACGCGGCCGGCACCTATCGCACCGGCGACGGACGCGGTGGCGCTTCCAGCGGGCAGCAGCGCTTTGCTCCGCTCAACAGCTGGCCGGACAACGGCAATCTCGACAAGGCGCGTCGCCTGCTGTGGCCGATCAAGAAAAAATATGGCGCGCATATCAGCTGGGCAGACCTGTTCGTGCTCACCGGCAATGTCGCGATCGAGTCGATGGGCGGACCGGTATTCGGCTTTGGCGGCGGTCGCAAGGATGTCTATGAACCCGAAACCGATGTCTATTGGGGTTCGGAAGAGCAATGGGTCAATGAAGGCGTGCCAACGCGCATCAACCCCGACGAAGGCAAGGCGATCGAAAATCCACTCGCCGCAATCCAGATGGGTCTGATCTACGTCAACCCCGAAGGCCCCGGCGGCAATTCGCAAGATGCCGAAGGCATGGCACGCGATATGAAGGAAACTTTTTCCCGGATGGCGATGAACGACGAGGAAACCGTTGCGCTCACCGCCGGCGGTCACGCGTTTGGCAAATGTCATGGCGCGGTCCCGCCGGATCAGCTGAGCGGCGACCCGGAATCCGGCGACCTCCACCTGATGGGCTTTGGCTGGGCAACTGATCCCGAGCAGATTGGCGAGGGTCACATTACCACCTCGGGTCTCGAAGGCGCGTGGACCCCGAACCCCACGCAATGGGGCGGCGATTATTTCCGCCTGCTGTTCAAATATGATTTTGAGCTGGTCGAGAGTCCGGCGGGTGCCAAGCAATGGCAGCCGATCAACCCGGACCCAGAGGACATGGCGCCCGACGCGCGTGATCCTTCCAAGAAGGTCCCGACCATGATGACCACAGCCGACATGGCGCTGAAGCGCGACCCGGATTATCGCAAGATTTCCGAGCGCTTTCGCGATGACCAGGCGGCGCTCGATGATGCGTTTGCGCGGGCATGGTTCAAGCTGACCCACCGCGACATGGGACCCAAGGTGCGTTACCTTGGACCGGATGTACCGGCTGAGGATCTGATCTGGCAGGACCCCGTGCCCGCTGGTGCCCAGGCATCGGACAGCGACGTCTCGGCGTTCAAGTCGAAGATCCTGGACAGCGGTCTTTCCGTGTCCGAACTGGTCAAGGCAGCCTGGGCGTCGGCTTCCACCTACCGCAAAAGCGATCATCGCGGCGGCGCCAATGGTGCGCATGTGCGGCTTGCTCCGCAGAAGGACTGGACGGTCAACGATCCTGACGAGTTGACGCGCGTGTTGTCGCAACTCGACGAGATGCGCGGCTCGCTGTCGATGGCGGACGCTATCGTCATTGCCGGTTCGGCGGCGGTCGAAAAAGCGGCCAAAGACGCCGGCTTTGATGTCACCGTTCCGGTAACAACCGGCCGCGGCGACGCCACGCAAGAGCAGACCGACGCAGAAAGCTTCGAGCCGCTTGAGCCCTTTGCCGACGGCTTCCGCAATTATCTGAAGACCAAGGCGGGTGTGAAGACCGAAGATCTGCTGGTCGACCGCGCGAATCTGCTCAATCTCTCGATCCCCGAAATGACCGTGCTGGTCGGCGGAATGCGGGTGCTGGGCGCCAATAGCGGTAACAGCAAACATGGTGTGCTGACCGATCATCCGGGTCGACTGACCAACGACTATTTCGTCAACCTGCTGCATATGGGTACGGCATGGACAGTTGTCGACGAGTCGGGTGACGAGGAATTCATCGGTACCGATCGCTCAACCGGTGAGCAATTGTGGACCGCCACGCGAACTGATCTGGTCTTCGGCTCCAATTCGCAACTGCGTTCGGTTGCCGAAGTCTATGCCGAGGACAGCCACAAGCAGAAATTTGTCGAAGATTTCATCGCGGCCTGGACCAAGGTCATGAATGCCGATCGATTCGATCTGGCCTAGGACCTGCTGATATACGCCCGCAGAAACGGCCCGCCGAGATGATCAGCGGGCCGTTTTTTGTGCTGAAAGGGTTTTCTATTTCAATCGCGCTTTCGCCGCTTCCCAATTCCGGCCGTCAAATTTCCTGATCCCCGGTGTCAGGTCATGACCGATATCCAGGCAGTTATAATTGACGCTCCATGCACCCGGATGGGAACGGGGTTGATAGAAGCTTTTGACGCCGCATTGGCTGCAGAACAGATGATCCGCCTGGCCGCTCCCGAATCTGTAGCTGGTGAGAACAGCCCTGCCGGTGACCAGAGTAAAATCGGGATGCGGCACAATCAGATGCAGATAGGCTGTTCGCGCGCAGATTGAGCAATTACAATCAAGCAGTGCCGGTCGCTTCCGGACTTTTGCTGCAAAGCGGACAGCGCCGCAGTGGCAGCCGCCAACGATGCCGGATTTCACTCGGCTTGTTCCCGATCAACATTGTCATCGGACCGCGGCTGGAAACGGAGCGATAGCGGCGTGATGAAGCCGCTGCTGTTGATGCGTATCCGGACGATTCCCTGCAAGGATGGATTGGCCAGCTTGGCGTCATATTCGCGCGCGGCGTCCTGGGGCACATAGATGCGGTCGCGGAGCAGCCCATCATCGCCTTCCTCGCTCCACGGGTTCACTTTGGCGGTTGCATCGCAGACAGCCGTTGAAGATGAATCGGGGCCGATCAGATCCTGGACAGCCACGCTTCTGATGCGCGGCGCAGCCCCGGTGATGCAAAGGCCTTGCCGCGATCCAGACCAGGTCGGGATATCCCCTTCGCGAACGGTGGGCCAATCATAGCGGAACTGGACATAATGTCCGCGCAGCAAATCCCGCGGATCATAGCCAGCGATCGGCACATCCCATTCCGTCCCCTGATCCGAATCGCTGTCGGTCAGCCACCAGATCAGGCCGAGTCCGAGTAGTGGCAACAGCAGCGCGATCGGCAGGAAGAAGCGACTGAACCGGTTCATCGATCGCCTCCCTCGTTCCTTGCGTCGCTGGCAGGCATTCTGGCGGGTGCAAAGGCCTTGGAGAAACGGTAAGCGACGACAGCGATGGCAATGGTGATCACTCCGGCAAGGATCAGCCCGAGGCCGCTGCTCAACAGATCCGATGCCAGTTCGAAACTCAGGATGATCAGCCGCAGCGCGATTACGGCGACGACCATCTGGAAAATATTGCGCCAGCCAGCCTGGTTCGCGCTCCAGCCAATCGCGGCCCAGAATGCCATGAACCATATCGCGCTGATCACGGGTTCAGTCGATGGGAGAGCGCTGCTGGCAGAGTTAATCGTGGCGGCAGCCAGCAATATTGCGGCCATGCCGATACCGGCGGCGGTACGGTGGAAGGCATAGATGAGCAAAGCCGCAGCGCCCCAAAGGGCCAGCTGGATCGTTGCTAAGGTAATGACAGCCGCTTCGGATCCGAAGAGTCCGCCTGTCATCAGGCCATCCGCTATCAGTTTAAGGGTCACGCCGGCGACAAAGGATGCCAGAGCAAATTGTCCAACCTGCTTCCAGAACAGCTGTCGTGAGCTGATTGTCCTTGCGAATACGCCAGCGAGCAACGCAAAAACCGGGACGCTGGTGATGACCGCGATATAGAGCGACGGCAGCTCGCTGCTTTGTTGCGTATACCAGCTCCAGTACGCGATGGCGGTGCCCAGAAGGCCGGCGACCCAGAGCAGGGAAATCAGCCAGCCTCGACCGGCCAGCAGCAGCAGCGGTGAAAATAGCAGCAACCACGTCGCCAGCGGCTGCCATAACGGGGAACTGGTCTGATAGACCTGGCCCAGATGACCAAGAAAAGTGGCGCCGAGAAAGGCGAGGATGAACAGCAGCACATCCTTCAGATAGAGTCCGAGAAAGCCATTGCGCGGCTGGAGGAGAAAAATGACCGCGGCAACGGCTGTGATCAATATCCCGTGAACCGTGAGCCGGATCATGCCGGGAATATCGTCCCAATTGGCTGCAACCAGGGAGATGATGCCCAGACCGATGGCCAGGGCACCCAGCCCGATCAGCGCCCAGAGGCCCAGAGGCCGTGACTGATCTGCTTCATATTCCCGGAGGCGCAGCGCCGTGTCGGCATCGATCAGGCCGGCATCCAGCCAGTTTCTTATTTTTCTGTCAGACAATCGTCGATCCTCGCTGCCACTGCGGGCTACGCGAGACTGGTCCGATTGGCAAGTTCAGAGCGTGGCAGGCGCTTCGCACTGCTGCGCCGGGATCAATCCCGGACTTCGGTGGTATGAATGTCAATTCTGTTTTCCAACGTCCTGTGGACCGGACATTTCTCCGCAATTTCAAGCAGCTTTTTGCGCTGCTCGTCGGTCAGATCGCCGCGGAGGGTGATCGAACGATCGATCACGTCGATCCGCTTGTCGGCCTTGTCGCAGTCGTGACAATCCTCGGCATGTGCGCGGCTGTGTTCCAGTTCCACATGCACGCTTTCCAGAGGAATATTCTTGCGATCCGCATACATCTTCATCGTCATCGAGGTGCAACTGCCCAGCGCGGCGAGCAACAGGTCATAAGGCGACGGACCGCTGTCGGTGCCGCCGAAAGATTCCGGTTCATCCGCCAGAAATTGATGATTGCCGATCCGAACCGTCTGCTGGAACTTGCCGCTGCCGGTCTCGACCGTCACATATGAGGGGTTTTCTGCCATGCTCATTCCACCGTGACCGATTTTGCGAGATTGCGGGGCTGATCGACATCGGTGCCTTTGGCAACCGCCACATGATAAGCGAGCAGCTGGACGGGCACGGCATAGACCAGCGGGGCGATCAGCGGATGCACCTTGGGCATCTCGATCGTCGCCATGCAGCCCTCGCCGGCTTCGGCAAGACCTGCGGCGTCCGAGATGAGCACGACCTTGCCGCCCCGCGCCATGACCTCCTGCATGTTCGACACGGTTTTTTCGAACAACGGCCCGGATGGTGCGAGCACGATGACCGGGACCGCTTCGTCGATCAGGGCAATCGGTCCATGTTTCATCTCGCCCGAGGCATAGCCTTCGGCGTGGATATAGCTGATTTCCTTGAGCTTGAGCGCGCCTTCCAGCGCCAGCGGATAATCGGGACCGCGGCCGAGATAGAGCACATCGCGGGCCGGTGCGATCAGATGGGCCATTGCGGCGATATCCTCATCATGGGCCAGCGCTGCGTTCAGCGCTGCCGGCGCTTCGGTCAGATGCCGCACGACATCGCGCTCTTCATCCCGCGTCATCTGGCCTTTGACGACGGCAAGATGCGCGGCAAGCGCCGCCAGTACAGCCAGCTGGCAAGAAAAGGCCTTGGTCGATGCGACACCGATTTCCGGACCGGCGTGGGTGGGCAGCAACAGATCGGCTTCCCGCGCCATCGAACTGGTCGGGACATTCACGACCACGGCAATTTTCTGGCCATTGTCCTTGCTGTGACGGAGCGCCGCCAAAGTATCGGCAGTCTCCCCGGATTGGGATATGAACAGGGCCAATCCGCCAGACTCGAACACCGGATCGCGATACCGAAACTCCGACGCGAAATCCAGATCGACGGGCACTCGGGCAAAACTCTCGAACCAGTATTTTGCGACCATGCCGGCATAATAGCTGGTCCCACAGGCGACGATCGTGATCCGCTTGATGTCGCGCAGATCGAAGTCCATTTGCGGCAGCGCCACCTGCTGTTCGAGCGGCCTGATATAGCTTCGCAAGGTCTGGGCAACCACGGTCGGCTGCTCGAAGATTTCCTTCTGCATGAAATGGCGATAATTGCCTTTTTCGATGGTCGCCGCAGACACGCCGGATGTCGTTATTGCCCGCTCTACCGACTGGTTGTCCTTGTCATAAATTGCCGCGCCATCGCGCGTGACCACGACCCAGTCACCTTCTTCCAGATAGGCGATCTTCTGGGTCAGGGGTGCCAGGGCCAGGGCATCGGATCCCAGATAGGTTTCGCCGTCGCCATAGCCGACCACCAACGGTGATCCGAGCCGTGCGCCGATCAGCATATCCGGCTGAGAGCGAAAGGCAATGGCGAGAGCAAAGGCTCCGCGCAACTGCGGTAAAATGGCCTGCACGGCTTGTTCCGGCGATTTGCCGCTTTCGACCTGTTCACTGACCAGATGCGCAACAACCTCGGTATCGGTCTCGCTTTCAAAGGATCGTCCGCGTGCGGTCAATTCTTCGCGCAGGGCCTTGAAATTTTCGATAATGCCATTGTGGACCAGCGCCACTTCGCTTGTTGCATGGGGATGCGCATTGTACGTTGTCGGCGCGCCATGGGTCGCCCACCTTGTATGCGCAATCCCGACATTGCCGACCGCATCGTCATTTTTCAACACTGCAACCAGATTGGCAAGCTTGCCCTCGGCCCGGCGACGGATCAGCTGGTTATCGTGCACGGTACAGACACCGGCGCTGTCATAGCCGCGATATTCCATCCGTTTGAGCCCATCGACCAGTCGATCCGAGACCGGTTCCTTGCCAACTATTCCAATGATTCCGCACATGCTTTTCGGGTCTTTCGCTTCAGAGGGTATAAGGTACGCGAATTCCCGGCATATTGGCAGGGAAGTCTTTGGTATTGCGGGTTACGAGAACGCGACCCCGCGTCATCGCGGTTGCGAGTATGATGGCGTCGGACGATTTGAGGCGCGGGCGTTGCCTGCGCAGCGCCGACGCCCGTTCCGCTATTTCTTCGTCAATCTCGTCAATTCCGAAACCCGACATGAGAATGGACGCCCTGCGCAACTGCTCGTCGGTGCCTTTGGCCAGGACCTCTATCCAGACCATGCGACTGGCCCAGGGGCGCAATCCACCCGCCGTTGCACGCCGGATTTCCGAGCGCGCCGGCTCGAAGCCCGCAAGGGCGTCAATTATGATATTGGAATCGAAGGTGAAGCCGCTCACGTGCTTTTTGGCTTATTGGATTCGGGATATTGACCGGCAAGCATGTCCAGATGGATTTGCCGTTGCCGGTCATCCTCGTCGTCGAACAGATCCGGGAACTCGGCTTTCACCTCTTCATAGTCATCGTCCCATGGCCGCGTCGAACCGGCTCGTTGTCGCCGCTGCCAATCAACCGCGTCGCCAATATCAGTGCGGTCCTTCCATGCGCCAAAGCCGATATCGAGCCAGTCTTTGGGGGCTTCAGAACGATAGGCGCTGACCGCATCCCGCAGCAATTGCGCTCGCGACTTGCCCAACTCCGCCGCCTGCGCGTCGAGCCATTTCACATCGTCTTCGGGAAGATCAGCCAGGATACGGGTCATTATGATATATTGATATCATATCATGATATCATGTCAATGAATTTTTGGCGGCGTTGCGCGAATGACGGGAAATCAACGAAAGCCGTGGCACCAAAAAATGTCCAACCCTCACTTCCCTGCCTTTTTCTTCAGCATCGCCTCGCGAAATTTCTTCGCCCAACCAACCCTTACCTTCTGTTCCGAGCGCACCAGCGCCAGATCATCGGCCGCCACGTCTCTGGTGATCGTCGCCCCGGCGCCAACAATCGCGCCATCGCCAATCGTCACCGGAGCAACCAGCGCGCTGTTCGAGCCGATAAATGCGCCCTTGCCGATCACCGTCCTGTATTTCAGATAACCGTCATAATTGCAGGTAATCGTGCCGGCGCCGATATTGGCACCCTCGCCCACTTCGGTATCGCCGAGATAGGTCAGGTGATTGGCTTTCGCGCCCTTGCCGAGCGTGGTTTTCTTCATTTCCACAAAATTGCCGACCTTGGAACCCTCTTCCATCACCGAACCGGGCCGCAGGCGAGCAAAAGGCCCGACTCTCGCATTCTCTCCGATTTGCGCGCCTTCGATATGGCTGTGACCATAGATGACCGTACCGCTGGCAATGGCAACGCCGGGACCAAATATGACATTCGGTTCTATCACGACATCGGGAGCAATCTCCGTATCATGAGAAAACCAGACTGTTTCAGGAGCGATCAGGGATACGCCATCCGCCATCGCCCGCGTGCGGCGGCGCTGTTGCCATTCGCCTTCCATGGCCGCGAGTTCCGCCCGGCTGTTGACGCCGGCCACCTCGGCGGGATCTTCAACTTCGATCACCGCGCTTTTCTGGCCAGGCAACATCACGATATCGGGCAGATAATATTCACCCGCTGCATTGTCGTTGCTGATCTGGTCGAGCAGGATGAACAGGTCGGTTGATCGCGCCGCCATCAGGCCGCTGTTGCACAAATTGACTTGGCGCTCCGTATCGCTGGCATCCTTATATTCGACCATTTTCGTGATTTCGCCCTGGTCATCGGCGATGATCCGGCCATAGGCACCGGCGTCATCGGGACGGAAGCCGAGTACGACGGCACGCGGGTCTGAGCCATTGTTCAGCCGGTAGATCATTTCGCGCATCGTGTCGGCACCGACCATTGGCACGTCGCCGTAGAGGATCAGCACATCACCGGCGAAGCCTTTCAGCGCATCATGGGCCTGCGCCACGGCATGGCCCGTGCCGAGCTGGTCTTCCTGAACCGCGATTGCGACATTGCGGCCGGCTACGCTGGCCTCAATCTGCCCTCGCCGCGCGCCGACGACAATGACCGTGCGCTCCACCCCGATCGAATCGACGGTATCGAGCAGATGATGCAGCATCGGCTTTCCGGCAATCGGGTGCAGCACCTTGTGCGTCTCCGATTTCATCCTTGTGCCCTGTCCGGCGGCCAATATGATTGCAGCTAGCGGGCGGTCGGTCATCGGGTTACTCCGGAGCAAATTGGGCAAAAGAGGCGCTGGCTCGGCCATTTGCAGCGGCTAATGCCATGCAAACGGGACTTAAGCCAGCGTGATTTACGGTCTATTGGCAGGTTCATTTCGATGGCTTTCCACCTTTCCGCCACTTGGTCCACAAATGCCGGGCCAACATCATCGGCGGCATCCGCAGCCAGTGTGAACGGACGTAAAAGGCCAGGCGAGTCAGCTTCCGCGTTTCCCGTCCATAGCCGTCGCGCGCCAGCAATCGCCGGACATAGAGATAGTCGGCAAATTCGGTTTGACCCGCCCGATATTTATAGACCGGGGTGTGATAGAGGCGCGCTGCCAGGCGCAAGCCTCTCTCCATCTCCTGCACCAGATCATGGGTTTTCGCCCGAACCCCCAATTCTGTCCAGAATTCCTCGTCATCCTGAGCAAACTGCCGGATCAGGAGGTTGATGTCCCACAGATTGCGCAATCCGCCCGCCAGATCGCCGTCGGCAAACAGATGGGCAATGGAATGGAGGACCATGTCGGTCGGCGCCATGACATGGAGGCCATTGTCGAGCGCAATCGCATTGTCCCGCATCGCCTGCGCATCGGGCGTCGGCCTTGCGGTCAGCGGCAGCGTCGTATGATGGACGTCGATCATCCGGTCGCGCTCGCGGTGGATCAGCGGCGGCAGCTCATGCATATGGTCCCGGTAATATTGGTCATCATAGGGATCGGGCTTCACCCACTCCCAACCGGCATCAAGCAGGGTGGACTCGACCACCGCCAAGTCATCCCGGGCCACCATGATATCGAGATCGCCGATGCTGCGGCCCACGCCGGCATCGAGATTTGCCGCAACATAAGCGGTGCCTTTCATCAGTACGATCTTTCCGGAATAATTGATCAAGGCCCTGCGGGCACAATCGGCTTCCCACAAGGCCTGCTGGCGCGCCAGATCATGCGCGCCGATGGCGTCGTCCAGGACATATTGCATGCAATCCGGTACGGATATGCCCTTGAGCCGATGAGCCAGTGAGCCGATCAGGGATTCCGCGCGCGCGACACTGACCAATTCGGACCACTGGCTGCTGGTCAGCGTCGCGGCGCTTGCCGGTTCGCGCAGAGCACGAACCAAGAGAGCTGCGTCCCGCATCATGGCAGCTCGCTCCACAGGCTTTCGATCAATTGTTCAGCCTGTTCGGTCGATTGATAATCCATCGCCTTGACGGGGACGGTATCGACAAACCGGGTGAGCGCACGAAAGCCTGCCTCTCCCAGCGCAACATAATTGGTCGAGGCCTGAGTGAGCCGAACGAATATTTCCGATTGCCCCATGTCTCGCAGCGTCGGTGCGTGGCCAAAGCGGGGAAAGAGCAGCAGCGCCGGCGCGGCGGGCTCATCCATCCTTGCCAATGCTGTCTTCGGGGGAACAAGATGCCGGATATCGCCTTTCGGCGTGGCTTTCATTTCCGGACCAAAACGGCTCGCCGGGGCAACTTTCTGCATCGCCCCGATCGCCTCGTTTTTCAGGCTGATCAGGCGTGGAAACGGCACGAATTGGCCGGAATCGAGGCTCAAAAGGGCAAATTCATCACCCATGAAACGCCAGCCACGTTCGGCCAGCATGGCGGATAAAGTGGATTTTCCCGAACCGGAAAGACCGGTCATGATCAGCGCCTTGCCGTCTTTTTCCACACTGCTGGCATGGAGCAGCAAATGCCGCCGCCAGCCGAGCGCCATTTGCAGGTTCATGCCCATTTCGGCAGCCAGCAATCCCTGGGCGAGCGGCAATGGCGCAGCATCCGGCAGCCAGAAGTCGCCACCGATATGAACCGCGGGTCGGAGATAGCGTCGCCAAGGCTTTTCCGGCTCGAGACGAACCGTGAAGTCGACCATTGGATCAGCAGGTGCCGGATAATCACGGTATAAGGCCTCCAATTGATCCAGAGGTTGCCGCCATGACGAAGCGATCCGGAAAGCGGCGGGCCCGATCCTGAGCAGAATCTGATGCATATCCCGCATCAATCCGCCGCCCGCGTGACCAGTCCCAATCCGGAAAGCTCTTCCAGCCTGGCGATGACGATCTGTTCGGCATCCGTCTCCGTCTCGACGTCAAATTCCGCAATCAATCGCGACGCGATTTCAGCCGCGGTGAGGGGCAGATCTTCCATCACTGCCAATATCGCGGGAGCGGGTTCGGCCAGCATATGGGTGATTCCCGACGGACGATGAAACAGCAAAGTCATGCTGTCCAGATCATGCCAGAGCAGATCATCCTTTGCGGCGGCGCGATATCTCCGGGTCATGATTACCTGCGATTCTGGTAGGACATGCAGGTCTGATAGCAGCCAAATGTTAAAAAGGGGTCGCGAATATCAGCGGGGCATTTGCAGCGATGCATAGCAGGTAAAGCCGCTCTGGCCAGCCTGCAGTCTGCGGATATAATTCACATAGGCCTGGGACTGGTCATAGGACGTGCCGGGCAGCGTCCGTCCGTTCATCGCACGCCGCACTTCTTCGCCGGTGAAATTTCGGCCTGCTGGCGGAAAGGCGCCGGGTGTATCAGCCGAAACGACCCTGCCGGCGGCATCGATATGCCCGCCCGTCGTATTATTGGCAGGGACCGGAATTTCGCAGTTGAGTACCGAACCGGCGGTCTGGGCCAGTGCCGGCTTGATACTGACCACCGCCGAAGCCGTTATTGCGCCCATCATCAAGGCACGACGGCGGGTCACGATTCCGTTATTCCGGTCAGCATCGGCTGACGATTCAGATGGAAGGTGATCTTTCATCGCGTTGCTGTCCTTGGTTTTCCTAGCTTCCGATTGCCGCACATACGCAGAAATCCGGTTAAAAGCGAGCAAACAGTCCGTCGCTGCGCGCCGCGTCCATATTCGGGACATAGACACGAAATTCGTTAACAAGGCCTCTACGGGGGAACGCGCGGGCCAGAGCGCTGAAATATTCCCATTGCCGATCCGGTCCGGCGCAGCCTAGATGGGTGCTATGAAAATGTCAGAATCGGCAAGATGACCTCCGTCTCCCCCTTGCGCTTGCTGGTTGCTCTGGCCTTCATTCTGGGTGGTGCCCTGCTGGCAGGCCTGCTGCAGCAGCCCGGACAACAATTTCTGATTGTCGTCGGCAGCGGCTTGATTGCCCTGTTCACAGTTCTGCAGGATCCGCCTGCCCCGCCATTGCCGGACCCGGCCACGCTGGAACGGCAACGCAAACGGATATTATACCAGGGCCGCTCTGAAGCCTATCAGGATATCATCAACCCGATCACGGATCCGATATTGCTGGTGCGCAATGCAAAAGTTGCGGCGGCCAATTCCGCTGCGGCCAAAGTTTTGGGCGATCATATCGTCGGCGAGGATGTGCGGATCGCTATTCGCCATCCTGCCGCTGCTGACCGACTTGCCAATCCCGACGCCCAGCATACCGGGGAGCCTATCTTGCTGGTCGGCGTCGGCAGCACCGACCAGAGATGGGAACTGCGCATCAACACCTTGCAGGACGGCCTGAAACTGGTGCAATTGTCGGATCGCAGCAGCCGCTACGCGGCAGAGAGAATGCGTACCGACTTCGTCGCCAACGCCAGCCACGAATTGCGTACGCCGCTGGCCGCGATCAAGGGCTTCCTGGAAACTCTGGAAGATCCAACGGCTGGCAAGGATGATGCGACCCGCACCCGATTCCTCAAAATAATGTATACCGAAGCCGATCGCATGCAGCGTCTGGTCGAGGACCTGATGTCGCTTTCCCGGATTGAAGCAGAGAAATTCGAACTGCCTTCGGAACAGATAGATCTGAGTGAACTGGTCGGCGAAGCGCGCGATTTTTACATCAACAGTCGCGGCAAGAAGGAAGCCGAAATATTGGTCCATCTGCCGACCGATGTCCCGCTGATTCACGGAGATCGCGCGCAATTGGCCCAGGTCGTGAATAATTTGCTCAGCAACGCCTTCAAATATGGCAAAAAGGGCGCTCCGGTAACGATCAATCTGGCACCCAACAAGGCTGGAACGATGTTATGCCTTGCCATCAGCGATCAGGGCGACGGCATCGCTGCCGAACATATTCCCCGGCTTACCGAGCGTTTCTACCGCGTCGACAAGGGCCGCAGCAAATCCATTGGCGGGACCGGCCTTGGGCTGGCCATCGTCAAGCATATTACCGAACGGCATGGTGGCCGAATGGAAATCGCCAGCGATGTCGGCGTCGGCACGACGGTCTCGGTGCTGCTCCCCATAGCGGGCAATTCCATCAGTTCTGCCGATCGCCAAAATCTGTCACCATAACATGCATTCGCGGACGAAATTCCGTCAAGAAGAACGGCCCATGATCCATCGTCACATATCCGTAACATATCTGTAATGATCAGGACATTGCGCCTCCCTAGAAGCCACGCCAACGAGCCTGTGATTCTGGTCTTTGCGAGCCTTTGCCCTGGACCGACCATAGACGAACTGGGGATTTTTCCATGTTAAGACAAATCGCATTGCTTGCGGCCGCCTCCTTTGCGCTCTCCGCTTGTCAGGACCAGGCGTCCGGCGGTCAGAGCGGGACCCGCAGCGAAATCCGGATTGTCGGATCGTCTACCGTTTTCCCCTTTGCCAAGGCTGTGGCCGAACAATATAGCATCAATGGTGCCAATCCGTCGCCGATATTGGAATCGACCGGAACCGGCAGCGGGTTGAGCCTTTTCTGCTCTGGCGTGGGTGCGAATACCCCCGACATCGTCAATGCATCGCGCCGGATCAAGCGTTCAGAGCTGGAATTATGCCAGACAAATGGCGTCACCGACGTCGTTGAAGTGCAAATCGGGATCGACGGAATTGCCATTGCCCAATCGAAAAACGGGCCTTCCTTTTCGCTCACACCTGCCCAGATTTACAAGGCCATTGCTGCGCGGCCTTTTGGCATAGAGAATAGCACCGAAAGCTGGTCGGAAATCGATCCCTCGCTTCCAGATCTTCCGATCAATGTCTACGGGCCCCCATCCACGTCCGGCACCCGCGATGCGCTCACCGAACTGATCATGGAGGTCGGTTGTATCACCGATCCCGCCACGAGAGCGCTGAAGGACAGCGATGAGGAAGAATTTAAATCGATCTGTCACGAGATAAGGGCAGATGGCGCCTATATCGACGCAGGCGAAAATGATAATCTGATTGTCCAGAAGCTGACTGCGAATCCCAATAGCGTGGGTATTTTCGGCTATAGCTTTCTGGAAGCCAATCTTGACAATGTTCGGGGCATTGCGATTTCCGGTGTGGAACCAGGCTATGAGGCAATTGCATCCGGCGATTATCCGGGAGCCCGGCCGCTTTATGTCTATGCCAAGAAGCAGCATGTCGGCGTCATACCGGGGTTGCAGGACTATCTTTTGGCCTTTGTCAACGCAGGCACAAGGGACGGCTATCTGGCAAAGGCCGGGTTGATTGTCTCGCCGGACAATGTACGAGAAAACATGACCGAAGTGGTACGCAATATGACACCACTTGCAATTGGCGAATTGAAATAAGCGCGCCTGAACAGGCGTATTTTGCAGATGATTTTGAAACAAGGGCGGAACCAGATATAGTGACAAGTGCGACGCTCCTTTTTCTCGTCATTGGCCTGGGTCTGATCGCTTGGTTCTTTGGCCGCCTGAAGGCGGCCGGAATGCAATCCGTCGGCAAAAAATCGCGCTCGGTTCTTCATTCCCTGCCCAATTATCATGGCTGGTATGTCGCATTATGGGCGATCATCCCTGCGGCCATTTTCATGACCGTGTGGAGTTTCGTCAGTCCGGCGCTGATCACCGATGCCGCGCTGACCAGCCCCGCTGCGGCGCAATTGCCGCAAGATGCCTTTTCTCGCGCAGCCATTCTATCGGAAGCGCGGGCCATCGCCTATGGCAATCAGGTCAATGCGTTTAATCCGCTATCGCAGTCCATGGTCGAACCCTATCGCGACGCGATTGCTTATTATCAGATGATCGGAGCGATCGCGGCATTGCTGATGGTTTTTGCTTGCGGCGTTTACGCGTGGCTGAAGATCAAGCCGGACCTCCGCGCGCGGACAAAAATCGAGCGGGTGACCATGTTGCTGCTGCTGCTCGCATCGCTGATCGCAATCATCACCACGGTTGGCATTTTCCTTTCACTGGTCTTCGAAACGATCCGATTCTTCTCGATGGTGTCGCCGATCGACTTTCTATTTGGCACGGAATGGAACCCGAAGGCAGTAGCCGGCCCGCGGGGCGAAACCGGATTTGGCGCGATACCGCTGTTCTGGGGCACGGTATTCATCGGCGCGATCATCGCCATGATCGTGGCGATCCCTCTCGGTCTGATGAGCGCTATCTATCTCACCCAATATGCCCCGGCAAGATTTCGGGCGTGGATGAAACCAATACTGGAGGTGCTCGCCGGGGTACCCACCGTCGTCTACGGCTATTTTGCCGCCTTGACCGTTGCGCCGGCCTTGCGTGACTTTGCCGTTGCGATCGGCATTTCCAATGCCTCTTCGGAATCCGCTCTGGCAGCTGGTGTGGTGATGGGGATCATGATCATTCCGTTTGTTTCCTCGATGGCCGATGACAGTATTGCCGCCGTGCCGAGCGCGATGCGGGATGGATCGCTGGCAATGGGAGCGACCCAGAGCGAAACCATCAAGAAAGTCCTGATTCCCGCCGCGCTCCCTGGCGTAGTCGGCGGTGTGCTGCTGGCCGTCAGCCGGGCGATCGGTGAGACGATGATCGTCGTCATGGCTGCCGGTCTCGCGGCCAATATGACGGCCAATCCCTTTGCCAGTGTTACCACCGTAACGGCCCAGATCGTCCAGTTGCTGACCGGCGATCAGGAGTTTGACAGTCCCAAGACGCTGGCTGCATTTGCCCTGGGCCTTGTCCTGTTCATCGTGACCCTGCTGCTCAACCTGATCGCCTTGCGGGTCGTCAAAAAATATCGGGAAGCATATGAATGATCTGATCGAAACCAGGCGTCTTCCGACCGACTGGCAGGGCGCCGAAATGCAGAAGCGCATTGCCCGGCGTTATTCGGCCGAACGTCGGTTCAAGGCCATGGGCATATCTGCAATCGTGCTTTCGGCTGGATTTCTGGCTTTCCTGCTGATCGTCATGGTGGGCAATGGTTTCCGCGGATTTACGCAAACGGAAATGCCGCTCCAGATAGATTTTCCCGCGGTTACCAGCGGTGCGTCGGCCAGTCAGTTTGAAGGGCCGAATGCAGATGCCAATTTGCAGGTCATGGGGCTGCGGGAAATTGTCGCTAGCAGCATTGAAATCCAATATGGCGAAGATGGTGCCAACCTGTTCTCCTCGGGCGCATGGACAGCGGTCAGCGCCATGATTCTCGATAATCCGGACATTGTCGAACGGAAAGCGACCGTATATCTGCCGGTCAGTTCGGAGATAGATATTGCCTACAAGTCCGGAGGCACTCCCGCTGCCGAACAGAAAGTTCGGCAATATAAGGATCGGCTTTCAACCGGGTTCAACTGGAATTTCCTGAGCAATTCCGACGCCACCGATCCGATGCAAGTGGGCATCTGGGGAGCATTCAAAGGTTCCTTGATCACGATGATCGTGACGTTGATGCTGGCCTTCCCGGTCGGCGTGCTGGCTGCGCTCTATCTCGAGGAATATGCGCCCAAGAACCGGCTAACCGATCTGATCGAGGTTTCGATCAACAATCTGGCTGCGGTACCGTCGATCATCTTCGGTCTGCTCGGCCTGGCGGTGTTTCTGAACTTTTTCGGCATGCCGCGATCCGGCGCGCTGGTCGGCGGCCTGACCCTGGCGCTGATGACGATGCCGGTGATTGTCATTTCCGGGCGCAATGCCGTCAAATCCGTGCCGCCTTCGATCCGGGAAGCCGCATTGGGTATCGGCGCAAGCCCTCTGCAGGTCGTGTTTCACCACGTCCTGCCACTCGCCCTGCCTGGCATATTGACCGGAACCATCATCGGGATGGCGCGGGCGCTGGGCGAGACCGCACCGCTGCTGATGATCGGCATGCGGGCGTTCATTGCCACACCGCCGAGCGGCATCACCGATCCGGCGACCGTGTTGCCGGTGCAGATTTTCCTTTGGTCCGACGAGGTCGATCGCGGCTTTGTCGAGAAGACTTCAGCGGCGATCATCATATTGTTATTATTCCTTCTGATCATGAATGCCCTGGCGATCTACCTGCGCAATCGTTTTGAAACCCGTTGGTAAATGTCCCGATGCACGACGATCAGAAAAACTTGAACCGAGCGAAAGCGTAAATATGACAGATTCGGCCACGACAGGCATGACCACCGATAGCGGAACGCCCAAAATGACGGCGCGCCATGTCGATGTTTTCTATGGCGACAAGCAGGCGATCAACGACGTCTCGATTGATGTGAACATGGACAGCGTCACCGCCTTTATCGGGCCGTCCGGTTGCGGCAAATCGACCTTCCTGCGCTGCATGAACCGGATGAACGACACAATTCCGATCGCGCGCGTCACCGGCGAAATCAAGCTGGAGGGTGAGGATATTTATGCCTCCAAAATGGATGTCGTGCAGTTGCGCGCTCGGGTCGGAATGGTGTTCCAGAAACCCAATCCCTTTCCCAAATCCATCTATGACAATATCGCTTATGGCCCGCGCATCCATGGCCTTGCGACTGGCAAGGAAGAACTGGACGAAATTGTCGAATCCTCGCTGCAACGCGCTGGCCTCTGGGGCGAAGTGAAAGACCGGCTGCAGGACAGCGGCACCGCATTGTCCGGTGGTCAGCAGCAGCGCCTGTGTATCGCTCGCGCCATCGCAGTGGATCCGGAAGTGATCCTGATGGATGAACCCTGCTCGGCGCTTGATCCGATCGCAACCGCCAAGATCGAAGAACTGATACACGAACTGCGCGGAAAATATGCTATAGTGATTGT
Source organism: Parasphingorhabdus sp. (assembly GCF_041748495.1). Taxonomy (GTDB): domain Bacteria; phylum Pseudomonadota; class Alphaproteobacteria; order Sphingomonadales; family Sphingomonadaceae; genus Parasphingorhabdus. The sequence continues at coordinate 32,953 of NZ_JBGTDD010000098.1, forward strand.
GACACATAATATGCAGCAAGCGGCGCGCGTTTCCCAAAAAACAGCCTTTTTCCACCTTGGCACATTGGTGGAATATGGCGAGACGACCGATATTTTCACCAATCCGCGGGAAGAAAAAACGCGGGATTATATCACCGGTCGCTACGGCTGACTTATCGATGATTAGGAACAACCATGGTCAATAGTGGCACAGAACATACCGTCAAAGCCTTCGATTCTGACATCAACGAATTGCGCGGAATGGTCGCCGAAATCGGCGGCCGCAGCGAGCAGGCCATTGCCAAGGCGATGCGGGCGCTGGAAAATAGCGATCTGGAACTGGCGGCGGAAGTCGTCCGGGAAGACAAGCTGATCGATGATCTCGAAAAGCGGATCGACGAACTGACCTTTCAGACGATCGCGCTCCGGGCACCGATGGCGGATGACCTGAGGGAATTGATCGCCACGTTCAAAATATCCGGGGTGGTTGAACGGATCGGTGATTATGCGAAAAATATTGCCAAACGGGTCCCGCTCGTCACCCATACCCATCGGTTGAGGCCGATCTCGCTGCTTCCTTCGATGTCGAAAATTGCCAGCGAACTGGTCCGCGATTCACTCGATGCCTTTGCCCGGCGCGATGCCGAACTGGCGATGGAAGTGAACCGACGGGATCAGATTGTCGACGATTTCTACAACAGCATCTTCCGGGCGGTGATCACCCACATGATCGAGAATCCCAAGGATATTGGCGAAGCCGCGCATCTGCTGTTCATTGCCAAGAATCTGGAACGGATCGGTGATCATGCGACCAATGTTGCAGAGATGGTCTATTTCGCGGCGACCGGCGAACCCATGCCCGAGCGCACCCGGGGCGAGAATCCCACGACGCCGATCGATAACGTACCAAAGAATGGGGCCGACTGATGGTAAATGCCAAATTATTGCTCGTCGAAGACGATGCCGCGCTGGCGGAACTGCTGACCTGGAACTTCAAGAAGGAAGAATATGATGTCATCCATACTCCGGATGGCGAAGAGGCGCTGCTGCTGGTGCAGGAACATCGCCCGGATGTGATATTGCTCGACTGGATGCTGGAAAGCCTGTCCGGGATTGAAGTGTGCCGGCGGTTGCGGCGCTCGTCCGAAACCGCCAATATTCCGATCATCATGCTGACCGCTCGGGGTGAAGAGGAAGACAAGATCCGGGGGCTCGAGACGGGTGCGGATGATTATATCACCAAGCCGTTCAGCCCGCGGGAACTGATCGCGCGGGTCAAGGCGGTGCTGCGCCGGGTCCGGCCCGCACTGGCCGGGGAAAAGCTGACTTTCGGCGATCTGGAAATGGATACGGTCGGGCACAAGGTCAAACGCGACGGCGACACGATACCGCTGGGACCCACCGAATTTCGTCTGCTCCGTCATTTTCTGGAACATCCCAACTGGGTGTTTTCCCGCGAGCGGCTGCTAGACAGCGTCTGGGGTCAGGATAGCGATATCGAGTTGCGCACCGTCGACGTCCATATTCGTCGTCTCCGCAAAGCCCTGAATGCCAACGGCAGATCGGATATTATCCGGACGGTACGATCAGCAGGCTATGCGCTCGATACCGATGCTGCAGAAGGCTAGTTTTCTGGGCAGTACAGACCCGGGCGCACGGGCTTGACCTTCTAGTCGGCAACCAGTTTCAGCAGTTTGCGTTCGACCGGGGCAAGCACGGCCGACAGATCATGACCGCGCTTCAAGATCTGTCCCTGCTCCCCGTGCAACGACCACATGCCCTGCCGATTGCGCTCGGCCGGGCGTTTCTCGATCCTGATCTGGGGCCGCTCCGATGCCCGGCGGAAGGCGGCGAATATCGCCACATCGCGGCGCATATCCATGGCGTAATCTTTCCAGTGGCCGGCCGCGACCATGCGGCCATAGAGATTGAGTATGCGGTCGAGTTCGCGCCGCTCAAATCCTACCTGCGATGGCGTGATTCGCGGCGGAAAGGCCGATATGTTGGACTCGGAAAAACGCATCAAGCGCTGTCACGTCCCTTGGCCGCGATTCCACTGTCATCCCTGCTCCGTTCCTTGGCGAAAGCGGCAATACGCTTCTGCAACTGCTCCATTTCGCACTGCAAGATTTCCAGCTTTTGCGTCGACGGATCGAATATCTCGCTGCACGGCGTGCCGTAAGGAACAAATTCCTTCTGATAATCCTTGGCCTCGACCAAGGTCGGGCGCGCGCGGACACCTACCATGGTGGCACCCTCGGGAACGTTCTGGGTGACCACCGCATTGGCGCCGACCCGAGCCCGTTTGCCGACGGTGATCGGACCGAGCACCTGGGCACCGGAACCCAATATGGCCTCATCCTCAATGGTCGGGTGGCGCTTGCCCCCGACACCATTGGCCGGATTGGTCCCGCCCAGGGTCACGCATTGATAGATGGTTACATTGTCACCGATTTCGGCGGTTTCACCAATGACGGTGAATCCGTGATCGATAAACAGATTCCTGCCGATTCTGGCACCGGGATGGATATCGATGGCGGTCAGGAATCTCGAGAAATGGTTGATGAAGCGCGCGAAGAAATAGAGTTCGCCCTTGAACAGCCAATGCGCCACGCGATGCAGGCCGACGGCCAGCACACCCGGATAGAGCAGCACCTCCCACCGCGATCGCGGAGCCGGATCGCGCGCCTTGATGGAATCCAAATAAGCGCCGAGTGCCCGAAACATATATTTCCTCCGGAAGGGGTCAAGGCTTTTAAAATAGGCTCGGCAAATCAGTATTTCCAGTCTTTTCTTGCAACTGAAATAGGATGATGCTTTTCAAACGGCGTATCATCACTATATTAGATCAATACACTGCCACTGATCGAAAGCCTCGATAATGTCGACTTACCTGCCCACGCTCAAGCAATTGCAATATCTGGTGGCGCTGAAAGAACATGGTCATTTTGGCAAGGCTGCGGAATCCTGCTTTGTGACCCAGTCCACCCTGTCTGCGGGGATAAAGGAACTGGAAGCATTGCTGGACATCGTGCTGGTGGAACGCACGCGCAGAGTTGTACGCTTTACGGAACTGGGCAATCAGATGGTGGAAAAGGCCTATCGGATCCTGCGCGAGGCTGAAGAACTGTTCGAAATGGCGCGCTCGGCAGGCAAACCACTGGCCGGAGATGTCCGGATGAGCGTCATTCCCACCATAGCCCCTTTTCTTCTGCCACGCCTCCTGCCGCAATTGCGCAAGGAGCGCCCGGACCTGAAACTCTATTTGAAAGAGGAAACCAGCCAGGCGGCGTGCGACTCGCTGCATCACGGCCATGCCGATTGTGTCTTGCTGGCGCAGCCCTTTCCCTGCGGCGATGTCGAGTCGGAGGTGCTGTTCAGCGATGAGATTTTCGTCGCTTTCCCAAAAAATGATCCGCGTGACCCGCCGCCGCAAGTGGACCCGGCGAACATCGACGAGACCCAGCTGTTGTTGCTGGAGGACGGGCATTGTCTGAAGGATCATGCTCTGGCGGCCTGCAATCGGCCCGAACTCAGAGCTTCCGCCAGGATGATGGGCACATCACTGCACACGCTGGTGCAGATGGTGGACAATGGTCTCGGCCTCACTCTGCTCCCGAAAATGGCGATCGACAGCGGCATATTAAATTATACCAATATCGTCGCCCGGCCACTGAAATCGGATCGGGCCACCCGCGACATCGCTCTGGTCTGGCGCAAGAACAGTCCGCGACGGAGTGAATTTCAACTATTGGCAGAGATTATGAGGGGCGCGCAGAACTGGGTTTCCAAAGCACATCCCTAGGCCAGAATATTATTTTTTCCAATTTGCCGCCGCTTCGACATCAGACGCCCGTTCGTCGATCCATTTTTCTGCCCCGTCGGCGCCTGTCTCCTTTTTCCAGAAAGGCGCGACTGTCTTCAGCTTATCCATGATGAATGAGCAGGATTCCATGGCTGCATTGCGATGATCGGATCCGGTCACGACGAGCACGATATTCTCGCCAACGGCCAGTTTCCCTACCCGGTGGATGATCGTCACGGCATGGAGAGACCAGTCGGAAAGCGCTGTTTCGGCTATATCCTGCAGCGCCTTGCCCGTCATTGCCGGATAATGTTCCAGTTCCAATGATTCCAGATTGCCGTCATCGCGGACCTGGCCGACAAAGCTGGCAATCGCACCGCCACCCTGCCCGGCAACCGCCCGCGTCTCGACGCCGATGTCGAAATCTTCTGGTCCGACAACAATCTTTATCATCCGCCAGTCACCGGCGGAAAAATGGCCAGCTCCCGCGCCGATCCGATGCTGGCGGTGGCAATGCCGTAATCCTGATCAAGCGCGAAGCGCAATTTTCCAATATCCGAAAACAGCTCTGCATATTGCGCCCCCCGGTTGGACAGCATCGTCAGCACATCTTCAATTGTCTCGATATCTTCGCCCAGCGTGACTTGTTCCTGATCCATGCCGAGCCGTTCGCGCACCCAGGAAAAATATATGATGTTGAGCGAGCGCGGCATCAGTCCATATGCTTCAAACCGACGCGCAGATAATCCCATCCCGTGATCAGGGTCAGAATTGCGGCGGTCCAGAGCGTCCACAGTCCGACAGTCTGAACGATCGGCATATGCGGCAGGCCGCCAGCCAGTATCATAGCGCCCAGAGCAATCATCTGAAATCCGGTTTTCCATTTGGCAAGCTGCGACACCGGAACGCTGACCTGCAGGCCGGCAAGAAATTCACGCAGCCCGGATACCATGATTTCGCGTAACAAGATGACGATAGCCGCGATCGTGTGCCATCCGTTGATATCCCTGGTGAATATCAGCATCAGGACCACGGCCGCGACCATGATCTTGTCCGCGATCGGGTCCAGAAAGATACCGAGCTTTGATACGGTTCCTTGGGTCCGCGCCAGATAGCCATCAAAATAGTCGGTAACCGCCATCAGGCAATAGAGGCCAAATGCCAGCAGATAGTCGATGGGCAAGGGCTGGCGAGCGACCAGATCGAAATTCGGCCAAAGCAGAAAAACCAGAATCGGTACCGCAAATATTCTCGAAAGCGTCAATATGTTCGGAAAATTCAGCATTGCGGCATTCGCATAAACGGATTTGCCGAAAATGAAAATTGATTCAGCCAATTAATGGCCAAATTGGTGACCTCTGCGCCCGTCATACGATTTGACGCCATGGCTCAATGGGCTAAGGATGGCCTGACGCTCCTTTTTCCGCTCGAGAAGAGATTTCCATCATATGCAAAATACGGCGCATCTGCTGCGAACAAGACGGTTTCTGCCCCTGTTCCTCACGCAGCTTCTCGGGGCATTCAACGACAATCTCTTCAAATTCTCGATGGTCATCCTGGTGACCTACGGAATTTATGATAGTGAATCCGAGGATTTTGCCTTTAACGCTCTCGCCTCCGGACTTTTCATCCTGCCCTTTTTCCTGTTTTCGTCTCTCGCTGGTCAACTGGCAGACAATTATGACAAGGCCCGGATCACTCGATTCGTCAAAACACTGGAAATATTCATTGCCCTGATCGGCGGAGTCGGGCTGTGGCTGCAGTCTATTCCCATCATGCTGACCGCCCTGTTCCTTCTGGGTCTGCAGTCGACCTTTTTCGGCCCGATAAAATATGCCGTGCTGCCGCAGCATCTGCAAAAGGATGAAGTCCTCGCGGGGACAGGGCTGGTCGAGGCCGGTACCTATATTGCGATTCTCGCGGGGACGATTCTGGGGGGCATCATCATTGACCGGGATGGAAACGGCACCGAAGTCGCGATTATCGCGGTTTTCTTCGTGGCGCTGATCGGCCGCGTCGCGGCCCAGTTCATGCCGCCGGCTCCGGCGCAAAAGGAAGTCGAGAAAATCGATTATAATTTCATACGCTCTTCGATCCGTTTGATCGCGGCTACTTTGCATGTCCGCCGGCTCTATCTGGCGATTATCGCGATCAGCTTTTTCTGGACCATCGGTTCGGTGATGATCATCCAGTTTCCCCCTCTGGTAGAGAATGTTCTGACCGCCACCCCCCAGGTTGCAAGCCTGTTCCTCGGCGTATTTTCGATCGGCATTGCCATCGGTTCGATTCTGGTCAACCGAATGCTGAAAAATGAAGTCTCCGCCCGATTTGCTCCGATCAGTGTCATATTGATGGGCGTTTTCGTTCTCATTCTCTACTTCATTGCCCGCGGTTGGGAAGGCTTGCCTGACGGCCAGCTCTATACATTCGAAACATTCATCGACCATGACGGGGCATGGGCACTGCTTGGCACGCTGGGCGGCGTTGCGATATTCGGGGGCATGTTTGTCGTCCCGTTATATGCTTTTCTGACGACCACCGTCGACATCAGCCAGACCGCCCGCACCATAGCCGCCAATAATGTCGTCAATGCCGGCTGCATGGTTCTCGGCGCCCTCGTTGCCCTGGGACTGAGTATGTTGGGAGTTTCAACAACCGAACAATTATTGCTGGTTGCGGCCTTGTGCCTGATTGCGGCTTGGCTGGGCCTGCAATTGCACCACGCTTGCGACTGAACAGTCCCGGATCAGAAAATGAACGTGGAAAAGGCGGTAAAAAAGGCGAGAAAGCTGAGCAGAAACAGGCTGGCGTCATGCGCCAGACCTTTTTCCTTGCCGGCCAGCGCGACCTGCGAATCTTGTTCTTTCCTGGCGATTTGCACGATCTCGATCGGCAGGCTTTGGCGAAAGGGATGCCGTATACCTTCATCCCGCAATATCAATGGTCTCGATCTCTGTCCGTTCATGGCCATTGGTTAACAGGAATTTAGCCATGCTTTCCAGCACGAAATTCATGGCCTTGGTTAACGTCTTGAATTGGAACAACCCTGAGAAGCCAGCGGGTTTCACATGATCAGACAGGCCAAACCAATGATCAGCGCCTCAATCGCACAAACATAAAACTTGTCAGGCAAACCGCTGATCTGTGTGATCTTTGCAACTGGTCGCTGAAATTGCCAGTTTGAACAATAAGATGGTTGATTTCAGCAGCCTGTTATGCCAATGACCATCGCGTATTGAATGAAATGCGAAACCCTGAAGGAGCAAATTATGCGTTTCGGTAAAATTGGAATGGCTGCAGCCGCAGCCGCATCGCTTGTAAGCGCACCCGTCTTGGCGCAGGCTACCCAGCCTGTAACATCTGCTGCACGTACCAGTGCAACGGTTGAAGGCGAAAGCAACGTCGAGGGTGGAACTGGAATAATTCTGGCAATCCTCGCAGCTGCAGCAATCATCGGCGGAATCATCATCGCTGCTGACGGCAGCGAAGATACTCCAACCAGCCCCTGAACTGGTTCTGGCATATTGATTAAAAATGGCGGCTTCTGGTCGCCATTTTTTTTATGCAATCATTGGCAGAAATCTGGCGGTTGCCTGATCAGCACCGTGTCATCAAGCCGGTAGGGCAAGCCGCAGGTTGCACATCCGGATCGGCTTACCCATATCTGCTTTCATGACAGAAAATCAGCAACATGGCCTGCCCCAATGGCACGGCACAACCATCCTATCGGTGCGAAAAAATGGCAAGGTCGTCGTCGTTGGCGACGGTCAGGTGTCCATGGGCCAGACGGTGATGAAGCGAAATGCCCGAAAGGTCCGACAATTGCACGACGGATCGGTGATTGGTGGCTTTGCAGGCGCAACCGCCGACGCGTTCACATTGTTCGAGCGCCTGGAAGCAAAGCTGGAGCGCCATAGCGGACAGTTGATGCGCGCAGCGGTTGAATTGGCAAAGGACTGGCGTACCGATAAATATTTGCGCAATCTGGAAGCGCTGATGATCGTGGCGGACAAGGACATTACACTTATCCTGACCGGCAATGGCGACGTTCTGGAGCCGACAGAAGGGATCGCTGCCATCGGATCCGGCGGAAATTTCGCTCTTTCGGCTGCTCGCGCCCTGGCAGATTACGAGAAGGATGCGGAAAAGCTGGCACGAAAAGCAATGGAAATTGCAGCGGAAATTTGTGTCTACACCAATGATCATATCACCATCGAATCGCTAGCAAGCGACAGCTGATCTCCGCCGGACCCCCAACCATTTTGAATGAAGAGTGACCGATATGCAGGCGAACCTGACCCCCAAAGCCATCGTGAAGGCGTTGGATGAACATATTATTGGCCAGCAGGACGCCAAACGTGCGGTGGCTGTCGCCCTGCGCAACCGCTGGCGCAGGCAGCGACTGCCCGCCGAACTGCGCGAGGAAGTGACCCCCAAAAATATCCTGATGATCGGCCCCACCGGTTGCGGCAAGACCGAGATTTCCCGTCGCCTTGCGAAACTGGCCGACGCACCCTTTATCAAGGTGGAAGCGACCAAGTTCACCGAAGTCGGCTATGTCGGCCGGGACGTCGAACAAATTGCCCGTGATCTCGCGGAAGAAGCGGTCCGCCTGGAACGGGAACGCCGGCGATTGGCGGTGCACGAAGCCGCCGCGGAAGCGGCGATGAAACGGCTACTCGACGTTCTTTGCGGTGAAAATGCCAGCGAAGCGACGCGCGAAAGTTTCCGCCAGCGGGTTGTCGACAATCATATGAACGACAACGAGATCGAGATTGAAGTCGAAGATACACCCAATATGCCAATGGATATTCCCGGCATGGGCGGACAGGTCGGGATGATCAATCTGTCCGACATGATGGGCAAGGCCCTGAATCAAAACCGCCTGAAACGTCGCAAAATGCGGGTGGCGGATGCGTGGGACAAGCTGGTTGAAGAAGAGTCCGATAAGCGTCTTGATGACGAGGATATTTCACGGGCGGCGATTTCCGACGCCGAATCCAATGGTATCGTCTTCCTGGACGAAATCGACAAGATCGCGGTGAGCGATATGCGCGGCGGATCGGTCAGCCGGGAAGGCGTCCAGCGCGACCTGCTGCCGCTGATCGAGGGAACAACGGTCGCGACCAAATATGGTCCGATGAAAACCGATCATATCCTGTTCATTGCCTCCGGTGCTTTTTCGATATCCAAGCCCAGCGACATGCTTCCTGAACTGCAGGGTCGCTTGCCGATCCGGGTGGAACTGCGGGCCTTGACCGAAGCTGATTTCGTCCGGATATTGACCGAAACCAAGGCCAATTTGCCCGAGCAATATATTGCCCTGCTCGGTACCGAGGACGTCAAGATCAGCATCACCGAGGATGCGATCGCGAAGCTGGCCGAAATTGCGGCAAATGTGAACGAAACGGTTGAAAATATCGGTGCGCGCAGACTTCAGACGGTCATGGAGAAGCTGTTGGAAGAGATAAGTTTCACGGCGGAAGACCGGGTGGGCGAAGAAATCAGCATCGACAAGGCCTATGTCGAAAAGCAGCTGTCGGATGTCGCCAAAGACACCGATCTGTCGAAATATATATTGTGATGACACAAGCAGGATCTTGATGATATTCGAGCGAATTGTGCCTTGTCTTTCGCCAGCGAATAAAATTTTTCTGCGGCTGTAACGGAATATCTCAAAACAGCGAATGATCGAACAGATAGCTGGATGGAACCCGTCATGAAAAGCGCCACATTATTGATGACCTGCATTGCTGCGATGGGCTTGTCTGCCTGCTCCGAACCGGCACCCGATACCGTCACCGAAGGCACCGAACAGGTCGAAGTCAAGCCGGAAGCGGTTGTTGCTCCGATCACCGAAGCAGACAGCATCGATGCCGGCCTGGCTATCGGGGCCCAGGCTCCGATGACTGCCAGCTTGCTGACCAATGCAGGCGAAACCACATTGGGTCAGATCGTGGCAAAGGGCCCTGCCCTGCTGGTTTTTACCCGCTCGGTCGAATGGTGTCCGTTTTGTCAGACCCAATTGAAATCGATCAATGCGATTGTCGGCGACCTGAAGGACCGTGGCTATACGCTTTATGGAATCAGCTATGACAGTCCCGACAAGCAGGATCGCTTTTCAAAAAACCAGATGTTGCAATATGACATGCTGTCCGATCAGCAATCGACGGTGATTGACGCGTTTGGACTGCGCGATCCCCAATATATCGAAGGCCGCGCTGCTGGCGTGCCCTATGCCTCTGTATTTTTGATCGACGAAACAGGGAAGATCGTCGCGAAATCGGTGTCCGGTGACTATAAGAAACGACCGACCAACGATCAGATATTGGCGCTGGTCGACTCTCTCTGATTACAGGCTGGATTCGTCTAGTTTCGGGTAGCTGCTTTTGATGGAGCAACTGCCGGATCATTGTCATTGGCAGCCAGACGTTCGGATTCGGGCAGGACCACCAGCTTCCATTGTTTTTCTTCATCAAGATATTTGATCGCGAGCGCTTGCACTTCTTCCGCTGTGATGGCGGTATAATCACGAAGCAGGGTTTGCAGGGCGACAAATTTTTGCGGATTGAAGCTCGCACCCTCCATCTGGCCCATCCAGAAACTATTGCCGCTGCTGGCTCTGGCGATCAGTTGCCGCAAGGGTTCAACAACGCGCTGCAACTCGTCTGCGCTGACCGGCTTTTCCCGTAGATCCTTGGCTATCAATCGCACGACATTGTAGAATCGATCGACATTATCCGGCATCAACTGACTCTGCGCACCGATATAACCGCCTGTTTCAAAATCGACTGGCCAATTATTCACGACCTGCGGACTATAGCTGGCGCCTTGCTGCGAGCGCAGAATATCGAACAGGCGATCGTTGAAAATCGAAACCAGAACCTCGAGCTTGCGGCTCTCGCGTACATTGTCCAGTCCGCCCCCGGTCGGCCACGCTATCATCGCAGCGGCCTGTTCTGTGTCACCATTGTGCACCAGGATTTCCGGGCCGGCCTGCGGTGGCGGGAAACGCGGCGACTGCGCATCGCGTGGGATTGCCTGCGGCTTGCGTTTTTTCAAAGCGCCAAAAGTCTTGAGGACGGACTCGACGGCCTCGTCCCGATTGAAATCTCCGAAGATCATCAGTTCGACCGGCCCGCTGGCCAGAATGGGTTGCCAGAATTGCTTGAAATTCCCGGCGGTCAACTGGTTGAAATCTTCCTTGTCGGGTGTCTTCCAGCGAGGGTCCTTGCCGCGAATGAGCCATTCCAGATCGCGCTCCAAAACCGCCTGCGGAGAAGCCGAAAAACTGTCGTAACTGATCAGGGCTGCAGCCTTGCTTCGGATAACCGGCGCGGCGTCCCAGCGAGGGAATGCCAGTTTGGCAGCGATCAGATGCAACTGGTCCTCGAGATCGGAAGCCCGGGTATCCGCGCTGATCTCGAAGGCATCATTATCGATGCCGAACCCCAAACCAATCCGCCGGCCGGTGGTAATCTTGTCGAGTTCTTCCTGGCCGAGATCGCCGATGCCGCTGGCCATCAAGGCCATGGCCCCAGTCCAGGCAAGCGATTCTTCATGAGGCGAGAGCCCGCGATAGCCGTTGCCGAACCGGACGTTGACCATGATCTTGTTACGCTCGGCCGAATTGGGGTAGAGCAGCACCCGGACGCCATTTTCCAGTTCCAGTTGCTCGATCTCGAACCGTTCAATTTTCCTGGAAGATTTAATCCTGCCCTTTTTGCCGATCTTGTCCAGCGCTTCGAAGCCGATATCGGACTGGGTGACGCGGACATCGCTGGCAGCATCAACGGTGAGACGCAGTGCCTGAGCCAGTCTTGTCTTGCCGTTATCGATGGCGTCGGGTGATGTGAGCAATGCGCGGGTCGAGACGCCCGAGAATAATTTGCGCGTCGAGTCGAGCAGCCTCTCCGGCGTGTACAGGTCCCGCATCGCCCGAAATACATCAAGCGCCACTTGCGGCGTCGCCACAGTTTCGTGAATATCGACAGCGTTGATGATGTTATCGGCCTGATCCCGCGCTGCTTCGGTCTGATAGCTTTCCACACCAATGGCCAGAGCGGCATCAAATTCAGCAATCTCGCGAGCGATATCCGGCTCCGATGGCGCGACCGCCGTGGCGTCGGCGATCACGGCACGCACGTCCCTTAGCGCGGCCTCCCAGTCATCACCCAGCGGAATGATGCTGACAAACGTCCCGTCAAGCGACCGGCTCACATCATCCTGCCCCACGCTCGCCTGCAAATAGCTGCCTCCGGTTCTGGCTCGCGCTTCCAGACGACGATTGATCAGCTGCAGCGCCAGCAGGTCGATCAAAATCTGCTGGTTATAGACAATAGTATCGTTGACCTGCTCCCATGGCCGAGCAATGACCATGGAAATGAACCGCGGCAGGGTTGGCTCGATAACCACCGCACTGATATCGTCGATATCCTGTGGTTCACCGAAGTCCGGGACACTGCCTGCTTCGCCTGTGCCTTGCCATTGGGTAAAATGCTTGTTCAGCAGTTCCTCGAACACAGCCGGGTCACCATCGCCTGCAATGACGATCACCGCCTGCTCCGGGCGATACCAGCGCTGGTGGAATGATTGCAGCATCTGCGGCGTCGCCGCGCTCAATGTTTCCGGGGTCCCGATCGGCGCCCGGTCGGCCATCCGTTGACCGGCGAAGAATAATTCCCGTGTGGCATTCTGAACTTTGGACTGGGGACCAGCGCGTTCTCGCAATTCCGCCAATACGACCGGGCGCTCCGCATTGACCGCTGTTAGGCCCAGGCCCGGCGATATCATCATGCCCGACAATATTTTCAAACTCTCGTCGAGGCTTGCCCTGCTGGCATTGGGGAGATCCAGTTTATAAACGGTTTGCGTAGGGGTTGTTTCGGCATTGCTGTCGCTGCCGAACGTCGCTCCCAGTCGCTGCCACACGCGTTTCGCTTCGCCATCGGGGACATGGGTCGATCCGCGAAAGGTCAGATGCTCCATGAAATGGGCAAATCCCTGCTCTTCGTCATTTTCCATCAGCGAACCAACGTTGATCCGTAACCGGATTGATACCTGTCCCGGCGGCACGCCGTTGCGCTTGACTGCGTAGCGCATGCCATTGTCCAGTTCGCCAAAAGTCCAGCTCCTGTCGACCGGCACGTCGCTGTTTTTATAGAGCCAAGGCAAGGCAGCTTCGCCCTCAGCTTCCTGCGCCATGACCAAGCCAGGCATCGCCATAAGGCAGAACAGCAGAAAACAGAAGGTCAACCAAGGGACGGAACGGGGGGTCAATGATTTCATTTTGCGGGTATAAGCAGTCCCTATCTTACTGACCAATGAATATTATCGTTATTCTTGCGTCCTGCCGCCTCGAAATGTGTTTAGCCCTTGATCCATACGGCGATAATCGCCAGATAACAGATATGTTGATTGAAACCGAAAAAACACCCAATCCCTCAACCCTGAAATTCCTGCTCGGGCAACCGGTCATGACCGAAGGAACCCGCGATTTTGCTTCGCCGGAAGATGCCGAGATATCACCGCTGGCGGAAGCATTGTTCACGCTGGGCGATGTCACCGGAGTATTTTTCGGTTCGGATTTCATTTCGGTGACTTGTGGACCTGGTGCGGACTGGAGCGACCAGAAACCACAGGTGCTCAGCATCTTGCTCGATCATTTTTCCGCTGGACTGCCCCTTTTCAAGCCGGGCAGCGCTGGTGAAATAGTCGTCCCACCCGAAGAGGAAGTGCACGACGATCCGGAAGATGCTGATATTGTCGCACAGATCAAGGAACTGATCGAAACCAGAGTTCGTCCGGCGGTTGCCAATGACGGCGGCGATATCATCTATCGCGGCTTCAACAAGGGCACGGTGTTTCTGAAAATGCAGGGAGCCTGCGCCGGTTGCCCCTCTTCGACGGCTACGCTGAAACATGGTATCGAATCGCTGCTGAAACATTATGTGCCCGAGGTCACCGAAGTTAGGGCTGCTTGAACATTCCGCAAATAAGGGCAATTCAATGAATATACCACTGGGTCAGGCGGCTCTGGATCAGCTGTTCCTGGAAGCGCGTACCTATAATGGCTATCACGACAAACCGGTATCCGTCGACCAGCTCCACGGTATCTGGAATTTGATGAAGATGGGCCCGACCAGCGCGAATATGCTGCCGGCCCGGCTGATCTGGTGCCATAGTCAGGAATCGCGCGATCGCCTGGCCGGTCTTTCATCGGCCGGCAATGAGGAGAAGATCCGCAAGGCGCCGGTTGCCGTGATCATCGGCATGGACCAGAATTTTCACGAGCATCTGCCCGAACTTTTTCCGCATGCCGATGCAAGAAGCTGGTTCGAGGGAGATCCGGAGGCACGCAAAGTGCATGCGATGCGCAACAGCTCGCTGCAGGGCGCCTATTTCATTCTCGCGGCGCGGGCGCTTGGTCTCGACACCGGGCCGATGTCAGGCTTTGACAATGATGCTGTCGACAAGGAATTTTTCGGCGATCAGCCTGATGTCAAATCGAACTTCATCTCGACATTGGGCTATGGCGATCCGACAACAATTTTCGATCGCAGCCCTCGTCCCGAATTCGACAAATTCAACAGCCTGATCTGACGCGGGATGGCCGAGCGCCTTCTCGTGATTGATACCGCCACCATCGCCTGTTCCGTCGCTCTGTTCGGGGATGGCGCACTGATTGGATCGGAATATGCCGAAATTGGGCGCGGTCATGCGGAAAAGCTGATCCCCGCGATTGCGCGACTTCCTGGTCATGGCAAAGCGGCTAGAATACTGGTCAATTGCGGGCCCGGAAGCTTCACCGGCGTCCGCATTGGCATTTCCGCCGCCAGAGCGCTCGCCCTAGCCTGGAATGCAGATGTGCAGGGTTATGATTGCCTGACGCTCGTTGCGGCGCAGGCTCGAGAGCAAATGGACGCACCGCTTCCGGTCTGCGTCGCCATGCTCGCCGGCCATGGCGAATATTTTCTGCAAAATTTTACGGCAACCGGAGACCCGATGGCCCCGTTTGTCACCATCGCTCCCGAACAAGCCACCCGAAAGGTCAGGGCAGATATTATTGCTGGATCGGCAGCGGCAGAACTGGCTGCGGCCACCGGCGCTGATACTCACTTTTCGATATTGCCAAATGCCGCTCAAATCTCTTTAGTGACCAGCGTTATGAAAAAAATGCCTCCCACACCGATCTACGGGCGCAAACCAGACGCCCAGCCAGCGAAAACGGTCTGAGAGATGGCGGGTCGCCAGCGTCCATGGTCAGACCATGACCTGGGTCCGGTCGATATCCGGACGGGCGATCTGACCGACCTGAGTGCTGTAATGAGCGTCATGGAACAGTCCTTTCCCAAGACATATGGCGAAGGATGGAATGTTCATCAATGCCGGTCAATGCTTGCCATGCCTAGTGCGAAGCTACTGATTGCGCAGCGAAAAACCCAAATTTATGGCTTTGTCATCAGCCGTCAGGCCGCCGATGAGGAAGAATTGCTGATGATCGCAGTCGCTCCCGACTGCCAGGGTCGCGGCGTCGGATATTTGCTGCTTGAACAGATGTTGCAGGCAGCGCGTACGAACCAAGTCGCATCGGTATTCCTTGAAATGAGAGCCGATAATCCGGCAGAAAAGCTTTACAGCAAGTTTGGCTTTCACCGGATTGGATTGCGCAAGGCCTATTATACTGGCGCGAATATGGAAAAATTCGACGCGGTTACTTATAAAGCCAGTTTAACCATCTAAACTAATGGTTGAGCTGTTTGAGTGTTGCAGCCCGTCACCGTTCGTGTAAATAATGGCGCGCATAAAATGCAATAAAATAATAAACGTCGCACAAAGGTATATGAATATGACAGAGGAAGAAATTGCTCTGAATGAGACGCTAATCACGCTCACTTCAGACATTGTTGCCGCCCATGTCAGCAACAACAGCGTCGCGGTATCTGATTTGCCGCTCATCATTAGCAGTGTTCATGGGGCGCTCGCTGGACTTTCGGGCAAGGCCGCCGAACAGGCGCGTCCTGAACCTGCGGTTCCGATCAAGGCATCGATCAAGCCAGACTATGTCGTCTGTCTCGAAGATGGCAAGAAGCTGAAGATGCTGAAACGCCATCTGATGACCCATTATGGCATGACGCCCGAAGACTATCGCGCCAAATGGGGCCTGCCGAACGATTATCCGATGGTTGCCCCCAATTATGCGGAAAAGCGTCGGCAGCTTGCCAAGGCGATCGGCCTCGGCAAGAAAAAGGGCAAAAAGAACTGAACCACTGACCGGCTGACGCCGGTAGGTTCATGGCTTGGGGCTGAAGCCAGTTTTGTTTGGCTTGGTATGCTTGTCGAGATAATTGAGGATCACGTCGTCGGTAATATTGCCTGAGGTGGTGGAGAAATAGCCTCG
>NZ_JBGTDD010000099.1:0-2201 GCF_041748495.1 Parasphingorhabdus sp.
GCGGAGATATCGCTGGCCTCGGTCACCGGTGCGTCGACCTGGGGATAGTCGCCGAGCGCGTGCGATTCATGGCCTGGCACCGGGATCACCGTCACGCTTGCCAGTTTCTCCTGCAGGGGCGTGATGATGGCAGCCGGATCCTTGTTCGCCAACATCCCGATCACCAGATTGATCGACCCCGCCGCATAATCAGCAAAATATTTGGCGAGCGCGAGGCCGGCGCTGACATTGTGGCCGCCGTCGACCCAGGTTTCGACATCGGGTGGCAGAAGATGGGTCACCGGTCCGGCGATCAGGAAATGCATGCGCCCAGGCCATTGCGCCCAGCCCATTGCCGCCTTCAGCGCGGATTGCGAAATGCTGAGGGTGTGCTGGTGCCGCAGCATCGCGATGGCGAGCGCCGCATTGTCAGCCTGGTGCGCGCCGACCAGAGCGGGCAGGGGCAGGCTGAGCTTTCCGGACTGGTCGCGGTAGTGCAACTGGCCCTCGTAAATCGCGGCATCCCACTCTTCACCGCGTGGAAAATGCTGCGCGCCGATATCTGCAGCATGGTCGACAATCGCGTGCAGCATTTCTGCAGCATATTTTTGTGTGAGCAAGGGGGTGTTTCTTTTCGCGATGCCCGCTTTTTCCCAGGCGATGCGGACCATCGGTTGCTCCGGCGTGCCCGTTTCGGGAGCGAGCAGGAAGGCCTCATGGTCGATACCGAGCGCTGCAATGCCGGTCGCGACGGGATGCGGCACCACATTGGTGGCATCGAGCCGACCGCCTAGACCGACTTCCAGGATGCAGGCATCGGCTGGTGTCTCGGCGAAGGCGAGCAAGGCGGCGGCGGTGGTCGCCTCGAAGAAGCTGGGGTTGATATCGGTGCTGATGTCGAGAACCCGGGCGAGCAGCGCGGCGAGATAGTCATCCTCGATCAGCTTGCCGGCCAGACGGATCCGTTCGTTGAACCGGACCAGGTGCGGGCTGGTATAGACATGGACCTTGAGACCTTCCGCTTCGATGGCGGCGCGCAGGAACGCGCAGGTCGAGCCCTTGCCATTGGTGCCGGCGACGTGGAACACGGGCGGGAGTTTTTCGTGCGGATTGTCGAGGCGGGCGAGAACTGCGGCGATTCGCTCCAGTCCCAGCACATCGCGTCCGGGGGAGAGCATTTCCAGCCGGTCGAGCTGCCTCTGGACGGCCGGATGATCGGAACGGGCGGAGTCAGCCATTTACGCCTCTCCCGCTTGCGGGAGGGGTCGGAGGTGGGCCCGGATATTCGAAATAGCAGATCTGATCATGGATGATGTTCCCACCCCTAGCCCCTCCCGCGAGCGGGAGGGGGATTATTCCCGCCCCAACCCTCCCGTGAAGGGGAGGGGCTTTTTCAAGCGGCGTCTTTCCATGCCATCAGATAGCCCATGACCTGCGCCAGCGTGTCGCGCAATTGCTTGCGGTGGACGACCATGTCGATCATGCCGTGCTCGAGCAGATATTCGGCGGTCTGGAAACCCTCCGGCAGTTTCTCGCGGATGGTGTTTTCAATCACCCGCTGGCCGGCAAAACCGATCATCGCGCCGGGCTCGGAAATATGCACATCGCCGAGCATCGCATAGCTGGCCGTAACGCCGCCGGTGGTCGGATCGGTCAGCACGACGATGAACGGGATTCCCGCCTCGCGCAGCATCGAGATCGCTACCGTGGTCTTCGGCATCTGCATCAGCGACAATATGCCTTCCTGCATCCGGGCACCGCCGGCAGCGGTGAAGATGATATAAGGGCATTGATCCTTCAGGGCGCGCTTGGCGCCATCGACAAAGGCTTGCCCGACGGCGAGGCCCATGGAACCGCCCATGAAGGCAAAATCCTGCACGCCGACGACGCAGGGGATCAGCTTTATCGTGCCCTTGACATTGATCAGTGCATCCTGCTCGCCGGTCTTGGTCCGCGCCTCTTTCAGCCGGTCTGAATATTTCTTCTGATCCTTGAACTTGAGCGGATCTTCCTGAACCTTGGCCCAGGGGATCAGTTTCCAGCTATTCTCGTCCATCACCTGGGCGAAGCGGACCATCGGCCCGATGCGGCCATGATGCTCGCATTTCGGGCAGACATGCATATTTTCCTCATATTCCTTGAGGAACACCATCGCTTCGCATTTCTTGCATTTGTGCCAGAGATTCTCGGCCGTTTCGCGCTTGGTGATCGACGCGATCTTG
>NZ_JBGTDD010000100.1:0-15754 GCF_041748495.1 Parasphingorhabdus sp.
GGCGGTGGCGCTCGAGAATAAAATTGCTTTTTTCATGTTTGATTTCCTCTTGATCCTGTTCAGGGAGGCGGTCTGCATTCCCTGTCATGAAGAATGTTCTAACGGACATTTGTCGCTGAACTTTGTCAGGACAGACAAAAATTGTCGCAATTTGTATCAAGCGGCGGAATTGGTTCATCGCCGGGACAGGTCCGGGCGGCGGCGCGGGTCAAGGCGGCGGATCAAGGGTTGGACAGGGTTTTCAATAATCCATCCTGGCCGGAGCTGCTGTCCGTGGCTGAGCCAGCGCGTTGTCGGATAGGCTACGCCAAAAAAGCGCTTGCCGCTGATCCGGAATATGGTTAGCAAATCATCGCGGTCGCGCCGGACACCTTGATGGGGGGGCGACTATGGCACTTTCTCGAAATGACAGATCAACCGGATTGCGCCGGGGATTGGCACCACGATTACTGGTCCTGATGATAGCCCTGCTCGCCTATTCGATGACCGGTTCTGCCAGCTCAGGCAATAGTCCTGGTCCATGGAACAATGCGATGCCCGCCGCGGACCGTCAGCATCATCAGCGCAGCAATTGCCATGGAGTCTATGATCTGTTGGTCAGCAAGGTCTTGGGCGGCAGCGCGCTGGACAGCGAAGAGGCAGCCTTTGCCGATGCCTATGAAGCCAGCGCCAAGGCACGCCAGCCCTGCCCGGTTCCGGCGGAGCCTTTGGCGCTGCGTGCGATCAACCGCGATATCAAGACCCAGCCTGCGTTGGCCCTGTTGATCGAATATGTGCAGCAGGACGATCCCGCTGCCCTTTTTGAACTGGGCTGGGCGGCGGCCCAGGGCAACGCGCCGGGTGCGGATCGCCAGTTGGCGTTCGACACGCTCGAGCAAGCGGCATCGCTGGGCGATGGTCCCGCCAATTACATTCTGGGAGCGTTGAAGGCATCGGGCCAACTGCTGGGTCCGAAAGATGAAGCGCAAGGCCTGCGCCATTTTATCGCCGGAGCCGCGGCGGATCATGTCGACGCCCAGTTCATGGCCGGTCTGTTCCATGTCGAGGGCATAGCGACCGCGAAAAATCCCAAAAAGGGTCTGGAATATCTGCGTCGGGCCAGCGAGGGCGGGCATGTCTATGCGACTTATTATGCCGCCGATATGGTCAATTTGGGCAAGGGCGTGAAGGCAGATCCTGACATCGCCTACCGGCTCGGCCGCAATCTGGTCGATGAGGGCTATGTCGCCGGGGCGATCATTGCTGCCAGCGCCCTGCTGCAGCGGCGCGACGTCAAACAGCATCAGAACGAGATATTGCACTGGATGGACACGGCATTGCGGCACGGCGATGGCAAGGTGAAGGCCGATATGAACCGTTTGCGCCCACAGGTCGTCAACCTGTTCGACCGGATGAATGCGCCGCCAGCCTATGTACCAAAGGAACGCAATCTGGTGTGCAGCAAACGCACCACCTGCCTCGTGGATTCCCGCTCCGGCCTGCGCAGCTGTACGACCAACACCGATTACTGGAACGGATGTCGCCGACTGGTCTATTGAGCGCGGCTGCGTTTGATCGTTTTTCCGGTTCGGCGAGCTCGCCGTCCGAAGGCGGCCTCGCTCTATATACCAAGGATCGAGATGCCCCAAAACAGCGCCAGCGCAGTCAGATTTCCCCATTCAGAAATGCAAGTGCTGAAACGGTCGATGCACGGATGATCTGTCTTGAAGAATATTTCATCTTCGACGGCCTTACAGCCAAGATGATCGAAGCAATATTATTTCACCTCCGGCAGTAGCAGCCGGACGCGCAGAATCTTCATCCCCATAACTTCCTCCGCTACCAGACGGATGCCGTTCACCTCGATACTGTCTCCGGCTGCAGGCAAAACGCCATTGACCGCCAGAAACAATCCGGCAACCGTTGAGACTTCCGGATGGTTAATGTCCAGCCCATGATCCTCCTCAAGCTCGGCCAATGTGACTTCGCCGTCAAGCGACATAGTGCCGTCGGTCAGTATCTCGAGCCAGTGCGCCTCTGCTCCGTCTTCCTCGTCGATAAGATCCGCGACCAGATCGTCCATCGTCACGAAGCCAAGCGTACCGCCAAACTCGTCGACGACCAGCGCGGCGTGGACCCGCTGCTTTTTAAACAATCTCATCAATTCGTTGGCCGACATCCCGCCCGCTACGCGCGGCAGCGGACGCACGATAGAGGCAAGATCGGCTTCAATCTGGGAAACGCGATTGCGGATGAAATCCTTGACGTGAAGGACGCCGATGATGTCGTCGAGCGACGCACCGTAAACCGGATAGCGCGCTGCCGTTCCGGCGGCAATAAGGGCGGCCGTCGCCGTGGTATCGGTCGATAAGGCAACGGCAGCCATGCGGTTGCGCGAGGTCATCAGTTCCGCAGCGGTGCGATCTTCCATTTCGAAAATATTCTCGATCAACCGCGTCTGCGCGTCCTCGATCTGCCCGCTGGCAACAACTTCGCCGGTGACAATCTCGAGTTCCTGCGAGCTAAACAGACTCGCCGACTTATCCGGATCTGGAATTCCCAGCAGACGCATCAATGCGAAAGCGATTTTGTTAAGCAGGATGACCATCGGGCGGAACAGGATGCCGAACATCCGCATGACCGGGTTGAGCGAGATGCTGACCCGTTCGGGCGATTGCAGCGCCAAAGCCTTGGGAATCATCTCGCCGAAGACGACATGCAGGAAAGTAATCCCGCCCAGCGCAATCACGAATCCGGCCATATGCGACTGATTGTACGACAGTCCGAGCCGCTCGAGTGGTTCGTAGAGCCATTTGGCAACCGCGGGCTCGCCATACATACCCAGTCCGATGCTCGCGAGAGTGATCCCCAATTGGGCAATGGCAATATAAGCATCCTTGCCGCCATCGCGATCAAAAACCCGCAATAGCCATTTGGCCGCGCCGTTGTCGTTCTGTGCCATCGTTTCGAACCGGCTGCGGCGCGCGCCGACCAGAGCGAACTCGGCGGCCACAAAGATGCCATTGATTGTGACGAGCGCCAATATCGCCGCAATGGGAATCAGGACATCGGTCATCCCTCGTCCTCTTCCGCCGTTCGTTCGATCCGGACCCGTCGGACAGCCTGCCCGTCCATCGCCTCGACGACGAGGCTGATCGATGTCCCGGGGATCTCGACGCGATCCCCTGCCGCCGGAAGCCCGCCAAGTTCGTGCCACATCAGCCCGCTCACCGTGTCCGCGCGATCGTCGGGAAGCAGGATTTCATGACGATCGGCGAGCATCGTCAGACGCACGTCGCCTCGAACGCTTATATGCCCGCCATGCTCGACAAAAAGCTCTTCCTCATCATCGAATTCGTCCTGCATTTCGCCGAACACTTCCTCCAATGCATCCTCAAGAGTGACCAGTCCGGTGAAGCTTCCATATTCGTTGATTACCATCGCAGATCGCCGCCCGTTGGCGCGTAACGCCTGCCACAGTCTGGGCACGCTCATCACGTCGGCCACGATCAAGGGGTCGCGCATAATCGAACTGACCATCGCCTGAGGGTCCCGTTCAAAGGTAGCGAAAAGCTTCCGCAGATGGATGATCCCGACCACATCTTCGCCGGTCTCGTCCAACACTGGGAAGCGCGAAAATGCGGTCTCGGCCGCACGAATGAGTGCCTGTTCGACAGTCTCGTTCACGCTCACGCTCGCCATCCGGGTACGCGGGGTCATGATCTCGCGAACAAAGCGGTCGTCAGCACTCAGAGCGCCAGACAGCATGTTGCGCTCGTCCGCATCGATCAGTCCTCCGGCCGCGCTCGCCTTGAACAGCGCTTCGAGTTCGTCGGGCGAATGGACGTGGGTGTGACTGTGATCCGCACTCAGCTTGAACAGGCGCATGATCGCGAAAGCCGTGCCGTTAAAAAGGAAGATCAGCGGCTGAAAGATGACCAGGCTGGCACGCATAGGCATCATGGTCGCCATCGACAGGCGTTCTGGATAACGAAGGGCAATGGTCTTCGGCAGCAATTCGCCAAGCACCACCTGAATCATAGTGACGGCGATCAGCACGATCAAAATTGCTGTCACCTGCCCACCAACTGCACCAAGATAAGGCAGGAGCAGTGGTGTCAGCTGCGCTTGCCCATAGGCACCTGCCACCAGACTGCTGATGGTGATGCCGACCTGACAACCTGCCACATAATTGTCGAGTTTGACTGGATCGCGAAGGATCCTGAGTAGCTTTCTGGCGACCCGATTGCCGCTCTCGGCTTCTTCCTGAACCCTCGATTTCCGCGCGCCGACGGTGGCGAACTCCGCCGCGACAAAGAGCGCATTGGCGGTTACCATAAGCAATATAACGAGGACGGGAACAAGATAGCTGGAGATGATGCGGCCCTTTGATGATGCGTCGCTTGGCCACACTATCAGTGCCATCACCCCGCTACAAGTCGAATACGCTTCCTACAAGCGACCGGCACTCGCGAGCCATCTTCTCGCAGGAAGCACGCTCGACGCCGCGAACACATCGCAAAGATACTGGATTATCGCCACTTCGAAAGGGTGTGATTACTGATCTGGAGCGGGTGAAGGGAATCGGCCGTTGGCGCAATTTGGTAGAAGGTCGGGCCTAAAAAATATCAATCAGGTCAAGCCCACAGGAACCACCGCAGGTAGGCGATAAGGCGTAATTTCAAAAGTCAAAATTTAGCGGCGGGAACTGGGCCGCTTCGTTGAAGGCTGGAGACAAGATTGTGGAGATCGTGATTCACTTTGTAACGGTCGTACCAAGGCGTTTACCCTTCATTGTTAGTGGTACGCCCCATTGCATGGTGCCGAGGACCTTCTGACCGCCGTCGATACGCGCGACTATGCCCTGGTATTTTGGCCAGACGTCAATTTTGATTTCAGAGAAGGGTGTGTCAGCAGCCGCGCCAATATACTCCTTCCACGTTGGGATCGCTTCGGGGTTGCTTCGATAGTGATTGCACATGTTCCCATCCGGGCCCGCAGCACAAAATGCTGCACCAAGAGGCCGGACAGATGGCAGCATCCGACTACGTGTCAAACCCCTCAAATTACCGCTTGCATCTTCAGGGGCGTCCACAGATGGAAAGCAGTCATTCGAGGCATGAAGATTGAACGGCAACTTGTGGGCCGGGATCTGACCGTCCGGTTTCGACTTCGACTTTTCCGAAGCAGACGGTGCGGCGCGGTGCTTCAGGGCGCTGTGGAGATGAGTGGTTATGTTTCGACAATGGCCCTGCGGCGGCGGCCAAGTGCCATGCCTACGGGAAGACAGATTGCGATCAGTGCTGCAATCCAGATCCCGCCCATCGGGTCGGCGACAACAACCGAAATAAACAGCGCGGCATTGATCAGTAGGATCAAGGCGGGCAAGGCCGGGTAGCCGATCGCGCGGAAAGGGCGTGGCAAGTCGGGGCAGCGTCGGCGCAGCGTAAAAAATGCAGCGCAATAGATCGTGCCAGCAAATATGCCCAGTGCGGTCTGTATTTTGAATACGAACACATAGCCGCCCGAAAACAGAAGCGGCACGGCCACAGCGGTTCCGCACAACAGGGCGACCCAAGGCGTCCCGCCCCGGTTCACCCGCGTCGCTTCGTGGAGGAAAAGCCGGTCTCGCGCCATCGCAAAAAGAATCCGCGGCGCGGACATGACCAGTCCGTTGAGCGTTATCAGTGCCATGAATGTCGCCAGCAATGCCACCGCGACATTCCCGGTCGGTCCAAGCAGGGCCTCGATCAGCAAGGCAACGGGCAGATCGGAGTCGCGCAGGGTGGTCATATCCAGTATTGAGAACAGAGCCAGATTCAGGGCGAGGTAAACGGCGATGACCAGAAAGGCCGAGCGAAACAGCGCGCGCGGGATATTGCGGCCGGGATCCTTGTCCTCTTCAGCAAAAGCGGCCGGACCGATCCAGCCGTCATAGGCACCGAGAATGATCTGGAACGCGGTGATCACAGCGACGATGCCGAGCGCACTTAGCGGAACCGGCGGCGCCGGATCGGCTGCGGCGATCACGGGGTCGACAATGAATGCAGCGATGATCACACCGACCAGCAAGGCAATCTTGATGGCCGAACCGATGATCTGGATCCAGCGGCCTTCCTGCACGCCCAGCCAGTTGAGCGCCGTCACCGCAAACAGGATTATCGCAGCGACGATCGCCTTGTTTGCGGCGACGGGCTCGAAAATCGTCCCGAGAAAGTCGGAGCAGGCCAGCGCCAGCGCCGCGCTTCCTGCAATATAGGCGGTCCAGTTCGCCCAACCTGCGAGCATTCCCATGCCGTCGCCATAGGCTTCGTGCACCGGAACATAGATTCCGCCTGCCTTGGGTAAGGCGGCGGTCAGCTCAGCAGCAACATTGCACGACAGTAATACGTAAACCCCGCCCAGCACCCACAGCAGCATGGCTATCTCGGCAATGGGCACCTCATTGGCGATGACCCCCGGGGTGCGCATGATGCCCGATCCGATGACCGACCCCGCCGCGATCGCAATGGCAAAAGGCAGGCCCAGACGCTTCTGAAGCTGCGGTGTTACTTTTGTCCTCACCCGCAAAAGGGGCTTCCCATTTCAGGAGTAGCGTCGTTCATGACGCGACCAGTTCCTCGAACCGGCCGCGGAGCGGCGAGACTTCGGCGTCGAGATTGATGGCAAGCAATTCGACTTCCGAAGCCCCGCTTCGCAACCGCTTCAGCCAGTTGTCGGGATCAAACTCGACACCGACAGGATTCTGTCCGATCTCGGGACCGGACCAGTAGGCGCGGCACTCCGCCTTGGTCGCAAAACAATCGACTGCGAATTCCATCTGGTTGCCGTCTGGGTCGGCGTAATAGAGCGAGGCGCTCATACCGTGGTTGACGCACCAATAGGGCTCGATCCCCTGTGTCTTCAGTGCCTCCCAGGCTTCAAGCAATCCGCGCATTGATGGCAGGTCATAAGCGACATGATCGACACCTACCGGGGACTGCTCGTCGGCCTCTCCGTCTGGCGCGATCACATCGAGATTGGCAAAGGCGAAGCGGTGATGCTCGTCGTCGAAGGTCACGAAAGCGAGCGCGTCGTTGGCATAAACCAAATGCGTGCCGAATACGGTCTCATACCATTTCAACATCTCCGCAAAGCGCCGCGTTCGGTAGACAATATGGGCTGGCTTGGGTGTTGGTATGGGCATCGATTATTCCTTGATGTTTAATGTGGCGTAAAGCCGGGCTGGATTGCGGAATGAGCAGCTATCCCGCGCCCTGTTTCGCATTTACTGTTCATTTTGCTCCCTCGTCTGGACTCCAGCTGTCGACGATCAGCAGCCAGTGGCCGTCATCGCCACGCCGAAAGATACCGGTGCCCTTGCCGCGCTCGGCCAACACCGCGCCATCCTCGCGTCCGACCAGCCGGGCGGTATAGGTATAGCGGTCGAAGGCGAGGTCACCCGAAGCCTCGAAGGCAAGTTGCTGTTTGCTGTAATGTGCCTCGAATGCCTCGAAGAAGCTCGCGGCCCACTCGCCGACCGCTGCGGCCCCGACCAGTTCGGGCTCGCCGGCTACCTGAAAGACAATATCTTCGGAAAGCAGCGCCATCACCCTTTCGGTGTCGTTGCTGTTAATCGCATCGACATAGGCTGCATGAAGTTTTTTGCCGTCGACGGTCGAGTCGTCCATTCTCTGTCTCCCTCAGCAATTGGCAACGGAGTTGTCTCTACAAAATCAAAATTCACATCATAAAATCATGCGTTTTTGGAAAAGCTGCTCGGCGAATGACGGGTCGCAAAATCATCCGCCGAGCACATC
The DNA here is from genome assembly GCF_041748495.1 of Parasphingorhabdus sp. Classification (GTDB taxonomy): domain Bacteria; phylum Pseudomonadota; class Alphaproteobacteria; order Sphingomonadales; family Sphingomonadaceae; genus Parasphingorhabdus. The sequence goes on from NZ_JBGTDD010000100.1 coordinate 7,779, forward strand.
AGTTCAATCTATTTAAGATCGAGTTCCTGATATTGGACCGAACCCATTGGTTCACGCATCTTGGTTCGCTGACCATATTCCTTGTCGGCGGTGCGATCGGTTGTGGCGAGCATGGCGTTGACCTTCTTGGTAAACGCTTCAATTTCAGCTGTCTTGGCATAATCCTTATATTCGATCACCAGAACCAGATTGGGTTCGCCATCGCGTGCATTATTGGTTGCCAGCACATGATAGTCGACGATGATACCCTCGGCCTTGCCAAACTCCTGAACCTTCTTCCATTGTCCGGCGAGATGATCCATGTAGTTTTCAAACTGCCCGTCGAGAACCTTGATGCGCGACACGTTCCACACCGTGCCCGACTTATAACTTGAATCCTGAGCCATTGCCGGTGCCGAAATCGACATTGGCACGGTCACCAATGCAACGCTTGCGGCGATCATCATATTTCTCATCAATTTCATTATATTCACTCCCCAAAATTTGCCACCTCACCGCGAGGCGGCTTGCCATAATATAATTTGCTACAACGCGGTCCCCGCCGAAGTCGAACCCTCGCTGGCTCCGGCAGCTTCAAAAATATGAGTGAACGGAAGCTCCGTTGGAGAAGACCAGCCAGCCATCTCCAATGGCTTCTGACGTGCAATCGATTGCACTATGTAATCCCCCTCCCTGGAATATAGACGTAGCTCTCGTGATGGCAGAAAGGGGGTTTCCCTGACTACCAGATGCAATGCTTATTTTCGTATTTGCGATGTTCTATTACTGCGCCCAAAGGCAGCGTTGCGTCAACGCCCGCTACCGTCAAAAAAGCGTCAATAATGCGTCAGTCGATATGTGACGATCTCGGGAACAGGTCGGGCCACCCATATTTTTCCCAGGCCGCTACCAAGCCGATGTCATCGGCGAAAGAAAGGAAGCTAGGGTGCAGCCGAGTCTGGCGGATTGGATCGACATCGGTCCAGAGGCTCATAAGGCCCAACATGTTCGCCGGATGGATCTGCTTGCGGTAAAGCTTCATGACCAACTCGGCATGGCCCATCCAGATCGCTGGCAAGGCAATCGATGCGTCGCAGGGATCGGGCATCGCTAAATGGAGACCGTCGAGAATCTGGCAATAAATTGCGCGGTCATCTTCCATGCCACTGCAGATACCCCGGGAAGCGATAGTCCAATAGGCATCACGGGCATCGTCGTCCATTGGTGCGAGACCCGCTGGCGGCAGGATAACGCTGTTCATCAACAATCGTTGACGAAAATAGGTTTCGACGGCTTTTTCGTTATCGCCAAGCGCAGCCTCTATTACGGCCAGCCACATCCCCGGCATGCCCAGATCGATCATCCGCTGTCCCGCAGCGAGTGCCGCGTCGTAATTTTCGAGATTGAAATGCGCTGCGCAGAGCATCGCGAAGTTGCGGCCATAGACCGGGTCTTGCTCGATCGCTTCCTCGACATAAGGCAAGGCCGCTTGCGTATGTCCGATATAGAGCAGGAAGGAACCCAGACGAGCGGTCACGTCAGCATTGTTGGGCTCTAGGCGATAAGCCTCGTAGGCGTGATCAAGTGCTCCAAGAGGATTGCCCAGTGTCCATTCATGGATACCGCGCATCGAATGGGCATGGCCTTGTCGAGAATCCAGTTCGATGGCACGTGCGGCGCAATCGGCCATCCGCTGGGACCTCTCGACCCGATCGAGTTGCGGCGTAAACACGATCGTGTTGACATGGGCTTCAGCCAGCGCCGTCCAGCATTCGGCAAAATCGGGATCAAGTTCCAGCGCCTGCTCCAGAAGTTCTATGGCCTTGTCTAGAACGCCATCGCCGATCGCGCGATAAGTTAGCGCTCGGCCTTGCAAATAGAGGGAATAGGCTTCTCTACTTGCAGTCATCGTGCGGGCAGCACGCGTGTGTGCCTCCACTCCAATGGCTTTGCACAGCCCGGCGATAATATTTGCACCAATATGCGGACGCGACTTCATCGCGCCTTCCAAAGTGCCATCGTAGCGGTGAGACCAGATCTGGACTCCCGTCGGACCGTCGAGGAGGCGGAGCGTTATACGAATGCTGTCGGGAAAACGGTCGACCGATCCTTCGACGAGATGGGATACGTTAAGCGCCGATGCAAGCGCGGGAATAGTCCGGCCACTGTTCGCTACGCTTGCGACCGAGGCGCGCGCCACGACCGCCAGAGCGGAAACCCCGCTCAGACGCGAGACCAGCTCCTCGACCACACCTTCCGCCAGAAAGAACGGACCGCCGACTGCGTCACGCTGCTCGAACGGCAGAACTGCAATACGAATTTTCCCGTCCCAGTGCCGCGCATCAGCGCGACCACATGCCAGCCATGCTTCGCTGAGCTGCGCGTGCCCGTCCATGTCTCCGTCGCGGTCAAGCGCCACAAGCGCGCGGGAGACGGCGATCTGTAACTGCCCTTCGACGTGCTTTCGTTGTATTTTCAGCCATGCTCTGAATTGATCTCCGAAATCCATCTGGTCGAGCAGCGGCTTGTTACCGATGGTGGCCAATAATGAACAAGCTTCCTGGATCCGTAGATCGTTGAGGGCTTCGATGAGCTCTTCAAAATCGCTGCGCACGATCGAGGGCTCGATTGCGAGCATTGTGTGGGATGGCTCAAGCATGGTGATATTCTGAGGCTCTAAAGCCCTGTCAAGTATTAGAAGACATTGGCGCAGGCTCGCGCGGGCTTGAGCCTGAAATCGTCCAGGCCATAGCAGCTTGCTGACATGATCGCGCTCCATGGCTTCCTGAGGAGCAACACATAGCATGGCCAACAACGCTCGTGCCTTGTTGCTGGAGATTGGAATATGTGCACCATCTGGGCCTGATAGTGAAAATGAACCGAATAGCGACGCACGACACGCATTATCCCACCTAGCACTAACGTCCATCCCTGACCCCCGCTTGCACCCCTTTCAGGGTGTCTCATTAATATGCATTAACGGGGGACAGTCGTCAAATCACAACGGTTCAAAGCATTGAGGTGAATTTGGGACTGGTATGTCCGGAATTTGGCCGTCGGGTGGAGCGATCTAAAGACTAAAATTGGGCGCATTTCAGACCGGCGGCAAATGGGCCGTGTGTGGACGGCCCTCCGTTGGCAAGGGTCTTTTTGGAGGCTAACCGAATCTGATATTGGTTCGCTCGCCGTATGCCCGGTTCGGGTTGCTGAACGCCGCAAGGTCCATGAACGCTGCCGAAACCCTATGGTTCGCAGACCGCACCTTTGGTTGATGCCAGTGGTTCCGCTCCCGGCAATCGCAATGGGGCACAGTGATCTGGTGATGAAGTTCTATTCCGAGTGCATCCACCCGGCCAACATGTTTGGCATGATGAGTTTGTGGATCGATGTCGACCCGATCAACCGCACGATCCGCGATTCCCGCTTCATGGATTTCGCCGAACGGATCAACATGGTGGAGGCTTGGCAGCGTTTCGGTTGGCCCGATCTGATTCCGGTCGACCCGCGCCGCGCCTGAGCGCGCACGAATTGACGCTTTTTTGACGGTTCGCCTTGTTGACCACCCACGCGTTCTTAACGTACTATTCTTCCGAAATCTAACGACAAGGCGCCCCCCCCCCCACAGGCGCGTCCGAACGCTGGGTTCGGGCGCGAGCAACAACGCGCGCCTTCAACAATCCGCGCTTGGGGAGCGCCGGTTTCACGAACCCTGGCGGGCGATAATGCGACCCGGTCGCCTGCCGGGGTAAACTTTTAAGATTAGGGGGAAACGCAAGATGACTATTACGGCAATACCAGCAACCGACCTGCACCACGCCTATGTCGCGGCGATCAATTCGAATGACACCGATCGCATCATTGCTCTGATGGACGAAGACATCGTGTTCCAGGTGCCCGGCGAACCCGAACTGATCGGCAACGACGCCGTGCGCGAATGGGCCGCGGGCTTCTTTGCTGGGTTCGAGGAGCATTGGGACAAGACCGAACGCGCGCTCGAACAATCGGGTGATGTTGCGGTTAGCCGCTACACCTACACCGCCCGTTATCGCTCGCGCAAGGATGGGTCGGAAACCGGCGAGATCGGCAAGGGCACCTCCATCTATCGCCGTGCGCCTTCGGGCGAATGGCTGCTGATGATCGACAGCTGGTCGACCCACGAGGTGCCCGAAGGAGGACGCTGATATGGTCAGGCTCTCCTTCTGGTCTGCCGCCGCACTGCTGCTTGCGCCGCTCACACCAGCTCATGCTCAAAAATCGCCCTCCGCGCAGCCTGGGGAGAATTCAACGCCCGCAGAAAGTACCAAGAGCAGCGAAACTCTCGTGCAAGTGGTCGTCGAGGGTGATCAAATCAACTACGTCACCGGCGACCCCGCCAACTGGCCCAACGAGCTGGAAGCGACTGTTGCGGCACCCGACAATCACAAGGTCCTGTTAGAGAATGAGCGCGTCCGGGTGCTTGAGGTCACGCTTGGCCCCGGCGAGGTCGAGCCGATGCACTTCCATCGTTGGCCGAGCGTTCTTCATATCTTGCAAGCGGATGAATGGATCGACCGCGACGCCGCAGGAAACGTGATCTTCGATTCGCGAAAAGGGCCTCCCTTGTCGCTGCCAATAACCATGTGGAAAGGCCCCGAAGCCCCCCACTCGCCGGTCAACCTCAGCGATAGCGTCGAAGTCCGGTTGATCCGGGTGGAGATCAAAGACGATACCGGCGATGCCGATCTGACACCGATCCTCGACAACCGAACCCGCGTGATCGTCGAAGGCATCCGCTCGGGCGACGTTTCCGGGATCATGGCACTTTACGGCCCGGGGTCGCTCTATGCAGCCGACAATGCGACGCTGTTGTCCGACCCACAAGCGATCGAGGCCTTCTGGGTCAATGTCGCGGCCAGCCCCGCCCATGACGCCACGCTCGAAGTGCTGCGGATCGAACGGCTCGGTCCCGACGCCTTTGTCGAAATCCAGAAATACGATGTTTTCGATGCAGCAGGCGAACGGCTGTTCGGCGGCTACGCGTCGCTGCTGTGGCGCCGGGTGGAAGGCCGCTGGATCATCGCAGCGGATGTGTCGAATTGACCGGCCTTTCCGCCTTCGACCTTACCAGCAAAGTCGCCATCGTCACCGGGGCGAGCAGCGGGATCGGCGAGGCGACCGCACGCCTTCTTGCGGAGCGCGGGGCCAGCGTCGTGCTCGCCGCCCGGCGCGAGGAGGCAATAGCATCGCTGGCGGAGGAGATTGCCAGCGCCGGGGGCACAGCCAGTTACATCCGCACCGATGTCAGCGATGCAGGCGAGGTCGCAGCGATGGTCGCGCACGCGGTGGAAAACCATGGGCGGCTCGATATTGCGGTCAATAATGCCGGGATCGGCACGCAGATTCATTCGATCCTCGATCTGCCAGATGATTACTGGGACCAAGTGCAAGCCACGAATCTCAAGGGCGATTTTCTCTGCATCAAGCATCAGGCGCGTGCGATGCTGGCAGCGGGCCATGGCGGGGCGATCATCAATGTCGGCTCGGTCAACACCTTCCTCGGCTGTCCGGGGGCGGCGGCCTATTGCGCGTCCAAGGCAGGACAACTGGCGCTGACCACTAGCGCATCTGCCGAGCTGGCGGCGCAGGGCATCAGGGTCAATCTCGTGTGCCCCGGCGTCATCGACACTCCGATGCACGATGAGATCAAGGCTAATCTCGGGGCCGAAGCCTTCGAGGGCATGAAGGCCCAGACCCACCAGCGCCGCATCGGCACACCCATCGAAATCGCCCGCGCCATTGCCTTCCTCGCCTCCGACGAAGCCAGCTTCATCACCGGCACCACGCTGACCGCCGATGGCGGCTTCCACCTGACGCTTTGAAAGGGACGTTCACCATGCTGATCCGCAAGCCCGAAAAAGTGATCCGCACCTGGCACACCGACAGCCGCATCTGGGACAGCTTCGAACTGCGCGCCGGTGATGTGATCGTCTGCACTCCGCCCAAGACCGGGACGACCTCGACCCAGCGCATTGTCGGCATGTTGCTCGCGCAGTCAGCCGAATCGCGCCAGATCATGGAAGAGCAGCCGTGGCTTCGAACCGCGCTTCATCCCGACGCAGGAGGTGAGCGGCACAGAAGACCAGAGAGGTGGCAAGCGCAATGATACCAGACAGAACCCGCCGCATCGATCTTGACGCCTGTGCCAGCGTGCAGAGCCTGGTGGATGGCTGGACGTTCCTCGTCGGCCAGTATCCGCAGCACGGCTTTTCGAGCGACGGGCCGGTGCGCAGCTTCCTTGCGAATGTCGACAATGCCTTCCTCAACATGGTTGTGATCGAAGCGCCCACTTGCGGTCCGCAAGGCTTTGCCGATGCGCTTGGGCGGGCGGCGCGGATCATGCAACAGTGCCCCTACCCCGCAATGCTGGCGAGCGTGCCGAAATGGTATCCGGACGCAGGCGACGCGATGTTTGCCGCAGCGGGCCTGGTCCACGCGCAGGATTTGTGGGGGATGGCCGCGCCCGACCTTGCTCCGCCAAGACGCTCCGAGCCCGAGCTCGACTTTCGCCTGGTCCGCGATTCACAAAGCGCCATCGATATCGGCCTTGTAAACGCGGCCGCATACGCGATGCCGGCTGAGGCTTTCGCGATCACCGGCAATGTTCACCAGTGGTCGGGTGAGCATTTCGGCGTGGTTGGCTATGCCGATGATGAACCGGTGACCGGCGCGTTGGCCTATATTCAGGATGGACAGATCTACATCGGCTGGGTTGCGACGCTGCCTGATCGCCACGGCCAAGGGCTGGGCGAAGCGGCAATGCGGCGGGCTATCACGGCAGCGCAGCAGGCCGCGACCCGGCCCTTGCCGCTGTGGCTTCACGCCACCGAAGCGGGCCGCCCCCTCTACCGCAGCATGGGATTTGAAGAGGCCGCGCATATGCGGCTGCATGTCCTTGAAGGAGAAACGCATTGACGCGCCCACGGCCCACCAGTTTCGAAGGCGAGCTTGAACGGCGCCTCGCGATCCTTGCGCGGTGTGAAGACGTGGATCGTCGTCTGCCGAGCGTGGACACATGGGTGCTGGCAGCAATCACAGTCGGATGCTTTGCCATCGTGCTGATCGCGCAGGCGTTCTAGGCGGTGCGCTTGCCATTGATGCGACGGGGTCGCTCGCCATTGCGAGATAATCAGACAGGCTTGAGTAGCCGGCTACCTGACAAAGAACTGCAACAGCTTTCATGACCGCTATGCGGTGGCTCATGGATTATCGTCAACTCCAACTACTGGGGATGCGCTGCACGCAAAGAAGGAGCGATTTGCGACAACAACCGCCGGATATCTTCTCCTGAGTTTGAACGGCGTGTTCTTAGCGGCCTCAAAGAACGGATGCTCGCCCCCGCGGTCGTGGATGTATATGTCAAAGAATATCAGAATGAATATGCATCTCGTTCCAAGGATCTACGGCGACAAACCGCAATCTTCGAACGTAAAATTTCTGGGGCAGAAACTAAGATAAAACGGCTGGTAGAGGCAGTAGCTGCCGGAGGCGGTGAATTCGTCGAGATTCGAGAAGCTCTTACTCTGCAAAGGGAGAACTTGCCATCGCGAGAGGTCAATTGGCGGAGACTGAGGCAATGCCTATCGTTGCGATGCACCCGGCGATAGCAGACAATTACCGGAAGCAAATTGCGTCGTTAGACAGCACCCTTATCTCGCCTGACGCCAGCTCAGAAGCGATCCCGGCTATAAGATCACTTATTGACCGGCTGGTGCTAACCCCCAATCCCCTAGGGCGAGGCGTCGAAATTCAGGTCGAAGGAAGGTTAAACGCAATTGTCGCTCTTGCAACTGGTGCTGAAGCACCTCCACTAACTGCAACGGTGGAGCGGGTGAAGGGAATCGAACCCTCGTCGTAAGCTTGGAAGGCTTCTGCTCTACCATTGAGCTACACCCGCATTTCCAGATCGACCGGATGCGCCGCTATTGCCATTGCTTTTGTGGTCCGTCAATCAGGAAAGG
>NZ_JBGTDD010000101.1:0-38493 GCF_041748495.1 Parasphingorhabdus sp.
GCCTTTGCCCAGTTTGTGGTTGCATTTTGTGCCGCTTCACCTTAACGGCACGCTCATTCCACATGGAAAGCACTCATACCGGTGCCAATGGCGGCCTTCGAGGTCGTTTGAGGTTCTCAGCTTTCCAGAGGCATAACCGGATAAGGAGAAATATTATGGCGGCCCCTGTCGTCACCCTACAGCAATTGATTGAAGCCGGAGCGCATTTCGGCCACCAGACCCACCGCTGGAACCCGAAGATGAAACCCTATATCTTCGGCGCCCGCAACAGCGTCCATATTCTTGACCTCTCGCAGAGCGTGCCCTTGTTCGCACGGGCGCTCGACTTTATCGCCAATGCCACTTCGGCTGGCGGCAAGGTCCTGTTCGTCGGTACCAAGCGTCAGGCGCAAGAGCCGATTGCCGAAGCAGCCCGCGCAAGCGGCCAGCATTTCGTCAACCATCGCTGGCTCGGCGGCATGCTGACCAACTGGAAAACCATTTCCAACTCGATTCGCCGGATGAAAACCCTGGAAGAGCAGCTCGGTGGTGACACCGCCGGCTTTACCAAGAAAGAAGTCCTGCAGATGACGCGCGAGCATATCAAGCTGGAGCTTTCGCTTGGCGGTATCCGTGACATGGGCGGTATTCCTGATGTCATGTTCGTGATCGATGCGAACAAGGAAGAACTGGCAATCAAGGAAGCCAATGTTCTGGGTATTCCGGTGGTCGCGATTCTCGATTCCAATGTTGATCCCAGCAACATCGCATTTCCGGTTCCGGGCAATGATGACGCGGCTCGCGCGATTCGCCTTTATTGCGAATCGGTCGCTGCGGCAGCCACCAAGGGCGGCCAGGACGCTTCGGTTGCAGCGGGCGAAGATCTCGGGGCTGCGGTTGCTCCGCCGGTTGAGCAAATCGTCTCGAGCGAGGCCAATGCCAGCGCAATGGTTTCCGGAGAGGAATCCGCTGTTGCCGATATTGCCGAAATAGCGGCCGAAATGACAGCGGCTGCAGAAGCTCCGGCAGAAGAGCCCAAGGCAGAAGAGCCCAAGGCAGAAGAGAAAGAGGCTGCCGACAAAAATCCGGCCGCCAAGAAAGAAGACGAAAAGGCAGGCGAAAAAGCCTGAGCTTGAAGCTTCTTTTTGCGGTCATATATTGACTGTAACAAAAAAGAGTGGGGCGACATCATTGTCGCCCCCATTTCACATTTCCCGATCAAGAAATTGAGGAACGAATAATGGCTATTACAGCAGCAGCAGTGAAAGAACTGCGCGAGCGTACCGGTGCTGGCATGATGGATTGCAAAAAGGCACTGAGCGAAACCAACGGCGATGTGGAAGCAGCCGTCGATCTTTTGCGGACCAAAGGCCTTGCTGCGGCACAGAAAAAATCGAGCCGAACGGCAGCGGAAGGCCTGGTCGGCGTTTCCGTGGAAGGAACCAGAGGCGTCGCGGTCGAAGTAAACAGCGAAACCGATTTTGTAGCCAAGAATGACCAGTTCCAGGATTTTGTCGCCAAGGTGACCGATGTTGCGCTGGGACTGAACAGCGATGATGTCGAGGCGCTGGCCGCTGCCGACTATCCTGCTGGCGGCACAGTGAAAGACGTGTTGACCAACAATATTGCGACGATCGGTGAAAATCAGGCAATCCGCCGGATGAAGACGGTCGCGGTGTCGAGCGGACTTGTCGTTCCCTATATTCACAATGCCGTTACCCCAACCATGGGCAAGATCGGTGTGCTGGTTGCGCTGGAAAGCACGGCTGGTGCGGATGTTCTGGAGCCTCTGGGCAAGCAGATTGCGATGCATATCGCGGCTGCATTTCCTCTCGCCCTGAACGCCGACGGCCTCGATCCGGAATTGCTGGCGCGTGAGCGCGCTATCGCGACTGAAAAAGCGGCAGAATCTGGCAAGCCGGACAATATCATCGAGAAAATGGTCGATGGCGCGATGGCAAAATTTGCCAAGGAAAATGCGCTGCTCAGCCAGACGTTCGTAATGGACAACAAGACACCTGTTGCACAGGTTGTCGAGCAGGCCGGGAAAGACGCTGGCGTGGAAATCAAACTGACCGAATATGTTCGCTTCCAACTGGGCGAAGGTATTGAGAAGAAAGAAGATGATTTCGCAGCGGAAGTCGCTGCTGCGGTTGCCGGCTAATCGAGCAACAGATTGAATATTTCAGGCGGTAACGCTTGGCAGCATGGCGCGGACTATCTATGGTCTGCGCCATATCTGTTTTTGGGGCCGGAGAATGATTCCGGCGGGATGGGATTTGCATGAAACGACCGGCGTTCAAGCGCATTTTGCTGAAGCTTTCGGGCGAGGCCCTGATGGGCTCGAACGAATTCGGGATCGACCCGGAAACGGTGAATCGGATTGCGGCCGAAGTCAAATCGGCGAAAGAGGCGGGGTTTGAACTCTGTCTGGTCGTTGGCGGAGGCAATATTTTCAGGGGTCTGGCTGCGGCTGCTAAAGGCTTTGACCGGACCAGCGCCGATTATATGGGTATGCTGGCGACCGTCATGAATGCTTTGGCCGTACAGAACGCGCTGGAGCAGATGGGCTGCGACACGCGGGTATTGTCTGCCATCCCGATGGCGAGCGTTTGCGAGCCTTATATCCGGCGCAAGGCCGTGCGGCATCTGGAAAAGGGCCGGATCGTCATTTTTGCCGCCGGAACGGGGAATCCCTATTTTACCACCGATACGGCTGCGGCATTGCGAGCAGCGGAAATGGGCTGTGAGGCGCTTTTCAAGGGCACCAGTGTCGATGGTGTCTACAATGCCGATCCGAAACTCGACTCCGCCGCGATCCGCTATAAGGAGTTGAGCTTCGATCAGGTTTTGAGCGATAATCTGAAGGTGATGGATGCCAGCGCCGTCGCGCTATGCCGCGAAAACAAGATACCGATTGTCGTCTTTTCGATCCGGGAGCAGGGCAATCTGGCGACCGTCCTGGGTGGCGGTGGAACCGCGACCATGGTCGGAACAACCGAATAATATTAGAGGAAACAGCAATGGCAAAATATGACAAGGCCGACCTGCAAAAGCGGATGAACGGCGCGCTCGAAGCGCTCAAGCACGATTTGAGCGGTCTGCGAACCGGACGGGCCAATATCGCCCTTCTGGATACCATCAAGGTTGAGGTTTACGGTTCGAACATGCCGCTCAATCAGGTCGCGACCGTGTCCGTACCCGAACCACGCATGTTGTCGGTACAGGTCTGGGACAAGGGCAATATTCAACCGGTGGAAAAGGCGATCCGTTCGGCTGGCCTGGGATTGAACCCTATGGTTGATGGTCCCAATATCCGGCTTCCGATCCCGGACCTTACCGAGGAACGCCGAAAGGATCTCGCGAAGCTGACCGGGCAATTCGCCGAAAAGGCCCGCATCGCTATTCGCAACGTCCGGCGTGACGGCATGGATGATCTGAAAGCCGACGAGAGCAAGAAGGAAATCAGCGAAGATGACAAGAAGCGACTCGAGACCGAAGTTCAGAAGCTGACCGACGAGATGATTGCCGAAGCCGACAAGTTGTCCGAGGCGAAAGAGCAGGAAATCCTGACCCAGTGAAGCTCGCGCGTTCCAAGAACGGTTCTGGAGATCCTGTGCCCGGCACAGTCGGTATAGCTGACCCGACATATGGTGCGCGTCATGTCGCAATCATCATGGATGGTAATGGCCGATGGGCAAAGCGCAAGCATCTGCCGCGCGCGCTGGGCCATAAAAAAGGCGTCGAGACAGTCCGCAACATTGTCCGTGTGGCCGGAAAAATGGGTGTAGAAGCCATGACTCTCTACGCCTTTTCATCAGAAAACTGGAATCGACCGGAAGAAGAAATCAGCGATCTCATGGGGTTGCTGCGACAATATATTCAGTCTGACATTGACGAATTTGTCGAAAATGGTGTCCGGTTGAAGGTCATCGGCAATTACAGGGTGCTTGACGCCGATATTGTGGCAATGATCGACAATGCGATTGAAAAAACGTCGGGCAATAGCAAAATGACGCTGGCTGTGGCGCTCAACTATGGTTCTCAGGACGAAATGCTGCGAGCGGTCCAGCATATTGCACAAGGTGTGAAATCGGGCGAAATTCAGCCGGAAGCGATCAATCTTGGACATATTGCCGGCGCTCTGGATACAGCCGACATGCCGCCGCTGGATCTGTTGATCCGGACGTCCGGAGAATTGCGCCTGTCCAACTTCCTCTTGTGGCAGGCGGCTTATGCCGAACTATATTTTACCGAGACGCTTTGGCCAGATTTCGATCAGGTCGAGTTGGAGCGAGCCTTGGAATCCTTTGGCCATCGTGAACGACGATTTGGTGGTCGCTGAACATGGCTGATCCTGTTGCTCCGGCACCCGTCAAAGCCAGGGAATTGCAAACCCGCGTCATTGTGGGCGTTATTCTGATTACCGCCGCCGTGCTGGCAGAATATTTTGGCGGGATATTCCTTTGGTTTCTGGTCGTCCTGATGGCGCTTGGTATCATGAGCGAATGGGCAGGATTGACCGGCCGTCAGGAAAACCGGCTGCTGGCAATGTACGCTTTGTCGGTACCGCTGGCGATCATGTCGCCTTGGGCGGCAGGGCCATCCTTTCTCGCGCTCGGCCTGATCATGGGTGCTGCAATGTTTGTGTCGGTTTTCGATCGGTCACTCAAGCTGGCGGCCGGTGTGTTCTATGCCGGCCTTCCCGCTTTGGCGATCGTCTATCTGCGGGATATCGACAATGGGATATTGATCGTTTTCTGGACGCTCGCGTTGGTCTGGGCGACCGATATCGGTGCCTATTTTTCCGGTCGTGCGATCGGCGGACCGAAGCTGGCACCGAAAGTCAGCCCTAACAAAACCTGGGCTGGCCTGATCGGCGGCGTCGCCTTGACGGTTGCGGTCAGCTATTTGCTGCACATCTACTGGGAGCTTCCCTTATATCTTGTGCTGCTCAGCGTCCCCTTGGCGGTGCTTGCGCAAATGGGCGACCTGTTTGAAAGCTGGCTCAAGCGGAAGGCGGGGGCGAAAGACAGCGGCACGATCTTCCCCGGTCATGGCGGCGTAATGGATCGTCTCGACGGGCTCATCCCTGTCGCCCCTGTCGTCGCCCTGATCATGCTCGCTGAAAGCCTGTCCGCATCGTCATGACAAAGTCGGTCTCCATCTTTGGCGCAACAGGTTCGGTCGGGCAGTCGACCCTGGATCTCATTCGTCAGCATCCCGGACAATATGAAATCATTGCCCTGACCGCGAACCGGAACGCTTCGCAACTGGCTGCGCTGGCCAGGGAATTTTCAGCACAGATTGCAGTCGTTGCCGATGATGCTGCTTATGGGGAACTCAGGCAGCTTTTGGCCGGAACTTCGATTGAGGTCGCCAGCGGGCCGGAGGCGCTGATTGCCGCGGCTGCTTTGCAGGCCGACTGGACGATGGCGGCGATTGTGGGCTGCGCCGGCCTCCCGCCCACGCTCGAAGCCTTGCGCTGCGGCAAGACGGTTGCCTTGGCTAACAAGGAAGCGCTCGTGTCCGCTGGCGCGCTGATGATCACCGAGGCCCGAAAAGCCGGGGCGACGTTATTGCCCGTCGATTCTGAACATAATGCGATATTCCAGTCCTTGCAGGGCGGCAAAATCGATCAGGTCCGCAAGATCACCCTGACCGCCAGCGGCGGGCCGTTTCGCACATGGACGCGAGAGCAGATGGCCACTGTTACGCCGGAGCAGGCGGTCGCGCATCCCAATTGGGACATGGGTGCCAAAATTTCCGTCGACAGCGCAACCATGATGAACAAGGGTCTGGAACTGATCGAGGCCCACCATCTTTTCCCGGTCGGTCTCGAAAATATCGAAATTTTGGTGCATCCGCAGTCGGTGGTTCATTCCATGGTCGAATATCGGGACTGCTCAACGCTGGCACAGCTGGGTTCTCCGGACATGCGGATACCGATTGCCAGCGCTTTGGCTTGGCCAGAGCGGATGATCACCAATTGCGAACCGCTCAATCTGGCCGAAATCGGCAAGCTGGAATTCGAACGGCCCGATGAAGTCCGCTTCCCGGCCACCAGGATTGCGAGGGCTGCCATCATGGCAGGCGGTGCTCAGCCGGCGATGCTCAACGCTGCCAATGAAATAGCCGTGGCAGCATTTCTCGATCGAGCGGTTCAGTTTCTGGACATCACAGAGATTGTAACCCGGCTGCTAGATAGTTATAGCCCGCCGGAGCCGAGCGAATTGGCGGATATTTTCGCGATCGACGAAGAAGCGCGCGTTCGGACCAAGCAACTGGTCGAGGAATTGAAGGTTTGACGGATAATCCCGGTATTCTGCTGACGCTTTTGGCGTTTCTGATCGTCATTGGCGTGCTCGTCTTCGTGCACGAAATGGGGCATTATCTGGTCGGCCGCTGGTTCGGCGTCAAGGCCGAGACATTTGCCATCGGATTTGGCAAGGAAATTGCCGGATGGACCGACAAGCGCGGAACACGCTGGAAAGTCTGTATGTTGCCACTAGGCGGCTATGTTCAGTTCGCCGGCGATATGGACCCATCTGGCACCAGGAGCAAAGACTGGCTCAGCCTGCCGGCTGCGGAACGCAACCAGACCTTTCAGTCCAAGTCCCTCTGGCAGCGCGCCGCGATCGTTTTTGCCGGTCCGGCGATCAATTTCATCTTCGCCATTCTGATCATCATGGGTTTTGTCATCGCTTATGGCACCAGCGCGACCCTTCCGGTGGCAAGTGCAATTTCACCCAATTCGACCGCAGCGGCGATCGGCATGAAGCCTGGCGACCGGGTCCTGTCGGTAGACGGCGAGAAAATCGAACTGTTTGACGATCTGCGGCAGAAATTGATGATGATTCCCGATCAGAGCGTTGAAATTGTCTACGAACGCGACGGCCAGCCGATCGCCAGGCAGGCGAAGATTGGTGTCCACATAATGAAGGACAGGTTTGGCAACGAATATCGGTTGGGGCAATTGGGCATGTCCTCCAGCCAGGTGGAATGGCGCGAGGTCAGTCCGCTGGAAGCGCCCGCTGTTGCGGTCGACAAAACCATTGCTATCGTGGGCCAAATCACGACCACCCTGGGTCAGGTGATCACTGGCAAGCGGTCGATCAAAGAGCTCGGCGGTCCGCTCAAAATTGCTCAGGTTTCCGGTGAACAGTTCAAGCTGGGTCTGGAAAGCTTCATTCGTTTTGTCGCCCTGATCTCAATTAACTTGGGGTTCATCAACTTGCTGCCAATCCCGATGCTCGATGGAGGGCATCTGATGTTCTATGCAATTGAAGCGGTGCGAAGAAGGCCCGCCAGTGCAAAAGTGCAGGAATGGGCGTTTCGGTCCGGATTGGCCCTTGTCATGGTGTTCATGCTGGTCGTCACATTTAACGATTTAACGTCATTTGGCCTGTTCCGGTCTATATCCGGCTGATTGACCATTGATTGACACGCTGCATTGGGGCAGGGGGTTGGCGAAGTTGGTGCGTTGGCACCGGTTTCGATTTATTTTTGGTTTATGGTGTGAAAGCGAGTTTGTCTGTGAATCATAAAAAGCGGCTTTTGCCCTTGTTAATGTGCGGCACGATTTTGGGTGGCGCAGCGGTTTCTGCGCAAGCGCAGGAAGTTGAGCAAATTACGCCAGCAGTGCCGGCAAATGACACAATTCAGTCGATTGTCGTCAATGGTTCCCAGAGACTGGAGCCGACGACGGTCCTGTCCTATATGAAATTGCGCGTCGGACAGCCCTATACACAGGAAGCTGCCGATCAGGCCCTGAAGGATCTGTTTGAAACAGAATTGTTCAAGGATGTCAGTATCCGGAATGATCAGGGTGCTGTGGTTATCGAGGTTGTCGAGAATCCGGTGATCAACCGCATTTTGCTGGAAGGCAACAAGCGGATCAAGGAAGATGCTATCTTTCCCGAGATCCGCCTGGCTCCGCGGCAAATATATACACGCTCGAAAGTCCGGGCCGATGTGGCCAGAATCATCGAGCTCTACAAGCGCAAAGGTCGATTCGCGGCGAATGTTGAACCAAAAATGGTGCAACTGGACCAGAATCGCGTGGATATTGTTTTCGAGATAAACGAAGGACCCAAATCCAAGGTTCAGCAGATCAATATCATCGGCAACGAAGAATTTTCCGATGGCAAGCTGCGCGGAGAAATGGTTACCAAGCAATCGCGCTTTTATCGTTTCTTCAGCTCCAGCGATACATATGATCCGGATCGCTTGGCCTTTGACCAGCAGAAGCTACGCCAATTCTATTTGACCGAAGGCTATGCGGATTTTCGTGTGATCTCGGCCGTTGCCGAACTCACCCCGGACAAGCGTGATTTTATCATCACCTATGTCGTGGAAGAAGGGGAACGCTACAAGTTTGGCGAAGTTTTGGTTGAAAGTGAAATTCGCGATTTCACCCCGGAATTCCTGACTCCGCAGCTGCCCATGAAATCCGGAGATTTCTATAACGCCAAGCAGGTTGAAGACACGGTCGAGCGACTGTCGGAAACCGCCGGGCTGTTCGGCTATGCTTTTGCTGACGTCCGCCCGCAATTTTCGCGGAACAAAGAAACGCTGACCATGGATATCCTGTTCCAGGTCGCGGAAAGTGATCGTGTCTATGTCGAGCGGATCGACATTAACGGGAACACCCTGACCCAGGACAAGGTCGTGCGTCGGGAGTTCCGCCTGAATGAAGGCGATGCATTCAACAGTTTTCAGGTCAAACGCTCGGCAAACCGCATCAAGTCATTGGGCTTTTTCCAGGAAACTCTGGAAATCGAGCAGAAGCAGGGCAGCGCGCCCGACCGAATTATTCTGGAAGCCAATGTTGAAGAAAGAGCGACCGGGGAACTGCAACTTTCAGCAGGCTTCTCCAGCGTCGAGAATTTCATTCTTCAGGCATCCGTGCGGCAACGCAACTTCCGTGGTAAAGGCCAGGAATTGCGTGCAAGTGTCAGCTATTCCAGTTTCTCGCAATCGATCGAGCTCGGATTTACCGAGCCCTATCTGTTCGACCGCAATATCGCTGTCGGCGCCGATGTTTTCCGGCGCGATTTAAACAGCTTTAACTTCGTCAACAACAACCGCGAAACCACCTTCGAGCAGCTGACCACAGGCTTTCAGATCCGTGCCGGTGTTCCCATTACCGAATATCTGTCCGCTTCCTTCCGCTATGGTCTCAGTCAGGATGACGTGACGCTGGAACCAACCTTGTTCTTCACCGATAGCAATGGTGACGGAATAAGAGGGAACAGTCCGGCGGATGCTTGTGACCCGATCATCGCGGGACGGTTTCTTTGCGACGCACTCGGTGCCCGAACAACGTCTTCGATCGGTACATCACTGATTTATGATGATCGTGATAACAGGATCCGGCCAACTCGGGGCCAGTCGATCGTCGGCAGCCTCGACTTTGCCGGCTTGGGGGGAAGCGTCAAATATGTACGGGGTCGTTTGAACGCCTCCAAGCACTGGCGTGTACTCGGGGACTTTATCTTTACGGTCAGTGGTGAAGGTGGATATATTCACCCCTTGGAAAGTCGATCCGTGACTCCGGGGGATGGCATTGATGATGTCCGGCTGACCGACCGGTTCTTCCTGGGCGAGCCCCAGATACGCGGTTTTGATATTCGGGGCGTCGGGCCGCGCGTCGTCCGTTCGGCAACCATCCCGGGGCTCGATGCCAATGGCAATCCGATCAACGAGATTGTGGAAGCAACCAACGGCCGTCAGACCGATGATGCCATCGGTGGCCGCGCTTATTATCTGGGCCGCGCAGAACTTGAAATTCCACTGGGATCGGGTGCGCGCGAACTGGGATTGCGCCCTTCGATTTTTGTCGATGTCGGAGCCGTATTTAAAGTTGCCCGGCCTTTGCTGCTCACGGATTTGCAGACACAGCGGCAGCGGACAATCTTTGATGCCGACGGCAACGCAATTGGCGTTGCACCCGAATTCTTGACCGTCGACGCCGATGGCAATGCAACGGTCACGCTAGATGCGGTTGACGCCAACGGTAATCCCAATTCCATTGCGACCAATTTTGTCGAACAGTTTTTCGGGGATTCTGCCAGCCCTCGCGTTTCAGTAGGCTTTGGCGTAAATTGGAATTCACCATTTGGTCCTTTCAGGATCGACATCGCCAGAGCCCTGCTAAAAGAGCCAGGCGATGATACCAAACTTTTCACCTTCAATGTAGGAACACAATTCTGATGACATATTTTCTCAAAACCGCACTTACTGTTCTTGCCGTTACAGCGGCTCCGCTCGCCCTCGGTTCAGTAGCGAACGCACAGGTTTCTGGTATTGCAACGGCGAACCCGACGATTGCCATTGCCAGAACAAAGGCTTTCTCGGCTGCCTATTCCCAGATCGGAACGCAGTATAAGTCCAGTTTTGATCAGATTGACGCACGCAACAAAACGTTGAATGATCTGCGCGCGCAACTGGATACCGACAATAACAAGCAGTTGACCCAGGAAGAGCTTGATGCGGCTGTCAGAGCGAAAAACCCGGTATTGAATTTAATCGAGACAGAAGAAAACGAAATTCAGCGACTGCAAACGCCGGCAATCATGGCCCAGATGTTCGCTGTCGAAAATATTTTCAAAGAATATTCCAATGCTCAGCAGCAGGTCGTCTCCGACAAGAAAATAGGCGTTATTCTCAGCCCTGATGCGTTTATTTATGCGCCACCACAGACCGACGTCACTGATGCCATCACAACGGTTTTGGACACAAGAGTGCCAACCGTCAGCACCACGCCTCCAGCCCAATGGCAGCCACAGCGCAACACGGTATCTCTCCACCAGCAACTCCAGCAACTGCTCGTGGCGAGTGCACGCACCCAGGCTGCTCAGCAACAACAACAGCCACCAGCGGCCCAGCCCTCTAGCCGCTAGTTGATCGTCGATGACCGAACCGCTCAACTATGATGTAACCAAAGTGATGGCGGTGCTACCGCATCGCTATCCCATGCTTCTGGTTGACCGGGTGGATGAGCTCGTAAAGAATGAATCCATCCGGGCGGTGAAGGCCGTTACGATGAACGAAGGTTTTTTCCAGGGGCATTTTCCGGGCCGACCGATCATGCCCGGCGTGATGATTGTCGAAGCGCTGGCCCAGGCGGCCGGCGTTCTCGCCATGGAAAGCTTTGATATGGTCGGGTCGGGCAAGCTGGTCTATTTCATGGCCATAGACGGTGCGAAGTTTCGTCAACCGGTGGAGCCAGGCTGCTTGTTGACCCTGAACGTAAAATTCGAGCAGAAACGCGCGCGCGTCTGCAAATTTTCCGGTCGGGCGATGATTGGCGACAAACTGGCAGCCGAAGCCAGCTTTACCGCAATGATCGCCGACCCGCCTTCGGCATAAGCTTTTACAAAAGAATCTTGCCCTTTTGCCATGTGGCGGTTAATGGGCCGCTTCCGTTCAATTTATTCGCTTTGGGTCTGGTCGGTAACCAGCCCGTTTAGGAGCCGAAAATGAAATCCGATACGCATCCCGACTATCACATGATCACCGTTCAGATGACCGATGGCACCACCTATCAAACCCGCTCAACTTGGGGCAAAGAGGGTGATACGCTGCAACTGGATATCGATCCTTCGTCGCACCCGGCATGGACCGGCGGCAACCAGCGTCTGCTCGACCAGGGTGGCCAGGTGGCTCGCTTCAATAAACGTTTTGGTGGTTTGTCGCTCAAAAAGAGCTGAACTGTATCGAGGTTTAAGTACCTCAATAAATTACCATAAATCGATCTGCCCAAGCCAGGAACTCAGCAGGGAAAGTTTTTCCCGATAGATTTCTGTCGCCCGTGCCGTTGTGGTCTGTACAAACTGAACTCGTGAACCCGGTCGCAATTGTCCGATCAGATGACGGTCGGCACGTATGACCTGCGCGATTCTGGGATAGCCTCCGGTAGTCTGGGCATCGGGGCCAAGCAAATAAGGCTTGCCACTTGGCGGCAACTGTATTGTCCCGGGAAACACTGCGGCGCTTGGCATGTTCGAGAATATTCCGGCTCCGAGAGGTGCCCCCTCGAGCATCATGCCCATGCGGCTGGCTCGGGCACCGACAGTATAAGAATCGTGACAAAAATGCCGCATCAGTTCTTCGGTCGGGCCGTTCCCTTCCGGACCCGGGGTGACCCTCAGCACATGATCGTGGCTGTAGTGCGGCCGGAGCGCTGGCGGCGTGGCCAAGTCAATATTATCAGCTGAAAAATCTCGCAAAAACGGAATAATATCCCGGTCTTTGAGGGCCCGGCCATGAAAGCCGCCCAGCCCCGCAACGAGATAGGTTGATTTTCCGCCGAGCAATTTCTCGGCACAGATTTCTGCGGATGTCGCAAGATAGGTCCGGCAGCCGGCAAGGCTCGGCCCGATATGGAGCGAGTCGCCCGGGACAACAGCCTTTGTCTGGTGCTGCGGTGAACCCTTGCCATTGATTCGAACGAATTCTGCGGATCCCACCACGGCGATCAGACATGGCTCCGTTATCTCGAAAATCGCATCCGTAAGCGTGATTTCAAAGGCTAAGGCGCCACTGGACTTGCCAACCAGAAAATTCGCCAGCGCCAGCGAGAGGGCATCGGCGGCTCCGGCAGACGGCATGCCGAGATGGCGATGACCTCGGAAAGGATCGCCCTGCAATGTTGTTTGCAGGCCAGCCTTCAGAACCCTGATGCTCATTTGGCGGTGGTTCGCGGCCACTGATCGAAAGTCTGCCGCGAAATCGTCTCGAACCGCACCGACTGTCCGGCGGAAAGCAAGGCCGGCTGCTCTTGTGCCGGATCAAACAGCAGGAGCGGGGTGCGACCGATAATCGGCCATCCGCCAGGACTGTCGAAGGAATATATGCAGCTTTGCCGTCCGATGATACCAACGGAACCGGCGTGGACCAATTGCCTAGGATCTGCCAGCCGGCCAATGGCGGGACTGGGATCGGGACTTTCGAGATAGGCAAAGCCGGGCATGAAGCCCAGCATGGCTACCTGTTGCGGGCGGGATGTGTGCCAGTCGCGGAACGCATCTGTCTCGATTCCGATTTTCTCGGCAACAAATGCAAGGTCCGGAGCCAGGTCCCCTTCGTAGCATACGGGAATCGTGACCATGGTCGTCGATTCTGGGTTTACGCTTGTCGCACTCTTCAGTTGGTGCCTTGTCAGGCGGGCGGCATCATCGGGAGAAAGCATGCAGGGGTCAAACTGGACCGCGATACTATCCATGCCGGGGACGATTTCAGTCCAGCCCCCGCTGGCAGCAAAAGCGGCTTGCGCTGCCAGAACCGACTCCCGGTCGGACAATGTAATGCTGATCCAGTCGTCGCAGATATGAATCAGGGGTGCATTTTCGGGCACTATTGTGCAGATCCCACCATGATTCCGGCTTTTTCGAGCGCCAGACGCATATTTTTTGCCGTTTCCAGTGCTCCATCGCTATCCGAATGGACACAAAGGCTGTCGGCCTTCAGGAACAGCGCGCTTCCGTCCTGCGCGGTCAGTGAGGTGCCTGTTGCAAGCGCCAGTCCCTGGCCAATGCGGTCTTCCTCGTCCGCTATCACGGCCCCCGCTTCGCCGCGCGGGACCAGTCTGCCGGCAGGGGTATATCGCCGATCTATAAAGGCTTCGGCAATGAACGAAATCTTTTGCTCCGCGGCCAATTGCTGGACAAGTGAACCCGGCATGCTGACCAGCCCAAGATTGGCCGTTGCAGCCTTCTTCACCAGCAGGGCAGCAAGGGCCGGCTCATCCTGGGCATCGTTGTACAGGGCACCATGAGGCTTGAGATGGGTCAGCGGCACGCCGACCTCGGCCGCAATGGCCGTGATATCGCGCAGCTGATCTGTCAAACATGCTTCCAGTTCTTCCAGTGAGATGTCCATCGATTGTCTCCCGAAACCGCTGCGATCCGGGTATGAGGGATGGGCTCCGGCAGCGATAGGCCTCAACTTTGCGGCTACCAGCATGGTCCGCATCGATGCTGGCGAACCAGCGTGGCCGCCGCAGGCAATGTTGCAACTGGAAACGGTGTCCATGATCGCTATGTCGCGCGTGGTTCCCTCCACGCTTTCATCCTCGCCAAGGTCCGCATTGAGATCGATCACCGATGTCATGGCCAGAACCCTAGCGCACGGGCGATCAAACGGAAACCCAGGGCACTTGTGACCAGCAGAATAGCTGCCCCAAGGATATTGGCCATGAGCCCGTTAGCATGGGCCCCCAGCAGCTCCTTGTTGTTCGCCAGCCTGATTAGAAAAATCGCTACGATGGGTAACAGCAACCCGTTGGCAATCTGGGCGACGAAAATCAGTTCAACCGGGCGATATCCCAACAATGAGGCGAGCGTTCCTGTTGCAATCACAATCAGCGCGCCGACTTGAAATGGTCTGCGCGAGTGGGAAGATTTGAAAATTTCCTGGACAATATAACCCGTAGCCAGCGGGGCAGTGATGGCGGAGGTCAGGCCTGCCGCAAACAGACCCACACCAAGCGTAACGGTGGCAAGGCTTCCGAACAGGGGAGTGAGCTGCTGCGCCATATCCACTGCATTTTCGATTGTCTTGCCGCTTCCAAAAAGACTGGCCGCGGCCGTTGCCAATATCGTCATCGACACCAGGCCGCCGATACCGATCGAAATCGTGTTATCCAACTGGGCTTCGGGCAGCTGTTCTGCGGTCCAGCGGTCGCGCACGCTGGCGGCATGCAGAAACAGGTTATAGGGAACGATCGTGGTACCGATCAGCGCGATCGCGGTCATCAAGCCACCCTCCGGAATGGCTGGTACAAAACCCTTCAACAGAGCCCCAAGATCCGGCCGGATGAGCAGGAATGTCAGGATAAAGGCCGCGCTCATCAGCATCACCAGCGCTATCAGGATTTTCTCTATCCATTTGGGTTTCGAAAAAACCAGCATGGTTGATGCGAACAGCGCAGTGGCGATGATGACAGGTGCGATGCCAAAAGCCAAGGGGCCGCCGTTTACGGCTTCCAGCCCCAGTGCAGCCCCGGCCATATTGCCGGCCTCGTAGGCGGCATTGCCTATCACCAGAGCAGAGATCAGCAGCAGCGCCGCCAGGACACGAACGATCGGCGATTTGATGGTCTTCATCATCGCTTCCGCCAGTCCCAGTTGAGTTGCGAGCGCAATGCGGATCGCGAAGGACTGGAGAATGATGGTGGTGATCGTGGCAAAGACCAGCGCCCATAGCAGGGCGAAGCCGAAATTTGCTCCTGCCAAAGTACAGGCGGTGACGGTACCTGGCCCGATGAAGGCGGCGGAAACCATCATCCCGGGGCCGGGCCGATAGCGCAGGAGTTTCATTCTATCAGACGCAATGGACTAACGGATCCATGGCCACGGCTTTTCGCGGAACCATTTCGTGATCACATATTTCGTCCCTTTTCGGACCTTCATCCCATGATGCAGGGTCCAGCTGTTCACCGAGCCATCGGCATTGCAGTTGTTCCAGCACAGCATGGTTCCAGTTTCCGGGGTGAAGATTTTCTTGAAATGTGTGAAGCGGGTGGCCCCACCGGCGTCAGGTTCGTTGAGATAGATCATGAAAGTCCAGCTACGTTGCCCGGAGACGGAACAATATTTCTGGAAATCGCCGCCATGGGGATCAAAAAAATCCGTGTGCGCCTTGAATTCTTGGCCGACAGCATAGCGTTGACCTTGCAGCGGTTCGCCAAATTGTGCATCCATATCTGCAAAATTGCAGATTTTCGCATCGATTTCAGCCACGAAAGCATTTGAATGGTCGAGGTCGCAGGTCTCGCTGGTCCGGAAATAATCATCACCATTGGGATCGGCAATATCGGAAGGGCGCCGTTTTTCGTCGATCAGCGCGATCAGCTTGCTGCATTCTTCCGGGTTCAGGAAGTTTTTCAATATGCATAATTCTATTTCCTTGCGCGGAAAACGCTGCACCTTTCCCAATGCGACGAGATAGTCAGCCGATGTATTATTGGCCTCTGTCATACGAACGTCCAAAACTGTTTCTAACTGCCCAGCTATAAGATAAATGAATCTCTGTTGTTCGCAACCGCTCTTTGCGACTTCAGCCAATCTGAATATAAGCGAGGTTGATGCAAAGAATTTCCCCGATTGTCCGAGAGCGCAATGGCTTCACTCTGGTCGAGATGATGGTGGCGCTGTTCATTTTCGCCATGCTGTCGGTTGCGGGAGTGATCATGCTGCGATCTGCCGTCGACAGTGACGAGGTGACCGCAGAGAATCTGGGTCAAATGGCAGAAATGCAGCGCTTCGTTTCCTTGATGGAAGCCGATTTGAGCCAAGCCTTGCCGCGGACGGCCCGGGATGATCGCGGCGACCGGCAGGCGGCCTTCGCCAGCGAAACCGGCGGACCGGAGGCGGCTTTCCTGAAATTCACGAGGGGAGGGCAAAGCAATATCAACGGCGAAGCCCGATCGAATCTGGAACGGGTTGAATATCGGCTGGCGGAGGGCAATCTGGAACGATGGCGATATCGGATGACCGACGGCGGGTCTATCGATCAGCCAGCAGTCCTGATATCGGGTGTCGACACACTCGAGCTGCGTTTTCGCGACAAGCGAGGGCAGTGGTCGAACCAGTGGGAGACCGAAAGATTGGCGGAATTGCCTCGCGCAATCGAGATGCAGTTTGACCAGGAAGGGCGGCGGTACCGGCATCTGTTTCTGGTTGGGACGGGCTATCTGTGAAGCGGATACGCCAAATCGGAACCGAAAAGGAGCGCGGTGCAGCGCTGCTGACGGTATTGCTGCTCGTAGCGGTGATTGCGATACTCGCGGCGCATGGCATCGACCGGTTGGCGGGCGCGACCAAACTCGCCTCCAACGCTCGGGAATTGTCGCAGGCCAAAGCCTATCTGATCGCCGCCGAATCAATTGGAATGGAATCTGCTGCGCAGATTGTATCAGCTTCTCCTGGTCGGACCGTCAATATGGGGGGATGGAACGACCGCGAACAGCAATTTCCGGTGCCCGGCGGGCTTATTACAGCTGCGCTGTCCGACGGAGGCAATTGTTTCAATATCAACAGCCTCGTCACCCAGCAGGAAGCGGTCCTTACCGCGCGACCGGAGGGTATGGCGCAATTCTCCCGGCTGATGATCATGCTGGGCATATTGGACGGCGATGCCGCCGATATTGCGGAGTCGGTGGCTGACTGGATTGACAGTGACAGCGTCGCTGCACCGCGCGGGGCAGAGGACCAATATTATCTGCAGCTGGAAAATCCCTATCGCACGGCCAATGCCCTGATCGTCGATGTCAGCGAATTGCGAACGATCAAGGGTGTTTCGGATGACATATTCGTCCGCGTGGCTCCCTGGATCTGTGCCCTGCCGACCACTGATCTCTCGCCGATCAATATCAACACGTTGCGCCCGGAGCAGGCGATCTTGCTAGCGATGCTCGGCGCAACGCCTTCGGACCTGACACCGGCTCGGCAATTTCTGGGGCGACGACCGGAGCTGGGCTATGGCAGTCTGAATGATTTCTGGGGGCAATCCTATCCCGCGAGTCTGGCGGCGTCCGCCGAGGTGCAAAGCCAGACCAAGCTCACCACACGCTGGTTTCGCGTCGATCTGGCGGTCGAGATGCAAAGCGCACTGGTCGAGGAGCGGGCCCTGATCGACGCCGGACGGCAACCCGCCCGGCTCGTCCATCGGCAGCGCGGGGATGCGTTTTAATTGAAACTCACCTTGCTAAATGCTTGACGATTGCCACTCGCTGTCCCTATGCACCGCGGCGCAATGCGGCTTTTTAGCGCGCGGCCTGTGGCGATCGTAGCTCAGTTGGTTAGAGCGCCGGTTTGTGGTACCGGAGGTCGGGGGTTCAAGACCCCTCGATCGCCCCATTTTCCCAGAAGAAGCTGAAGAACGGCAAGGTCATCACCACATGGCCGGATCGGAAACTCTTTCTTTATTTGTAATTAAATTACGGCTATGGGATATTTAATTACTTCAATTTGCCAGGGATGATAGCATGAGCGTGATGTGGGATTTGCCGGATTATGACGACCATGAAGCGGTCCATTTTTTTCATGATGTCGACTCCGGCCTTAGCGCGATTGTCGCCTTGCACAGCACCCATCTCGGTCCCGGTGCTGGCGGAACCCGTTTCTGGCATTATGAGAATCGCGAAACTGCCGTAACCGATGCGCTGCGACTGTCGCGCGGCATGAGCTTTAAAAATGCCATGGCCGGTCTGCCGCTAGGCGGTGGAAAAGCAGTGATTCTCGCTGACCGTAACCGGACAAAAACTCCGGAAATGCTAGCCGCTTTCGGCCGGATGATCGAATCACTGGGAGGGCAATATGTGACCGCAGAGGATGTGGGTATAACCGCTGCGGACATGGTCGCTTTGACCAGAGAGACCAAATATGTCTCGGGTCTGCCGGTCAGCAAAAGCGGTGAAGCCGGTGGTGACCCTGGCCCGTTTACCGCAATGGGCGTGTATCTGGGGGTGAAGGCTGCGGTGGGGCACAAGCTGGGACGCGACTCGATGGAGGGTGTTCATGTCGCCATTCAAGGCGTGGGAAGCGTGGGCGGCGGACTCGCTCGTCTGCTAGCCAAGGACGGTGCCAAGCTGAGCATCGCCGACATCAACAAGGACCATGCCGCAGCCCTGGCAGCGGAGACGGGCGCGACGGTGGTCGGTCTCGACGAAGTCATGCGGATCGAGGCAGATGTGTTCAGTCCCAATGCCTTGGGCGCGATATTGGACAAGGTTTCTATTGCCCATCTTAACGTTCCGATTGTCGCCGGCGGTGCCAATAACCAGCTGGCAACGCCCGAGGACGGACAGCGAATCTTCGATCGGAACATCCTGTTTGCACCGGACTATGTGATCAATTCCGGCGGCATCATCAGCGTCGGCCTGGAATATCTTGGTGATGGCGATGTCAAGGAAGTCAACCGGCGGGTGGCAATGATCCCGGAACGACTGACCGCGATATGGGCGCAAAGCGCCGCGCAGAAATTGCCGGACTCCGAAGTCACGGACAATATGGCGATGGAGTTGATCGGCAGGTAGCGTGCGGTCCGGTCTGGAGACTGGATTATTTCATGCTGTTGCAGATGATTTTTTCAATCATCTGAAGCCAGTGGTTCCACTGGGCGAACGGGTTTTTCAAATCCGTGCAATCCCATCCACCATTGCAGGGCGATAATCGCTCCTTTGGCCGGTTGTAGCAACGCACCGATCAGGATCAGCGCCAGGAAGATTATGATCGCCAGATTGATTTCCATGGAAAAATCGGTCTCCCCAACCATATAGATGATCACGGGTGCCATGATATGCCCGGTCAGGATGATCGCCACATAGGCAGGGAAATCATCTGCCTGCTGATGGGTCCAGTCCTGGCCACATATCTGACATTGGGCGATCGGCTTGAGCAGACTGGGAAACATCCGGCCTTCACCGCAACTGGGGCAATGGCCCCGCAGACCCCTGACAGCGGCTTGAAATGCCGTTTTCGGCAAAGCCGGGCAGGCAGGTTTTTCCGCTATGGGCGTGGCCGCGCCATCTTCACGGCGCTCATTATCGTCTATTCTGTCCAGCAAAGTTTCAAATCCGGCCATCAATTTACCCTGTCTCATTTTCGCTAAATTAGTGGCTGCCATTTCTGCGCCCACTGCGTTTTCGGCATTCGCCAGATGATCCAATTGCGATCGTGGGCCTGCTGACCCCGCCAGGCCGCGCACCACCAGGACGTCATCCAACTCGAAAGATCACTATACAGACTTAGAATAAATTGTTAATACTGATAATTGATGTTTCATATATCAAATTGGGTGAAAATGATGATCACGTCTCAACAAATGCGGGCAGCGCGGGCCTTGCTGGGTATCGATCAGCGACAGCTGGCCGCCCTGGCGGGGCTATCATTGCCGACGATTCAGCGCATGGAGGCCTCTGACGGACAGGTGCGCGGTGTTGTCGATACGCTGGTCAAGGTCATCGGTGCGCTGGAAAATAGTGGTATCGAGCTGATTGGCGAGAATGCCTCCAGCATCGGTATCGGCCGCGGCGTGCGGTTGCGCGAGACGATGGATGGCAAACCTGTACAGAGTATCGGCTCAATATTATTCGATCAGGCGAAGCCGGAAACGGACGACGGATAGCGAACCGCTCAGGTGCATAGCTTCACCCCCAAATTGTTTACGACCATGCGTGAAGGCTATGACTTCGGCCTGTTCAAATCCGACGCAATTGCCGGATTGACCGTTGCCATCGTCGCTCTGCCTTTATCCATGGCGCTTGCCATAGCCAGCGGCGCATCACCCGACAAGGGTCTGGTCACAGCCGTTATTGCCGGATTTCTGGTATCATTTCTGGGCGGCTCGCGGGTTCAGGTCGGTGGCCCCACAGGCGCCTTTGTTGTCGTCATATTCAATGTAATCGCGCTGCATGGCTATAATGGACTGTTGGTTGCCACCTTAATGGCGGGGCTCATCCTGATCGCGGCCGGCGCATTCAGGATCGGCCGACTGATAAAATTCATTCCGCATCCGGTGGTAACGGGTTTTACTGCCGGAATCGCGGTGATCATCGCCACCAGCCAGGTGAAGGATTTTCTCGGTTTGTCGCTGGACAATGTTCCTGCCGAATTTTTGCCGAAATGGCAGGCCTATTTCGGCGCAATGTCTTCTGTTCATTTTGCCACGGTGCTGGTCGGACTGGGCGCTCTCGCTGCGATCATATTGTTCAAGAAATTCGCTCCCAGACTGCCAGGCTTCCTGATCGCAATCATTCTGGCCTCGGTTGTGGTTGCGCTGTTGAAGCTGCCGGTCGAAACGATCGGGACCCGCTTTCCGGACATGCCTGCGGGATTGCCCATGCCATCATTGCCGGTCCTCTCTTGGGCGGTCATTGTCGAACTGCTTCCTTCGGCCTTCACGATCGCCTTTCTGGCCGGAATCGAGGCGCTGCTTTCTGCCGTTGTCGCCGACGGCATGACCGGCACTCGTCACCGTTCCAACCAGGAACTGATTGCCCAGGGCGTGGCCAATCTGGGGTCGATGCTCTTTGGCGGTTTGCCAGCAACCGGAGCGATCGCGCGGACGGCAACCAATATCAAGGCTGGCGCAAAGACGCCCGTGGCGGGGATGATGCACGCGCTATTCCTGCTGCTGTTCATCCTGTTTGCCAGTGACTTCATGGCTTATGTACCGATGGCCGCGCTCGCCGCCATATTGTTCATGGTCGCATGGGGCATGAGTGAACTGGACCGGTTCGTGGCGCTCCTGCGTATGCCCAACGGCGACCGCGCGATATTGTTGCTGACATTCGGCCTGACCGTGTTTGTCGATCTGACCGTGGCGATTGGGGTGGGGGTTACGCTGGCATCATGGTTATTCATGGCACGGATGAGCGAAACCGTATTGCTGGAAAACGGGAATTCCATGATCCCGGATAGCAGTCTGAATGACGACGATCCGGCCCAGCGGGACGAACTGCCCAGGGATGTGGAAGTGTTCCGGATCAGCGGACCGGTCTTTTTCGGGGTGGCGGGAGAATTGTTAGATGCCATGCGCAAGATTGGCCGCACGCCCAAGGTCATCATCCTGCGCATGCGGCTTGTGCCGATGCTCGATGCCAGCGGCGTCACGATGATCGAGGAATTTGTCGAACAGGCACGGCTGTCTGGTACCAGGATTATCTTGTCCGGTGTGCAGAACCAGCCGCGCGAGATGCTCGCCCGCATCGGACTTTCGAACGATGGGGCAGAAGTGCTGTTCGAAACCGACTATCGTGCGGCGCTGGCGCGGGCGAACCAATTGACCGGCGCAATCCAGCCTTAGCGGTCTCCAGCCGTTGCTCCCGCTATGCTTTGCAATATCCCGATCAGAGAGAAAAACGCAAAAACACTTGTCGCTGGGCCGTGCTTCTGCCATCGAATTGACGCAATGACACTGGACGCGTTCTAGCTCGAGGCAATCACCGCTCAATCCATGCACGCATTTGCAAACCCCACCCGTTTTTTGAACCTGGCCAGGCCATTGACCTTCTGGTTTCTGGTCGGCGGGATATTGTTGGTCCTGTTCGGTTCCGCTTATGGTTTGCTTTATGCGCCTGAAGACAGGTTGATGGGCGATAGCGTTCGCATTCTCTATATCCATGTGCCGACGGTCTGGCTCGCCATGGGCGGCTGGACGGCGATCGCGATCGCCAGCGTGATGCAGATTGTCTGGCGGCATCCACTGGCGGCGGTGGCCGCTCGGGCCGTCGCCGTTCCCGGAGCTTTGTTTACCGCACTAGGGCTCATTACTGGTTCGATATGGGCCCGGCCGACATGGGGCACCTGGTGGGTGTGGGATGGACGTGTCACCTCAGTGCTGGTCCTGTTCTTCCTCTATCTGGCCTATATCGCGCTAGCCAATGCCAGCGGCGACAAGGGGGGTGTATCCCGGGTAACCGCCATTTTCGGCATTGTGGGAGCGATCAATATCCCGATCATCAACCGTTCGGTCGTATGGTGGAACAGCCTGCATCAACCGGCCAGCATTACCACCAGTGGTTCTTCGATCGATAGCGCCTTTCTATGGCCCCTGATGGTAAATGTAATTGGCTTCAGCTTGCTGTTCGGGGCAATCGTCCTGATGCGCATGCGGGGCATTTTGGCAGAGATCAAGGTCGAAGCCCGGCTGAGAAGGATGGCAGCCGAATGAATCACTGGCCTTTTGTCATTGCCTCTTATGCCATAGTGATGATCGCCACGGCAGCGGTTATTGTGAGCAGCTATGCGACCATGCGCAAGGCAGAAAGCAAGGCAGATCAATTGGGCAAAAGACGATGAAGGCAAAGCATCAAAGGCTGACCCTGGTGCTGCTGGCGCTGGTTGCACTGATCGGTGCCGGGCTGATGGCTGCCTATGCGCTGCAGGATCAGGCCAGCTATTTCTATACGCCATCCGATATTGCGGATAAACAACCGGCAGCGGGTGTGGCAATCCGGCTGGGCGGCATGGTCGAAGTAGGCTCGATCCAGCGTTCTGCAGATGGCATCACGGTGCAGTTCATCGTGCAGGACGGTACCGCACAGCAGCTTGTTACCTATACCGGAATCACTCCGGATCTGTTTATTGAGGGTTCGGGTGTGGTTGCCGATGGCCGGCTCGATGGCAATGGTATGTTCGTTGCCGAGACGCTGCTTGCGAAGCATGATGAAAATTATATTCCCCGCGAACTGGAGGGTATTGATATGACCGCCGGCCAGCACAAGACGGAAACGCTCGTTCAATGATTGCAGAAACCGGCCTGATCGCGCTCTGGCTAGCGACCGCCCTGACGCTGTTGCAATTCGCGCTGGGCGCGATTGGTCTACGGACGGAGCGAGACGATTATTATGCTGCGATCCGGCCAGTGGCAGTTGCCCAAGGCGTATTTGTGACTATCTCATTCATACTGCTGATCTGGTTGTTCCTGCGCTCCGACATGTCGGTCAAGCTGGTGGCGATGAATAGCGCTTCGGTGAAACCGCTGCTCTATAAATTTGCCGGAACCTGGGGCAATCATGAAGGATCAATGCTGCTCTGGGTTACGGTCATGGGGATGGCGGGTGCCTTCATCGCCATGTTCGAGCGCTCGCTGGAAAAAAGAACCTTGGTGGCGACACTGGCGGCACAGGCATTCATCAGCCTTGGATTTTATGCATTCCTGCTGGTTTCATCCAATCCGTTTGAACGTTTGTTCCCGGTTCCGGCGGATGGGCAGGGGCTTAATCCGCTGCTGCAGGACCCTGGTCTCGCTTTCCATCCGCCGACGCTGTATTTTGGCTATGTAGGGCTTTCGGTGGCCTTTTCCTTTGCCGTCGGAGCGATGATCACCCGCGATGTCGGACCGGCTTTTGCCAAAGCGATGCGGCCCTGGGTGCTGGGTGCATGGATTTTCCTGACCCTAGGCATTACCGCCGGCAGCTACTGGGCCTATTACGAACTGGGCTGGGGTGGGTGGTGGTTCTGGGATCCCGTCGAGAATGCCTCGCTCATGCCCTGGCTGGCGGCGACCGCCTTGCTCCATTCGGTGACCGTGTTGGCGACTCGCGACGGGTTGCGGGCCTGGACGCTGATGCTGGCCGTGGTTGCTTTTTCCATGTCCATGATCGGGACATTCCTGGTCCGTTCCGGTATTCTGACCAGCGTGCACGCCTTTGCGGTAGACCCCGAAAGAGGCAGTTTCATTCTGGCCCTGCTCGCCATCTATATCGGCGGGGCAATGGCTTTGTTCGCGCTGCGGGTCGGTACGGTGAAAGAAGGCTCCCGGTTCGAACTGATCAGCCGCGAAGGCGCGCTGGTTGCGAATAATCTGTTGCTTTCGGTCATTTTGGCGCTGGTGTTCATCGGCACGCTCTATCCGTTGCTGGTGGAAGCGGTGAGCGGTGAAAAACTCTCGGTCGGACCGCCTTATTTCAATCTGGCCACCGGTCCACTGGCGCTGCTGCTGGTGGCGGTCATGGCAGCCGGACCTTTGCTGCGCTGGCGACGCGACAATCCGAAGACATTGCTGAATCGCATATCCATCCCCGTGCTGGTGGTCGCTGCGGCTCTGTTTGTGCTCGTCGCATTTACCACCGGCATGTCGATCCTCTCGCTTCTCGGTCTGGCGCTGGCAGCCGGCGTTGCGGTCGCCAGTTTTGCGCCATTATGGAAACGAAATTTGCGGCGCACGCCGATGCACACTTATGGCATGATCATTGCCCATTTCGGTGTGGCCGTGGCGCTGGTGGGCATGGCTTCGGAATCCAGCTTTACCGAGGAAAGGCTGGTCGCTGCGAAACCGGGTGATGAAATCACCGTGAACAAGTGGAAGCTCCAGTTCCAAGCGATTGAACCGGTGGCCGGGCCGAACTGGACCGCGCTCGAAGGCCGGATGACGGCGCAATATAGCGATGGCGTACTCCATGAAATCAAACCGCAGAACCGCATGTTTGCGGCTGCCCAGACTGAGACCAACGAGGCCGCGTTGCTGACTCGTTGGAACGGACAGCTCTATGTGGTGCTGGGCGAAGGGGACCGTGAAGATCGTTGGCAGGTACGGGTCTGGTGGAAGCCATTCGTGCCCTTGATCTGGTATGGCGGAATATTGATCTCACTGGGCGGCCTGCTGGCGATGATCGGCCGGTTACGCCGGGGCTATCAGCAACGCAAGCAGCGGGAATTTGCCGAGGCGATGCTATGAACCGCTGGTTGCTCTGGTTGCCGCTCGTGCTGTTCGGCCTATTCTTTGCCGCGGTCGCTACCGGCTTGATTATGCCCAAGGATAATATCATCGAAAGCAAGATGGTCGGCAAAGAGATGCCGGTATTTGCTTTGCCGGCAGCGATTGCGCAAAGCCCCGCATTGAGCAGTTCCGACCTTTCCGGGGGCAAGCCGACTCTGCTCAATATCTTCGCTAGTTGGTGTGTGCCTTGCATCGCCGAGGCGCCGCAATTACTGGCGTTGCAGCGGGCCGGTGTTGAAATCAATGCGATTGCCAGCCGTGACACGCCGGAGGATATTGCCAATTTTCTCAATCGCTGGGGCAACCCCTATACGCGGATCGGAACCGACACGACAAGCAAGGTGCAACTGGAACTGGGTTCGTCCGGCGTGCCGGAGACCTTCGTGATCGATGGCAATGGCATCATCGTGCATCAGCATATCGGCGATATCCGCGAAGAAGATGTCGCCAAGCTGATCAAACTGCTGGAGGAAGCGGGATGAAGCGATATCTTGTCCTGCTGGCCCTTTGCCTTGCGGCACCTATTGCCGCACAAACCGGCCTGCCACCTGCGCCTTATGCCGACCGGCAACTGGAAGATCCCCGGCAAGAGGCGGTTGCCGCCGAACTGATGGAAGAGTTGCGCTGTCTGAAATGTCAGAGCCAGTCGATCTCCGACAGCAATGCCCCTATGGCGGGCGATATGCGCAGCCAGGTGCGGGAACGAATTGCAGCGGGTGAAACGCCGAACGAAGTCAGAAACTGGCTGATCGAGCGCTACGGGAATTGGGTTACCTATGATCCGCCGATTTCGGCAGCGGTGACATGGCCGCTGTGGTTTGCGCCAATCATTCTGTTGCTCGCGGCCTTGTGGCTCGCGCGCGGACGGTTTCGCAATTCCAAGGATGATGAATGATGGGCTGGATTATCCTGTTTCTTTTCGTGCTGATTTCTGGCGGCCTGTTGATCAAATTTGGCAAATTATCTCGGGCCACCTATGAAATCACGGCTGCCGCACTGTTGCTGGGTGTTGCCGGATATGCCTGGCAGGGAAATCCCGGCATGGCTGGCGTCTCGATCGAGCCCAGGGAAAAAGCCAATAGTTTCAACGATGACACCATTGATGCGCGCAACGATTTGGGCGAACGGTTCGGCACGGCTCAGGAATGGCTGATTTTTTCCGACTCGCTCAATCGCGCCGGAAAGCATGGAGCGGCCGCCAATTATTTGCGCAACGGAGTGAAAGAACATCCAGATGATCCCGATCTCTGGGTCGGTCTGGGCAATGCCCTGGTCGTTCATGCTGATGGTGTGATCACCCCTGCCGCACAATTCGCCTTTCAGAAAGCTGCAGATCTGTCACCCGAACATCCCGGGCCGCCGTTTTTTCTGGGACTGGCTTATGCGCAGTCGGGAAAGATCGATCAGGCGCGCGCAATCTGGACCGAATTGCTGGCCCGGAGCAGCGAAGACGCCCCCTGGCGAGCGGACCTCGAGTCGCGGCTCGCAACCATGGAACAGATACAACCGTCGCTTCCGGTAGCCCCGGATACCAACTTGACCCAGTAAAAATCTCGTATTATCAATTGGTTGATATTGTTCCTCTGTCGTTATGTTGCGCCTGCTAATTGCCGGTGCTAAGCGCACGCGCCTGCTGAAACGAATGTAAGTAATCCGCCTATTTTGTTCAAATTGATCGGGGTACGCCGTAACGGCCAAGCAATGTCCGCAGAACCAAAAGATAGCGCAGACGCGCCAGGTGGCACGTTGCAAACCCACGGCTCGCCGCAGCGCAATTCAGCGATAGCCAAGCTGGCCGCTGGCGCGATTGGAATCGTGTTCGGCGACATCGGTACCAGCCCGCTTTATGCGTTTCGCGAAACGTTCATCGGCGCGCATCCGCTGGAGTTGGACCGGATCCATGTGCTTGGCGTGGTCAGCCTGATCTTCTGGTCGATGACGCTGGTGGTGACGATCCAATATGTCACGATCACCATGCGGGCGGACAACAAGGGCCAGGGCGGTAGTCTCGCGCTTGTGGCGCTGATTTCAGGAGCGATGCGACGATCCAAATATGGCTGGCTTGCCATATTGCTGGGCGTTTTTGCGACTGCACTTTTTTACGGCGACAGCATGATTACGCCCGCAATCTCGGTACTCTCCGCAGTCGAAGGTTTGACCGTTGTGCAGCCCGGACTGGGGCATCTGGTCATTCCGATCGCACTGACGCTGCTGATCTTCCTGTTTCTGCTCCAGTCCCGCGGCACGGCAAAAATCGGAGCATTATTCGCGCCGGTGATGTTCGTTTATTTCCTTGTCATCGGAACGCTCGGCATCATCCAGATTGTCGCCCATCCGAGCATTCTTGTTGCCTTCAATCCCTGGTACGCCGTTCAGTTTTTCCTGACCGACGGGTTCAAGGCCTTTCTGGCTCTGGGTTCTGTTGTTCTGGCTGTCACCGGCTCCGAAGCCCTTTTTGCCGATATGGGACATTTTGGCCGCAAACCAATGCGCATCGCCTGGTACGGTTTTGTGATGCCGGCTTTGCTGTGCAACTATTTCGGACAGGGAGCTATGATCCTCTCTCTTGATGCCGCGGGCGCCGCCGAAGCGATCAGGAACCCGTTTTTCATCATGGCACCCGAAGTGCTGCGCTTGCCGCTCGTGATCCTGGCAACAATGGCGACGTTCATCGCCAGTCAGGCCGTGATTTCTGGTTCATTCTCGGTTACCCACCAGGCGATCCAGCTAGGTTTCATTCCACGCCTTACGACCAAGCACACCAGCGCGTCGGAAGCGGGACAAATTTATATTCCGTTCATCAACTGGGCCCTCATGATTGCGGTTATCCTGCTGGTGCTGACCTTCCAGAACTCAAGCAATCTTGCATCTGCCTACGGCATCGCGGTCACCGGCGCGATGTTCATCGACACATGTTTGCTGGCGGTCGTGATGATTGTCCTGTGGAAATGGAAACTTTGGTACGCATTGCCGCTGCTGGCCGTATTCTTCATTGTCGATGGCGCCTATTTTGCGGCCAATCTGACAAAAGTACCTGATGGCGGCTGGTTCCCGCTAGCGGTTGGCGGTGTCGGTTTCATCATCCTGACCACATGGGCCAAAGGCCGCAAGATCATGCGCAAGAATATGGCAGAAGCGGCTATGCCGATCGAAATTTTCACAAAATCTGCTGCCAACAGTGCCACCCGGGTGTCGGGAACCGCAATTTTTATGGCGTCTTCTTCCGCCGGTGTGCCATCCGCGCTGCTCCACAATATCAAGCATAACAAGGTCATTCACGAGCGGGTCGTCATCCTGACCGTCAATATTCAGGACATCCCGACCGTTGCCTCAGACAAGCGCTGTGAAGTGAAGGATCTGGGTCATGGCTTCTACCGTCTTATCCTCCATTTCGGCTTTATGCAGGAAACCGATGTTCCGGAGGCCCTGAAAGAGGTCAAGGGATGCGGTATGGAATTCGACATGATGACAACCAGTTTCTTCCTGTCGCGGCAGACGTTGCTCCCCTCGAAAAAGCCCGAAATGATGATCTGGCGGGAGAAACTCTTCGCCTGGCTGTTGCGCAACGCGGCCACCGCGATGGAATTTTTCAAGCTCCCTACCAACCGCGTGGTGGAACTGGGTAGTCAGATGGAGATCTGACGAAGTTAATCCGGGGGGTTATCCTCTTCCCGGGGCCGGTCTTAGACCATTTGGATCCAAGCAGGTCTAGATAGGGAAACGGACCCCGGCCTTCGCCGGGGTTGACGCTTCTTCACGCTTCGCATGACGAGGCGCATCAAATATTTAGTGGCCTATCACTAGACTCTCTACTAAATAGCGGCCCATCGATTCTAACCACAGGAACAGCCTATGCGCGTCGCCATTGCCTCCGACCATGCCGCCCTTGATATGAAGGCGGCGCTCGTGGATTGGTTGCAAGATGCAGGCCACGAGGTTTCCGACCTCGGTCCAATGTCGACGGACAGCGTCGACTATCCCGACTACGGCTATAAGCTGGCCGAGACAGTGGCATCCGGTCGTGCGGAACGCGGGGTCGCACTGTGCGGATCAGGCATCGGTATTTCGATTGCGGTGAATCGGAATCCGGCCTGTCGTTGCGCTCTGGTTTCCGAAGGTCTCTCGGCCAAACTGTCGCGGGAACATAATGATGCGAATATCATTGCCATGGGTGCGAGACTTGTGGGCATCGAAATTGCGAAAGACTGTCTTGATGTCTTTCTGAAAACAGAATTTGGCGGCGACCGGCACCAACGCCGGGTCGATAAATTGTCCGCACCACCAGTTGAAGGAGTAAGCGCATGAGCAACGTTGCAGATATGCAGGACATTAGACAGACCGGATTTTTTGATTTTTCGGTCGACGAAAGCGATCCAGCGGTTGCTGGAGCGATCAATGCTGAATTGTCGCGCCAGCAGAACCAGATTGAGTTGATCGCCTCGGAAAATATTGTTTCTAGGGCTGTGCTGCAGGCACAGGGTTCTGTCTTCACCAATAAATATGCCGAAGGCTACCCCGGGCGCCGCTATTATCAGGGTTGCGCCCCTTCGGATGATGTCGAGACGCTGGCGATTGAACGCGCAAAGCATCTGTTCAGTTGCGGCTTTGCCAATGTTCAGCCGCATTCCGGTGCCCAGGCCAATGGTGCGGTGATGCTCGCGCTGACCAAGCCGGGTGATACGATATTGGGCATGTCGCTTGATGCCGGTGGCCATCTGACTCACGGAGCAAAGCCGGCCCAGTCGGGCAAGTGGTTCAATGCCATCCAATATGGCGTCAATGATGATGATCATCTGATCAACTATGCCGAAGTAGAGGCTCTGGCCAAGGAGCATCAGCCAAAGCTTATCATTGCCGGTGGTTCTGCCTATCCCCGGCAGATTGATTTTGCAAAATTCCGGGCCATTGCGGATGCGGTAGGGGCGTTGTTCATGGTTGATATGGCGCATTTCGCCGGACTGGTCGCTGCCGGACTGCACCCCAGTCCGCTAGGCTTTGCCGATGTTGTCACAACCACGACTCACAAGACTCTGCGCGGACCACGCGGTGGCATGATCCTGACCAATGATGAAGCCATTGCCAAGAAAATAAACTCGGCGGTTTTCCCTGGTTTGCAGGGTGGTCCGCTGATGCATGTGATCGCTGCCAAGGCAGTCGCCTTTGGCGAAGCACTGCGTCCGGAATTCAAAAGCTATTCTGCTGCTGTTATCGAAAATGCCAAGATTCTCGCGGCGACGCTGAAGGAACGGGGCGCCGATGTCGTGGCGGGCGGCACTGACACCCATCTGGCGCTGATCGATCTGACTCCGCTTGGCATTACCGGGCGCGACGCCGACGAAGCACTCGAGCGGGCAGGCATCACCTGCAACAAGAACAGCATTCCCAATGATCCGCAGCCTCCGATGAAAACCAGCGGCATCCGGGTGGGTTCTCCGGCTGGTACAACCCGCGGTTTTGGACCGGCTGAGTTCAGGATGATCGGCGATATGGTTGCCGATGTACTGGAGGGCCTGCGGGTAAAAGGCGAGGGCGGCGATCCGTCCGTGGAAGCGGACGTGCGCGAGCGGGTCCAGGCCTTGTGTGATCGTTTCCCGATTTATCCGGCTTGATCAGAAAGCTCCACCATGCGTTGCCCCTTTTGTGCTCATGACGACAGTCAGGTAAAAGACAGCCGTCCGACCGAGGACAATACAACGATCAGACGCCGGCGGCAGTGCGAGAGCTGCGGTGCAAGATTCACGACGTTCGAGCGCGTGCAATTGCGCGAAATCACCGTTGTGAAAAGCAAGGACCGCAAGGAACCCTTTGATCGTTCGAAGATCGACCTGTCGGTTTCGCTCGCCTGCCGCAAGCGCGGTCTGGCGCAAGAACAGATGGATCAGCTGGTATCCGGAATCCAGCGTCAGCTGGAAACCAGCGGCGAGACCGAAATTCCGTCCAAGAGAATTGGCGAGATGGTAATGGACGGCCTGAAAGCGCTCGATAGCGTCGCCTATATCCGCTTCGCCTCCGTCTACAAGGATTTCACCGAAGCCAAGGATTTCAAGGAATTTGCCGGTAGCGTGAAAGACGTCGGCGGGGCGTGAACAGCCAGCCCGCCATCATTTTGGTCAATCCGCAGCTCGGCGAAAATATCGGAAAAGCGGCGCGCGCGATGCTCAATTTCGGGCTGACGGAAATGCGCATTGTCAAGCCCAGGGATGGCTGGCCCAATCCGTCCGCCGGACCATCGGCTTCGGGCGCAGATCAGGTGCTGGAACAGGCGAAAATCTTTGAAACTACCGCTGAAGCTGTGGCGGACTGTGCCCACGTTTATGCGACAACCGTCCGCAAACGAGGTATGACCAAGATTGTCCTTACGCCCTGGGAAGCTGCGGAAGACATGGCGCAAGCGAGCGGCAAGTGCGCAATATTGTTCGGGCCCGAGCGGTCCGGCCTGGAAGTGGTCGATGTAGAACTGGCGCGCAAGATCATTACGGTACCCATTAACCCCGAATTTGGTTCGCTCAATCTGGCGCAGGCGGTGATCCTTGTCGCCTATGAACTCTCCAAATTGGAGGGCGTCGCCAACGTCCAACCGACGCTGGAAAAGGTGATGGCCGAGCCGGCTCCGCAGAAAGAGCTGGACATGTTTTACGAGCATCTCGAGCGGGCTCTGGACAAAAACGGCTATTTCTATCCGCTTGAGCGAGCGGTAGCGACGAAAGTCACGCTGCGCAACATGCTGACAAAGCCAGCCTGGACGAATGAAGAGGTTAAGACATGGCGGGGCATTATTTCTTCGCTGGAAAGACCGCCGCGAAAGGACAAGGCGGAAAAGCAGTAGATCAAGCAGCTATTTTCGGATCATATCCCATTTCTGCAATTCATAGCCAATCGACGTTTCCACCAGCATCTCCCAGATCGCTGCCACCGTCGGCACCGGAATGCGTGCCTCCTCGGCCAGCCGCTTGACGTTTTGCAATACGGCTGCCTTGCGGACTTCATCGCGAACGATGTTTCGATCCTGCTTGATCCGGGCAGCGGCATCCATGCATGCGAACCGCTGCGCCATCAATGCGATAATTTCGGCGTCGATCCGGTCCACCTGCTCGCGGACATCGGTCATGGTTTCCATGGGTGGCAAGGATTTGAGATGGGTCATCCTTGCGCATTAATCATCGGCGGATTGAGAGTCGAGAGCTGTTGCGGAAATCCGCACAATTTTCGCGGGCCAAGACGGTTGACAATCGCAGGTTTGCTAGTCATAGGCGCGCACTTGCAATTGGCCCCGCACCCCGGTGAAGCGGTGGCCGCGTTAGAACTCGCTTCTTTCGGTGCATTCCGGGACGAATGAAATAGCAAATTAGGAGTCATTGACATGACCAAACGTACCAGTTCCAAATATAAGCTCGATCGCCGTATGGGCGAGAATATCTGGGGTCGCCCCAAATCCCCCGTCAATCGCCGCGATTATGGTCCAGGCCAGCACGGTCAGCGCCGCAAGGGCAAGCTGTCCGACTTCGGTATCCAGCTGCGCGCCAAGCAGAAGCTGAAAGGCTATTATGGCGACGTGACGGAGAAGCAGTTCCGCCGCGCCTATAAGGAAGCCGCAGCGATGAAAGGCGATACCAGCCAGAATCTGATCGGCCTGCTCGAGCAGCGCCTCGACATGGTTGTCTATCGGGCCAAGTTCACCCCAACCATCTTTGCTGCCCGTCAGCTTGTCAGCCACGGTCATATCCGCGTTAATGGCGTCAAATGTAATGTTGCCTCGCGCAAAGTTGTGCCTGGTGACGTGATTTCGCTGAGCACCAAGGCCCAGGAAATGCTGCTGGTTATCGAAGCGCAGAGCCTGCCAGAGCGCGATATTCCCGAATATGTGGCACCCGATGGCACGGACAAGGTAACCTATGTCCGCATCCCGACACTGGATGAAGTGCCCTATCCGGTGACCATGGAACCCAATCTGGTCGTCGAATTCTATTCGCGCTGATTGTTTTCAGTTCATATCAAAGGAAAAGGGCGGCCATCATGTGCCGCCCTTTTTCGTTTGGTTTGTGAGGTCGTTACTTCGGGAGAAAGGCCGCTGATTTGGTCAGCATGTCGATGCGAACTGCCGAATTTTCCAGCCCGTGCGCCAAGCCTTTATATTCAATGAAGGTCACTGATTTTCCAGCATCTTTCAACTTTTTTTCCATGAGTTTCGAATGCTGAATTTCGACATTTCTGTCGTAGTCACCGTGAAACAACATCACGGGCGCAGTGATTCTGGATGCATTCTGGGCAGGGGACCCCGCGCTTACATGAGGACCATTGCCGACATAATCTCGAACTACGGCGGCATCATAATATCCTCTGGCATCGCCTTTCAATGTTGAGAGATCCGTGACCGGAGCAATTGCGACAACTGCCTTGAACAAGTCTGGAGCCAGAACAGCCGATTGCAGCGCGGCATATCCGCCGTAGGACCATCCCACGATTGAGAGAGCAGAGGGTTTCGCAATGCCTTGCGCCACAAGCCATCTGCCGGCATCGGTGACATCGCCAATCGATGTCTCCCAGGATTGAAATCCGTTGATCTTGTACCAATCATCGCCATAGCCGGCCGAGCCGCGGAAATTTGGCTGCAATACAGCAAAACCCTGACTGACATAAAATTGTGCCAGCCAGTGAAATCCCCATTCATCACGACTTTCCGGCCCTCCATGCGGCATAACGATAGCTGGCAGATTCTTTCCGGTTGATCCCGATGGTAGCGTTAAGTAGCCCGGGATCATGGTCCCGTCAGCCGCTGGATAGGACACCGGTTTGACGCGACCCAGATCCGCATTTTCGACAATCGGACGAACCCCCAGCAACGGGCGCAACTGTTTCGTTTCTTTGTCAAATAGGAAATATTGGCCAGGATCAACATCTGATCCTGCCCAGATCAACAATTTGGTTTCTCCCAAATTTGCATCGGCAAAGTGGATTGAATAATCCTCTCCCAAGGCGTTCCCCAATGCAGTAGCAAGTGATGCGAGCTCGTTGTCAAAATAGACTGCTGTCCGCCGTTCCAGGGCATAGCTTGCGCCGACCACTCGGTTGTCGCGACCAATCCGGATCAAGCCATCGACATCGACCTCATCATGCTTCAATATGACTTCGCGGCCGTTACCGCCGTCCAAATCGACTGCAACCAGCGCCTTGCGCCCATCTATCGGTTGAAAACCAAAGGCGCGATTGCTTTTGGGATCAACGGCATATGGGTTGAAGCCAGTGCGTTTGGCATAGTTCAGTTCGCCCATAGCAACCCATTTACCATCCAGTTCATAGAAATATTTAATTTCGCCGCTGTCAAGTTCTGTCCCACCCAATTTGGTGCGCATGCCTTTGATACGTACGTTTCCGAGACCGTCGGTTATATATTCGATCGTTTCTCCGGAAGGACGTTCAGAAAATTTTGTTCTACCGGTTTCCGTGTCGATCATTTCAGCCGCCAAGCCATTTTTTATGTTCGAGATCCGAGAACCAATTTTTTCCTGAGCCAGATGATATCGGGACATCATCACCATATTATCCTGGCCGGGCAACCAGTCGATAATATCCCCACCTCCAAGGTTATAGCCGATTGCATTTCTTCCCTGTTTCTTGGTCAGCAACACGGGCTTGCTTCCATCTGCGTTGACCGCGAAAACAGTTGATGAGCCATATAATGTGCCCGCATAGTCCTCTATCGCGTTAATCTTGCACGCCAAACGCTCATTTGACACCCAGCCACACCAAGAGAGTTTTTCTGGTTCGCCTGACGATGTCGTGACACGAACCGGAATGTTACCCTTGGTGAGATCAATCGAATAAAGATCGATCTGTCTTCCTGGTCCCGGAGAGATAAAGGCGACTTTGTTCCCATCAGGGGAGATGCTGATATCCCGGACAGCCGGCATAGCACCGAAAATTTTGGCTTTTTCGTTAGCGAACGCAACGGGGCTGACGATGACGGAAGCAACTGCAACTGAGACTAACAATGTATGGATACGCAACATAAGAACTCCCCCTTATAAAACAACAAGTTTGCTGCATCGCCCACTCCAGATTGTTTGGCAACCCTCGATGTTTCGATTGTCACGCTTCTTGCCTTGCCGAAAATCGTCTGCCATTGGTCATGCAACGATTTTCCAAACTGAAATTTTCAGAAGGTAATGCATGATGTTGAAACGGTCGCTGTCGGGACTTCTCCTGCCCTCACTTTTGCTTGTGGGCTGCACACAGATTGAAGAGGAGGGGGATGCGTCGGCAGCGTTTCCAGAAATCGCGGCGCCGGAATTGTCGGTTGAAACGATGAAATCGATCACGGAAGAACTTTCGTCTGACGCCTATGAAGGCCGTGCACCAGGGACGGCCGGTGAGGAAAAGACGATCAAGCTGCTGTCAGAAAAATTTGCGGCGGCCGGGCTGGAGCCGGGTAATGGCGAGAGCTGGTTCCAGGATGTGCCGCTGGTGGGTATCACCGCGACAAATATCTCTCCGCTGAAAATCACCGGCGGCGACAGCGAACTGTCCTTTGAACATGGCAGCGATTATGTTGCCACAAGCTATCAGGAACAGCCGAAAATTGCAGTGGCCGACAGCGACATGGTATTTGTCGGCTATGGCATCAGCGCGCCAGAGCGCGGCTGGAACGACTATGAGGGCGTCGATGTCAAGGGCAAGACGGTCATCATATTGGTGAATGATCCCGATTTCGGTACCGAAAGTCTCGAAGGCGATTTTGGTGGTCGGGCGATGACCTATTATGGCCGCTGGACCTATAAATATGAGGAGGCGGCCCGGCAGGGTGCTGCGGCGGCGCTTATCATCCATGATACGGATCCGGCATCTTATGGCTGGAACGTCGTGGAATCGAGCTGGACCGGTGAGCAATTTTATGCCCAGTCGACCAATG
Organism: Parasphingorhabdus sp.; assembly: GCF_041748495.1. GTDB lineage: Bacteria > Pseudomonadota > Alphaproteobacteria > Sphingomonadales > Sphingomonadaceae > Parasphingorhabdus. The sequence goes on from NZ_JBGTDD010000101.1 coordinate 36,116, forward strand.
GCGGCGCGGACCAGACCAAATTGAACGGTTGGATCCAGAAAGAGGCAGCGGCGAAAATTTTTGCTGCGGCCGGTCAGGATCTGACCGCGCAAATGGCAGCGGCGAAGAAAAAAGGGTTCAAGGCGATTGATCTGAAGCTGCAAGCCTCGGCTTCGCTGGAAAACGGGATCAAGAAAACCGACAGCAAGAATGTCGTCGGCCTGTTGAAGGGCAAAACCCGCCCGGACGAATATGTCATCTATACAGCCCATTGGGACCATCTGGGGCGGTGCAAACCGGCTGAGGATGGTGATGATATCTGCAATGGGGCGATCGACAATGCGACCGGCACCGCCGCGCTGGTGGCGCTGGCGGAGGCCTATGTCAAAGCCGGCGCGCCGGACCGCAGCATCATCTTTCTGGCGGTGACGGCGGAAGAATCGGGCCTTCTCGGCTCCAAATATTATGCGGACAACCCGATTTACCCGCTCAGCCAGACGGTGGGCGGTGTGAATATGGACGCCTTCAGCATGGCCGGTCCGGCCAAAAATGTGGTTGTGGTGGGCAAGGGCAAATCAGAACTGGACAATTATCTGGAGGCGGCGCTGAAGGACGACGGACGCATTGCCGAAGCCGAGCCGACGCCGGAGAAGGGTTTTTACTACCGCTCCGATCATTTCAGCTTTGCCAAGCTAGGCGTGCCCATGATCTATTTTGAAGGCGGTGACGATCTGATTGACGGCGGCCGGGAAGCGGGTGAAGCTGCGGGTAAAGATTATGGGGACAACCGTTACCATGGCCCGAAAGACGAATATGACCCGGACTGGGACTGGACCGGCGTGATGGCAGATCTGAAAGTCTATTATACCGTTGGCCGAATGCTGGCGATGACCGAGGATTGGCCCAACTGGAACGAAGGTGATGAATTCCGGGCCACTAGGGATCAGAGCCGCGCGGGCAAGTAACCGTTCCGGATGACGGCAGGATGAGATGGCCAGCAGAGTGGGAGCCGCATCTGGCGGTGTGGATCGGCTTTCCCGGTGATCCGGCCGAGTGGCCGGTCGGACTGGGCGAGGCGCAGCGGGAAGTCGCGGCCTTTGCCAATGCGGTCGCGGATCAGGGCGCGGGAGAGCGTGTGGTTCTGGTCTGCCGAACCCCCGCTGACGGGGAGACAGCGCGCGCGCTGGCCCAGTCCGGCGTGGACATTGTCGTCCAACCCTTTGGCGATATCTGGCTGCGCGATTCCGCACCGATATTTGTTGTCGGACAAGAAGGCCTTATCGGTCAGAATTTTGGTTTCAACGGCTGGGGCGGCAAATATGCAATGGCTGGCGACCAGGATATTGGTGCGCGGCTGGCAGAGCATTTTGGCCTGACGACCACGGAACGGGGCTGGATTTTGGAAGGAGGTGCGATCGACGGTGATGGCACCGGCCGACTGATCACGACCGAACAATGCGTCCTCAATCCCAATCGCAATGACGCGCTTTCCAGGGAGAAAGCGGCCGAGCGGTTGCGCGAAGCATTGGCGGCGGCGGATGTTTGCTGGCTCGGTGACGGTCTGATCGCCGACCACACCGATGGTCATGTCGACAATCTTGCCCGCTTCGTTGCACCGGGCACGCTTGCGATACCGCAGGCCGACGATACCGATGATCCCAATGCACAGATTTTCGAGCATGCTGCAAGGCGAGCCCGCTCGTCAGGTCTGCGCGTGGTCCGATTGCCTTCGGCGGGTCGTTATGAAATCGACGGCGATGTCGCACCCGCCAGCTATATGAATTTCTATATCGGCAACAGCGTCGTCGCCGTGCCGCAATATGGATGTGCAAAGGACGAGCACGCAGTCGATCAGATCGCTGCACTTTTTCCCGACCACAAGGTGATCGGACTATCCAGCCGGTCCTTGCTTCGCGGTGGCGGTAGTTTTCACTGTATCTCGCAGCAAATCCCGCTGCTGCCGTAACCCAGGCGTTCAAACGCGCGAAGCTTTGTCGGGCAAGTGTAAACTGCTAGGCTAGCAATGCTTTTGAAGGGATGATTGATGACGGATGGCCTATTGGGCGTGTTGAGCGTGCTGACCTATATTTTCATATTGCTGCTGGGGACCGGTTTCGCGGCAATCGTCATAATCTTCATGATCGATATTACCCAGAAGCAGGATGCGGTGCGGCGCAACTATCCGGTTATTGGCCGGTTTCGCCATATTTTCTCCACGCTCGGAGAATTTTTTCGGCAATATTTTTTTGCCATGGACCGCGAGGAAATGCCATTCAACCGGGCGGAGCGGGAATGGGTAGACAGAGCCGGACTCGGCATGGACAATACCATCGCATTCGGGTCAACAAAAAACCTGGAGCCGCCCGGCACGGCAATTTTTGTCAATTGCCCGTTCCCGA
>NZ_JBGTDD010000102.1:0-6374 GCF_041748495.1 Parasphingorhabdus sp.
TGGAGAAAATCACCCTGCCTTCGCCGAAGCCGCCGCACGATCCGGACGAGCTGAAGTCCGTGCTCGGCCGGACCTTTGGCGTGCCCCTGTTTCAGGAACAGGCGATGAAGCTGGCGATTGTCGCCGCCGACTTTTCTCCGGGCGATGCCAACAAGCTGCGCCGGGCGATGGCGACCTTCCGCAATGTCGGCACGATCCACCATTTCCGCGAGAAGATGATCAGCGGCATGACCGCCAAGGGCTATGAAGCGGATTTTGCCGAGCGCTGCTACAAGCAGATCCAGGGCTTTGGCAGCTATGGTTTTCCGGAGAGTCACGCGATCAGCTTTGCTCGGCTGGTCTATGTATCGAGCTGGATCAAGTGCCACCACCCGGCGGTCTTCGCCGCGGCCCTGCTCAACTCCCAGCCGATGGGCTTTTATGCTCCTGCCCAGATTGTCAGGGACGCGCGCGAGCACGGGGTGGCGGTGCGGGAGCCAGATGTGAACTATAGTGAATGGGATAATCGGCTGGAGGTCGATTCCCCCCTCCCGCTTGCGGGTGGGGTCGGGGGTGGGCCTGAAACAGGTGGGTCCGAAACGCCAGACAATCCCACCCCTAACCCCTCCCGCAAGCGGGAGGGGGATATCATCCTTCGCATCGGCTTTCGCCAGATCGACGGCTTTCGCGAAGCATGGGCCGCGCAGATCCTGGCCGCGCGGCCGTTCCGGACGATCGAGGAGCTTGCCCACAAGGCCAATCTTCCTGCCCGCGCACTGCGCCTGCTAGCCGATGCCGATGCCTGCCGGTCGCTGGGGCTGGATCGACGCCAGGCACTGTGGGACGTGCGCCGGACGCCGGTCCATACCCTGCCTCTGTTCGAGGCCGCACAGACCAGGGAACTGGGACAGGAAGAAGACGCGCGTCTCCCCGCCATGACCCCCGGCGAGCATGTCGTCGCCGACTATCAAAGCGTCCGCCTGTCGCTCAAGGGCCATCCGATGGAGTTTCTGCGGCAACGCTTGCGAGCAATGGGCGTGCTCAGCTGCGCCGAACTGGCAGCCGCCAGAAACGGTTCGCAGGCCAAAGTCGCCGGCGTTGTCCTGATCCGCCAGCGGCCAGGCAAGGGTAATGCGGTGTTCATCACGCTGGAGGATGAAAGCGGCGTGTCCAACCTGCTGCTCTGGGCCAGTCGTTTTGAAAAAATGCGCCGTCCGGTGATGGCCGCCCGGCTGATGCTCGCGACCGGAGAGGTCCAGCGGAGCGTGGAAGGCGTGACCCATCTGATGACCAGCCGCGTCGAGGATTATAGCTTCATGCTCGACGAGATAACCGCCCGCGACCGGCCCGACATTCCGATGGCCCGAGCCGACGAGGTCAAGCGCCCGGTCTATCGCAACGAGGACCGCTGGGCCGCGCGCCAGACCAGCGAGGCCGCCCGATCAGCGCATCCCGCCACATCCAACGGCGGTCATCCCCGCAATGTCCGGATATTGCCGAAGTCGCGGGACTTTCACTAGGCCGTCGCTGCCTCGAACTGGCGTTCGCCGCTACCGAATATCAGATAGAAGACCAGGCCAAAGGCCGCTACCGCCGCAGAGACCTGGAACACCAGCGCCCAGGATCCGGTGACATCCAATATCCAGCCACTGACCAGCACGCCGATGATGCCGGGAATGGTGCCAGCCGTGTTGGTGATGCCCATCAAAGTGCCCGCATGTTCCGGTGCAATATCCATATGGTTGACGAAAAAGCCGCTGACCGCAAACGCGCCCAGAGCGCTGCCAATAGTCATGATCGTGATCGCGGTGACCGCATTGTCGGCCTGCCCGACCAGCAACAGCGCGGCGATGCTGCCGCCAGAGCCGATCAGCATCATCAGCTTGCGCACATGGGTAATGGTCATGCCGCGGCCGATCAGCCGGTCCGCGACTACCCCGGAAATATTGATGAACAGGAACAGGGCGATATGCGGCATCATCGCGAAAAAGCCGACGGCCGCATAATCCACGCCCAGCCCCTTGGTAACGAAGGTAGGCAGCCACGCCAGCAGGACATAGAACCACCAGTTGTTGCAAAAATGGGCGACGATGATCGCCCAGACCGGCATGCTGGTCATCAGCGCCCGCCACGGCGTTGTGACCGCCGGCCCGTCGGCGATCGAATCGGTTGCGATCAGATCCAGCTCTGTCTGGCTGATCCCGGCTTGCTGGCGCGGATTTGCCGCAATCAGAAAATACCAGACAGCGCACCAGCCAAATCCGATGCTGCCAAATATGTAGAACACCCATTCCCAGCCCCAGGCAGCGACGATTATCGGCGTCGCAAGCAACGCAAACACCGTACCCAGAGGGATGCCGCTATTGGAAAAGCCGGCAGACCGCGACCGTTCCCTGACCGGTATCCAGCGGGCATAAAGAGCGTAGATGGCCGGAAAGGTGACCGCCTCGCCCATGCCCATCAAGATCCGGGCGACAATCAGGACGGCAATGCCAAGCGCAGCAGCGGGAGGGGCGACCAGCGTGAACAGCGACCAGATCAGCACGCCGAAACCCAGAACGACCTTGCCACCATAAAGATCGGCCAGCTTTCCGCCGATCACCTGAGTGAGCAGATAACCGATGAAGAAGCTCGAAAGCACCAGACCCTGTGTAGACAAATCCCAGCCATAGGTTTCCACCATCGGGATGATCGCGACCGACATCGCGACCCGGTCCATATAGCAGATAAAAATGGCCAGAAAGGCCATGAACACCAGTTGATGGCGTTTTTGCATCGTCATCCTCCCCCTGCAATGCCCCCGTACCTTGCTTAAAATCGATAGGGTGGACGGCTATTTCCTTGCATATCCCGGCCAAATCCCCTATAGTTACATTTGTAACTATATTGCCGCTTCACACATATTATCTCAAGGAATTTTTGTGACCGATCTTTTCGAAAACCCGGTGGGCCTGGACGGCTTTGAATTTGTCGAATTTTGCGCGCCCGATCGCAATGTGCTGGAACCCGTGTTCGAAGTCATGGGCTTTACCCGTATCGCCCGGCATCGCAGCAAGGATGTCCATTTGTGGCGGCAAGGCGGAATCAATCTGATCATCAATTACGAGCCCAGGTCGGCGGCCTGGTATTTTGCCCGCGAACATGGTCCCTCGGCCTGCGGCATGGCCTTCCGGGTGAAGGACGCACGCAAGGCCTATGCCTATCTGCTCGAGAAAGGCGCCGAGCCGGTCCATGTCGAGACCGGACCGATGGAATTGCATATCCCGGCGATCCGCGGCATCGGCGGCGCGATCCTCTATCTGGTTGACCGCTATGACGGCGGCGACCGCGAAGAGAATCTGTCCATCTACGATATCGACTTTGAATATCTGCCGGATGTGGACCGCAATCCGGTCGGAGCAGGCTTCCAGATCATCGATCACCTGACCCACAATGTTTACGGCGGTCGGATGAAATATTGGGCGGATTATTACGAAACCCTGTTCAACTTCCGCGAGATCCGTTTCTTCGACATCAAGGGCGAATATACCGGCCTGACCTCCAAGGCGCTGACCGCGCCGGATGGCAAGATCCGTATTCCGCTCAACGAGGAAGGCGAAGGCGGCAAGGGCCAGATCGAGGAATTCCTCCGCGCCTTCAACGGCGAGGGCATCCAGCATATCGCGCTGATCTGCGATGATCTGATCGCCTGCTGGGACCGGCTCAAGACTCTGGGCGTGCCGTTCATGACCGCGCCGCCCGCGACCTATTATGAGATGCTCGACGGCCGCCTGCCCGGCCATGGCGAAGATGTGAAGGCGCTGCAGACGCGCGGCATCCTGCTCGATGGCACGACAGAGGGCGGAGAGCCACGCCTGCTGCTGCAGATTTTTGCCGAAGCGCAGGTCGGACCGGTGTTCTTCGAATTCATCCAGCGCAAGGGCGATGACGGTTTCGGCGAGGGCAATTTCAAGGCGCTGTTCGAAAGCATCGAGCGCGATCAGGTCAAGCGCGGCGTACTCAACGTAAAGGAGCCGGCATGATGGCTGCACCAAAGATCAACGGCATCCACCATGTCGCCTATCGCTGCAAGGATGCGAAAGAGACGGTCGACTTTTACAAGCGGGTGATGGGCATGGATTTCCAGCTCGCCTTCGCCGAGAATGAAGTGCCGTCGACCGGCGAGCATGACCCCTATATGCATATCTTTCTCGACGCCGGCGGCGGCAATATCCTCGCCTTTTTCGAACTGCCCGAGCAGAAGGAGATGGACCGCGACCAGAACACCCCGGCTTGGGTGCAGCATATCGCCTTCAAGGTGGATTCGCTCGACGATCTGATGGCGGCTAAGGCCAATGCCGAATCCGAAGGGCTGGACGTGCTCGGTCCCACCCATCACGGGATTTTCAAGTCGATCTATTTCTTCGATCCCAATGGCCACCGGCTGGAGCTGGCCTGCGATATCGGCACGGACGAGGAAATGACCGAATTGCGCCGGGTTGCTCCCGAGATGCTCGAGGAATGGAGCCGCACCAAGAAAGCGCCACAACATGCCGCCTGGCTGCACAAGGAGGCGCGCGACGAGCATTAGGTTTTCGCATTGAACAATGCTGTGCTCCTGCGTAGGCAGGAGTCCATCTCCTGAAGCTGCGTCTCGCGGTAATGGTCGGAGATGGGCCCCCGCCTTCGCGGGGGAACGGAGCAGGATGAAGGAACGCATATGAAACTCGCCACCCTGAAAAATGATACCCGCGATGGCCGTCTGGTCGTGGTCTCGAAAGACCTCACTCGCTGCTGCGAAGCGAGCAATATCGCCCCGACCCTGCAGGCAGCGCTGGATGACTGGGAGCAATGCGCGCCGAAGCTCGAAGCGCACTACCGCGACGTCGAACATGAAGTGGTTCCGTGCGAACGCTTCCACGAACGCTTGGCCCATTCACCCCTGCCCCGCGCCTATCAATGGGCCGACGGCAGCGCCTATATCAATCATGTCGAACTGGTCCGCAAGGCGCGCGGCGCGGAAGTGCCGGAGAGTTTCTATTCCGATCCTTTGATGTATCAGGGTGGCAGCGACGCCTTCCTCGGCCCGCGCGACGATATCCCGCTCGGCGATCCGAAATGGGGCTGCGACATGGAAGGCGAAATCGCCGTCATCACCGATGATGTGCCAGCGGGCGTCAGCGCCGACGAAGCTGCCGACCATATCAAGCTGGTCATGCTGTGCAACGACGTGTCCTTGCGCGGTCTGATCCCCGGCGAGCTGGCCAAGGGCTTCGGCTTTTTCCAGTCAAAGCCGCCATCCGCTTTCTCCCCGGTCTGCGTCACCCCCGACGAGCTGGGCGACGCCTGGCAGGGATCGGTGATCCATCTGCCGCTGCAGGTCGACTATAACCGCGAACCCTTTGGCCGCGCCAATGCCGGCAAGGACGCGACCTTCAGCCTCGCCGATCTGGTCGCCCATGCCGCCATGACCCGGCCGCTGTGCGCTGGCACGATCATCGGCTCCGGGACCGTGTCCAACCAGGGCCCCGACGGCGACCCCGGCAAACCGGTCAGCGAAGGCGGCCTCGGCTATAGCTGCATCGCCGAAATCCGGATGATCGAAACGATCAACGACGGCGAAGCGAAGACACCGTTCATGAGCGCGGGTGATACGGTGAAAATCCAGATGCTGGACGCGGACGGTCATTCGATCTTTGGCGCGATCCGGCAAGAGGTTGTGGCGGTTTGACAGGGTTGGCAAGTCCTGTGGATTGTGGGATGATCTTTACACCGATCATGGGGAGACAAGGTTCGTGAAAGCCGTTCTTGTCCTCATCGCTTCGATTGCCTTTGCCATCTCGCCATATTTATCTCCTGAATTTGGTGGCTTTGACCCTGAGCGCTATCCCATACCGCAACGCAATTCTGCTGTTCAGCCCTCCGGATGGGCTTTCGGCATCTGGGGCCTTATCTATTTGGGGCTTATCCTTCACGCGGCTTATGGTGTTTTCAGGTCTCGGGCAGATGCTGCCTGGGACCGGGGTCGCATTGCGCTGCTCGTATCACTGGCAGTCGGGGCGATCTGGCTTCCTGTCGCGCTGCTGTCTCCTATCTGGGCGACGATATTGATCTGGGTGATGCTGATCGCTGCCCTGGTTTCCCTCTATCAGTCGGCCGGGGCTGCCCCCTCCTGGGTCGCCCGCTGGCCAGTGGCCCTTTATGCCGGCTGGCTGTCCGCCGCATCATTCGTTTCCATCGGCTTGCTGCTTGCCGGCTATGGTGTGATGGAAGAAATACCCGCCGCGATTGTTGCGCTAGTTCTGGCCACGGGCTTTGCGGCGTATAACGCCTTCCGGCTCGCGTCCTGGCCCTATGGTGCGGCGGTAAGCTGGGGCTTTATCGGCATTGCGGTAGCCAATATCGGCTCGTCGCAA
>NZ_JBGTDD010000103.1:0-28949 GCF_041748495.1 Parasphingorhabdus sp.
CATTGCCAATCCGTTGCTCGACGGCGTGTCGATGCAGGGCGCCAAGGGTGTCATCGTCTCCATCACCGGCGGCGAAGACATGCGTCTGATGGAAGTCGACGAGGCCGCCAATCATATTCGCGAACTGGTCGACCCGGACGCTAATATCATCTGGGGCAGCGCGTTCAATCCCAATCTGGACGGGCGTATCCGAGTTTCGGTTGTGGCAACCGGCATTGACAGCGAAGGCAGCAAGTCTTCCACCGCACCTGCGGCTTCATTCGCCATGAGCAGCCCGGCGCGCCAGACGGACGAAACCTCCGTACCACCGAGCTTTGCGGATTCGATTGCAAGCGACGAGAGCGAGGAGGAAACGGTTGAAGAGCCCGAAGCCGTAATCGAACTTGAACCAAGCATGGAAGTCGAACCCGAGGCCCCGGCCGCTCCCGTCGCAACCTACGGCGATGATGACGAAGAAAATTACGGTCCGACACCATCCTTCGCTTCGCTGACCCCGGGCATGGCATCGTCAGAGCCGGAACCGGAAGAAGACGAACTGGTGCTGGGCGACGATTCCATTCAGCATGATGAAGAGGCAAAAGCGCCTGCCAGCCCTCCGGCGAGACCGGCACCGCGCGTCGCCACCGGCGGCGGAACGCTGTTCGAACGGATGTCGAACCTGACTCGGGGCGGCTCAAAAAGCGATGACGATGATGATGGCGACGACGAAAAATCGCGCGATCCACTCGATATCCCGCGCTTTTTGAACCGGCAGAACAATCAGTAAGCACGGGTCACGACCAGATGCACGGACCGGCTGATGGGGCAGCGCGAGGGAGTTTGTCTTTCGCTTGCCACCATTGGCCTTAACGGCTCGCAAGAACGATTGATTTCATGCGCAATCATTCCTCTATAGATCTTGTGAAACATCGATATAAAATTTTGCTGCCCCTGTCCGCTGCGTTCATGGTTCTGGCTGTCCCGCATCAGGCTGCTGTTGCCCAATCCGGCGCTCAGTCGAATAGCGACAATCTGCAGGATGCGCTGCGCCGCATTGCGCTCAATTCGAACGATTCGTCTGCGCTTGCCGATGCCGGCATGGCGGCGCTCGAACTGGGCGATTTGCGTGCAGCGATCGGTTTTCTCGCCAAGGCAGACCAGATATATGGTTCCAGTGGCCGGGTGAAGGCAGGACTGGGCAGGGCGCTGCTGGCAGAAGAGAATCCGTTCGGCGCGATCCGCTATTTTGATCAGGCGGTGGCCAACGGCATAGCCCTTCGCGAAATCGCAGCCGATCGCGGCCTCGCTTATGACCTGATCGGGCGGAACCGGGATGCCCAAAAGGATTATGCACTGGCGATGAGCTATGGCGCTACCGATCAACTGATCGGCCGCTATGCAATATCGCTGGGGATCAGCGGTGATGTGAATCAGGCCGAGGCGCAGCTCAACCCGCTGCTGCAAAAAAGCGACCGTGACGCCTGGCGCAACCGGGCCTTCATTTACGCGATGAATGGCAGGAAAGACGACGCCGAGGATATTGTCGAAAAGACGATGGAACGGAGAATGGCGCAGGCCATCAAGCCCTTTTTTGACCGCATGCCCAAACTGACAGCCGCGCAAAAGGCAGCGGCTGTCCATTTCGGTCATTTCCCCGCCAGCGAGAATATTGGTGTCGATGTTGCCGCAGTGCAACTCGCGTCCACGCTGGCCGCCAGAGGCGGTGACGGCGCGGATGCCGGTCTGATTCCGGTCGGAGAGGCTCTGGGTTCTGATGTCCAGCGCCCGCGCGTGCTTGCCATGCCTGACAAGTCACCGCGACGGCGACCCGGCTCGGCGGAACGCAGAATGATGAACCGCGAATCAAGCCGGCAGCAGAGGAAAAATGAGGTTGTCCAACCCGTCCCGACGGATGGGCCAGCCTTGGCCGCGGAAAGTTCCGGTCGTTCCACCAGCATCGCCGCGATTCAACCGGCTCCAGCGCCCGTACCACCTCCAAGATCAACACCCACACCCACACCCGCACCGACACCCGCACCGGCACAGATTCAGCCACAACCGGTCCAGACCGCCGCAATCAAGGCCCCCGGGACCATTGCGGACAGCAGCACCGCTGCTCCCGGCTTTGCAACCACGCTCGGTGTCAGCAAGCCGCCCGTACTGGTTTCGCAAACGGTGGAGCGCAAAGTGGAAATTGCCGGTCGTCAGCCTCTCGGTCAGCCGGCTTCGCAGCGCGTCGAGCCATCCCCGCCCGGAGGCGAGGACAGGAGCGGTGGCCCGGTTAACCTGATCAGCTTCGATCTCGCCCAATCGCGCACCGCCTCCGGCGGTACCGGCGAAGCCACACCGGCGATGAGACCGCTTGCCGATATTATCAGGGGTATCAATATCCCCGAACGGGAGACGAGACCTGCGGTGGTTCCGGTCAATCTGGATGAAATCGAACCGGCCAAGCCAAAGCCCAAAATCATTGCCAAGCCGGCCGAGAAAATCCCGGCCAAACCGAAAGAGCCGGTCCATCCCAAGCGCTACTGGGTCCAGATCGCAACCGGGTCAGATCTCAGCGCGCTCAAATTTGACTATCGCCGAATGTCGAAGAAGCAGGCGGACCTGTTCAAGGGCCAGAAAGCCTGGACCTCGCCATGGGGCAGGACCCGGCGACTGGTGGTGGGGCCGTTCGACGATTTCAAGGCGGCCAAGGCCTTTGAAGCGGATTATCTCAAGGGTGGAGGCGACGCTTTTGCGTGGGCCAGCGCCGATGGTGTCGAGGTCAACGAGCTGGCCAAATGACCCGGTGGCAAAGCTATGCCAGCGATCCGGCAAGCAGCCGGGCCCGGTTGTATGATGAACAACGCGATTCCACACGCGGCCCACGCGATGATTTCCAGCGCGATCGGGACCGGATCATCCATTCGATTTCCTTCCGCCGGTTGCGCCACAAGACCCAGGTCTTCGTCGCCCCCGATGGCGACCATTATCGCGTCCGCCTGACCCATAGCCTCGAGGTAGCGCAGATCGGCCGGACGCTCGCACGGGCGCTCGGTCTGAACGAAGACCTGACCGAGGCATTGTGCCTAGCTCATGATATTGGCCATCCGCCTTTCGGCCATGCAGGCGAGGATGCGCTGCAGGACGCACTGGCCGATCATGGCGGTTTTGATCATAATGCCCAGACCATCCGGACCTTGACCCGACTGGAAACCCCCTATCCGCGTTGGAACGGCCTCAACCTGACGTGGGAAATGCTCGAAGGCCTTGCCAAGCATAATGGTCCGGTGGAACAGCCGACCTGGGCATTGGCCGAAGCCAATGCCGCGATGAATCTCGATCTGCTCAGCTGGCCGTCGCTGGAGGCACAGATTGCGGCGATTGCCGATGATATCGCTTATGACAATCATGATATTGACGACGGCATGCGGGCCGGGCTGCTGACGCTGGAGCAATTGCTCGAACTGCCCTTTATCGCCGAACGCTGGCAGGTCATTCAAGGCCGCTATGCCGATGTTTCACCCGAGCGGCTGCTGCCGGAACTGATCCGCGACCAGATCGGGCTGATGGTCAATGACGTGCTGCAAACCACGCGCGCGCGAATCGAGCGACTCGGTGTTCAATCCGTAAACGACGTGCGCGAAGCCAAGCAGATGATCGGCGGCTTTTCCGATGCGATGGCGGAAAAGGAACGGGCGCTGAAGCGCTTCATGTACGACAATCTCTACAACCATCCCGAGCAAATGGCGGCAGCCGAAGAGGGCAAGATGATGGTCGCCGATCTGGTGACAGCCTATCGCGAACAGCCGGAATTGATGCCGGCCGACTGGGCCTCGGTCTTGCCCGAAGAAGAACCGGCGCGGATCCGGCATATCGCGGATTTTCTTGCCGGGATGACCGACCGCTACGCCCGCAACCGCCATATGGAAATCTTCGGCGATCTGCCCGGCAGACGATAAGCCCTTCACCGAGCGAAGGCCGGTCCTGCGCCAAAATTTGCCCGTCCCTCGAAAAAACCGGTTTGGAAAGAGGTCTTCGCTGCTATGACGGCTCATTGAGAGGCAGACTGCGGAGATCCTGACCATGGCCGATAAAATCCTGCTCGTCGGAGCGACCGGCCTGATCGGCGCTCTGCTGACTCGGCAATTGGTCGCGCAAGGGGCCGACAAGTATCTCCACCTGCTGCTCCGGCGGCCCTATCGCGAAATGGTCGGCAAGGCGAAGGTTCATGTCCAGCTGCAGGAAAACTGGCCCGCGACGATTGCAAGGATCAAACCCGCAATCGCCATATCCTGCCTCGGTTCAACCATGAAAAAGGCGGGCTCGAAGGAAGAATTTGCTGCCGTTGACCGCGATCTGGTCGGCGCTGTCGCGGCCGCAGCCAAAGCAGCGGGAGCAAAACATTTCATCGCCATATCCTCGACCATGGCGGACAGCAGTGCGTCCGGTTTCTACCTGAAGACCAAAGGCGAGGCGGAAGATCTGCTCCGCGCGCAGCAATTCGAGCGGCTCGACATCATCCGCCCCGGCCTGCTGCGCGGCGAGCGGGGTGGCGACAGCCGCCTCGGCGAAAGCCTGGCGATCGCCGCTAGCCCGGTCCTGGACCTTTTGCTACAGGGCAGGTTCCGCCGTTATCGTTCGATCCTGGCAAGCGATGTGGCTGCCGCAATCATCCTGCTCATAGGGGAAAGCCTGCCGGGAACCTATGTCCACGAAAATGACGCCATCTGGAAGATGGTTTGATCTGCGACAGGGGCGTTCGCTGCCAAAGACTCGCGCACCGGGAACATGATAATTTATTCCGCACCGCACAACAGAATCATTGACTCCATCCAGCCACTGATCCAGTCAAGAGACTGCTTTTTGATCCCTGTCTCCGGACAAGGATCATGAGATGTTGCGGGAGAGTGTTTTTCTGTCCCACCAGACCGAATAGCCGCCGAAGGAGCAACCGCCCCGGAAACTCTCAGGCCACCGGACCGCAATCATCTCACAAGCACTCTGGAAAGAGTCCGCTCTGGCGTGCCAGGGTGGACCACCGAAGGGGTAAATCTTCCTGGCCTTGCCGAGGCGGACATGTCCGCCAAAGCCCTGGCGAAGGGGGATGAAACTCTCAGGTTCCGTGACAGAGGGGGCAGTTTTGCAGGGCTTTGCTGCGGGCTGTCTTCTTGATGCGGAAATATGATGAGTGAAACCACCGAAAATCTCCACCAACTGCCGCTCGGCGACTGGCACCGCGCGCTGGGTGCACGAATGGTGCCGTTTGCCGGCTATGAAATGCCGGTGCAATATGAAGGCGTGATGGCCGAGCATATCTGGACCCGCACCGAAGCGGGACTGTTTGATGTGTCGCATATGGGGCAACTGCAGCTGATTGGCGAGGGCGCAGCCGATGCGCTGGAGCGGATCACGCCAGGCAATCTCTCGGCGCTGGCTGCGGGCAAGATCCGCTATACCTTGCTGCTTGCCGAGGATGGCGGAATCCTGGATGATCTGATGGTCACCAACACCGGCGAACATCTCTATCTTGTTGTCAACGGCGCGACCAAGCATGACGATATCGTCTATATGCGCGGACAGCTGCCCGACCACCTGACGCTCACCCATTTGCAGGACCTGGCTTTGCTGGCGCTGCAAGGCCCCAAGGCTGCCGCTGCTCTGGCCCGGCTCGACATCCAGCCGCTGCAAGCGGACTGGCCGAAGCCAACCGATCTCTATTTCATGGAAGCAGGCCCGTTCCTGTGGAACGATATCCCGCTCGGCATCAGCCGCTCCGGCTATACCGGCGAGGACGGGTTCGAAATCAGCGTGCCTGCCGAGCATGCGGTAGCTCTGGTGACCGCTTTGACCGAAATGGAGGAAGTGCGGCCGATCGGCTTGGGCGCGCGCGACAGCCTCCGCTTGGAAGCCGGCCTGCCGCTCTACGGCCATGACATGGATGCCGATATCCTGCCGGTCGAGGCGGACCTTAATTTCGCCTTGTCCAAGGCCCGGCGCGAAGAAGCGAATTTTGCCGGCGCAGAGCGCGTGCTCGCGCAATATCCTGACAAGGCCGACAAGAGGCGCGTCGGGCTGTTCGTCGACGGCCGCCAACCGATCCGCGATGGCGCAGCGGTGGTTGATGCCGCCGGCGCAACCATTGGTAACGTGACCAGCGGCGGTTTTTCGCCCACGCTGCAGCGTCCGATCGCTATGGCCTATGTCCCGATGGAACTGTCGGCAACCGGCACCGCCATCACCGTCGAGCAGCGCGGCAAGGCCATCGCCTGCACCGTCGCCGACATGCCCTTTGTACCGCATCACTACCACCGCAAATCCAAGCCATAGATTGACAGGAAGAGGAAAAGACGATGAGCCGATATTTTACCGATGAACATGAATGGGTCGAGGTCGAAGGCGACACCGCGACCGTCGGGATCACCGACTATGCGCAGGAACAGCTGGGCGATATCGTGTTTGTCGAAGTGCCGGAAGTGGGCACCGAACTGGATCAGGGCGACGATGCTGCGGTGGTGGAATCGGTGAAGGCCGCGTCCGACGTCTATGCTGCGGTGTCCGGCGAAGTGATCGAGGTCAACGAAGCGCTCGAGGACGAGCCGGGTCTGGTCAATACCTCGGCCGAGGAAGACGGCTGGTTCTTCCGGCTGACCCTGTCGGACAAGGATGAACTCGACGATCTGATGGACGAAAAAGCCTATAAGGCCTTCGTCGACGGTTTGTAATGCGATCCAAACTGCTCATATGCGCGGTTATGCTGCTTCTAGCCGGATGTACCTTTAATCCACCTGACGATGCCATGTCAGTGAAGGAAGTGCGTGAGCAAATTCACTCTTTGGACGGTAAATCAGTCGCGGTGATCGGTTGGATAGATGAATGCTACGGTTTGAATTGCGGATTATATGAGTCGCTCGATGATGCCCGCCTAGTTTCAGAGGGTAGCCGTCAAACAGACGCATGGCACGCGGCGATGGATCGGCGACTGAGTATCGGCCTTGTTGATCGGATCGATTTTCAGGCGCAGTTCTTCCAGTTTAAACAGGTTGTCATTTATGGGCGGGTTAATTCCCATTGTAGGCAGGAAGGCGTATTTTGCTTCGACCGAGCGGATGATATCCAACCCACATCAATTCAAATGCTCCTATGATTAAGGAAAATATGCAATGCGTTATCTCCCGCTAACCCCCGCAGACCGGCAATCGATGCTGGCGACCATTGGCGTAGACTCGATCGACGATCTGTTCGTGGATGTGCCGGAACAAGCGCGGCTGACCGGGCCGATCCACGACCTGCCGATGCACGCGGGCGAGATGGCGGTGGAAGCGCATATGAAGGCGCTGGCCAAAAAAAATCACGCCGCCGGCGACATGCCCTTCTTCCTCGGGGCAGGGGCCTATCGCCACCATGTGCCGGCCAGCGTCGACCATATCATCCAGCGCGGTGAGTTTTTGACCGCCTACACGCCCTACCAGCCGGAGATCGCCCAGGGCACGCTGCAGACCCTGTTCGAATTCCAGACCCAGGTCGCGCGCCTGTTCGGCGTCGATGTCGCCAATGCCTCGATGTACGATGGCTCGACTGCCTGCTGGGAAGCGATCACCATGGCCCGTCGGATCACCAAGCGGAGCAAGGCGATCCTGTCGTCGGGCCTGCATCCCCATTATGTGTCGGTCGCCAGAACCATGGCAAAATTTACCAAGGATAGCCTGGCCTATGAAGCCCCGCGCGTCGATGCCGCGACCGATATCCAAAGCCTGCTCGACCAGATCGATGATGAGACCAGCTGCGTCGTCGTGCAATATCCCGACATCCTGGGTCGCATCGCCGACATGTCTGAACTGGCGGCCAGGGCAAAGCAGCACAAGGCACTGTTAATCGCGGTGGTTACCGAACCGGTCGCGCTGGGCGCGATCATGTCTCCCGGCGAAATGGGTGCGGATATCGTCGTTGGCGAGGGTCAGTCGCTCGGCGTCGGCCTGCAATTCGGCGGACCCTATGTCGGCCTGTTTGGCTGCAAGGAAAAATATGTCCGCCAGATGCCGGGCCGGCTGTGCGGCGAGACCGTCGATGCCGAGGGCAAGCGTGGCTTCGTCCTGACGCTCTCGACCCGCGAACAGCATATCCGCCGTGAAAAGGCGACCTCCAATATCTGTACCAACAGCGGCCTGTGCGCGCTCGCCTTTACCGCGCACATGACGCTGCTCGGCGAAAAGGGTCTGCGCCAGCTGGCGATGCTCAATCACAAGAAGGCGGTGCAGACGGCGGACCGGCTGTCGGCCATCTCTGGCGTGGAGCTGATGAACGATAGCTTTTTCAATGAGTTCACCTTGGTTCTGGACAAGGATGCGCGACCGATTGTGCGCGCTCTGGCCGATCAGCGGATTCTCGCCGGTGTGTCGCTCGGCCGACTCTATCCGGACGAAGAACCGCTCGCCCATGGCCTGGTCGTGGCGGTCACCGAAACGGTCAGCGATGATGACGTCGAAGCCCTGGCGACGGCGCTGGAAGGAGCCCTGGCATGAGCATGCTCGCCGCCGGTCGCCCCACCAAACAGGAAGAAAATCTGATCATGCCTGAACAAACCGCAAATCCCACCCATAGCGGCAACCGCGCGCTGATGGTTGACGAGCCTTTGATCTTCGAAACCGGTTCACCCGACCGCAGTGGTGTCGACCTGCCGGATGCCCCGCAAGTGGAAAGCCGCCTGAGCGGACTGGAGCGGACCAGTCCGATTGCCGTTCCGGGCCTCTCCGAGGCAGAAATGGTGCGCCACTACACCCGGCTCAGCCGCCAGAATTACGCTATCGATGTCGGCCTGGTCCCGCTCGGCAGCTGCACCATGAAGCATAACCCCCGGCTCAACGAGAAAATGGCGCGGCTGAAAGGCTTTGCCGACATCCACCCGCTGCAACCGGTGGAAAGTGTCCAGGGTGCGCTTGGCGTGATCAACGAGCTGGCGATGTGGCTGATCAAGCTAACCGGCATGCACGGCGTCGCGATGACGCCCAAGGCCGGTGCCCATGGCGAACTGTGCGGCATCCTCTGCATCCGGGCGGCGCTCGAAGCGCGCGGCGATGCGCGGGAAGTCATTCTCGTTCCGGAAAGCGCGCATGGCACCAACCCCGCCACCGCAGCTTTTGCTGGCTACAAGGTGGAGGATATTCCTGCCAACAGCGATGGCCGGGTGGATCTCGAGGCACTGAAGGCGCGGCTCGGCCCCGATGTCGCCGGCGTGATGATCACCAACCCCAATACCTGCGGCCTGTTCGAACCCGACATGAAGGCGATTTCCGATGCGGTCCACGAAGCGGGCGGCTTTGTCTATTGCGACGGTGCCAATTTCAACGCGATTGTCGGCAAGGTCCGGCCCGGCGACCTTGGTATCGATGCCATGCACATCAACCTGCACAAGACCTTCTCGACCCCGCACGGTGGTGGTGGTCCGGGATCGGGACCGGTCGTCCTGTCCGAAGCGCTTTCGCCTTACGGCCCGCTGCCCTTCACGGCCCGCGATGCGGACGGGCATTTCCGTCTGATCGAGGAGGAAACGGCAGACGAGGACCATCCCCACAGCTTCGGCCGGATGTCCGCCTTCCACGGCCAGATGGGCATGTTCACCCGGGCGCTGACCTATATGCTGAGCCATGGGGCCGACGGCCTGAAACAGGTGGCCGAAGACGCCGTGCTCAACGCCAATTATATCCTGCGCAGCCTCGAAGACATTCTCGACGCGCCCTTCGCCCATAGCGGCCCGTGCATGCACGAGGCGCTATTCTCGGACAAGGGCTTTACCAATGGCCTCACCACGCTCGACCTCGCCAAGGGCATGATCGACGAAGGCTATCATCCGATGACCATGTATTTCCCGCTGGTGGTGCACGGGGCAATGCTGGTCGAGCCGACCGAGACCGAAAGCAAGGCAGCAATCGACCAGTTTATCGGTGCCTTCCGTTCGGTGGCCGAGCGGGCGAAGGCTGGCGATGAACGACTGAAAACCGCCCCCCATTTCGCTCCGCGTCGTCGCCTCGATGAAACCCAGGCTGCGCGCAATCCGAAATTGGTATGGACGGAACCGGAGGAATTTGCTGAAGCTGCGGAATAGCGGCTTGCACCGCAGCGACGTTCTGATGTTCCGTTCGTCCTGAGCTTGTCGACGGACAGGTTCCGGTCGATCGTTGCCCTTCGACAGGCTCAGTGCGAACGGCAATACGGAGAGCGAGCCATCATGATCCATCGCCTGACCAATCTCTTCGCCCTGTGGACAATATTGGGGACAGCCTGGGCATGGTTCGTCCCCGAGCATTTTCTCTGGGTCGTCGATGGCCGCTTCCGCCCGCTTGGCCAGCCGCTGGTCAGCGTGATGCTCGGGCTGATCATGCTCGGCATGGGCCTGACCCTCTCCTTTGACGATTTCAGAAGAATCGCGAAAATCCCGAAATGCGTCGGGGCAGGGGTGGCCCTGCAATTCACGGTGATGCCGCTGGCAGGAATCGGCCTCGCGATGGCCTTCGGGCTGGAGGCCGGGCTTGCCGTCGGTCTGATCCTGGTTGCCTGCTGTCCCGGCGGCACCGCCTCCAATGTCGTCGCCTATCTCGCCAACGCCAATCTTGCCCTGTCGGTGACCATGACCATGGCCTCGACCCTGGTCGCGGTCATCGCGACGCCGCTGCTGACCGGCCTGCTCGCTGGAAAATATGTCGAGATCGACCAGTGGAACCTGTTCATCAACATGGTCGCGATCGTTTTGCTGCCGGTGATCGCCGGGGTCCTGCTCAACCGCTATCTGCCCCGGCTGACGGAAAGGATCGCGACCATGTCGCCGCTTGCGTCGGTGATTGTTGTGATATTGATCGTCGGCGGCTTTATCGCCAACAGCAAGGCGCTGATCGAGGACCATTTCGGGGTGCTGATGCTGGCAATATTCCTGCTCCACGCCTTCGGTTTCGGTCTCGGCTATCTGATCACCAGGGGCATCGGCTTTGGCGAGCAGGAGAGCCGCACGATCAGCATCGAGGTCGGCATGCAGAATAGCGGCCTTGGTTCCAGCCTCGCCGCCACCCCCGGCTTCGCCGCGCAATTCGCAACCCCGATGCAGGCGGCCCTCGCCCCGGTACCAAGCGCCATATCGGCGGTCTATCATGTCGTGATCGGCAGCTTTCTCGCGGCAATCTGGCGGCGCATGATTATAGAGAGACCCGCACATGACTGATCCCAAACCCTGGACCATCGCTGACGCTGCACCCGGAGAGCAGCGCCATGCCCCCGCCACCGAGCGCAACCGCGATGCAATTGTTGCCATATTGCGCGAGGTCCTGCCCGATAAGGGCACCATATTGGAAATCGCCAGCGGCACCGGCGAGCATGCCGTCTATTTCGGAATGAAATTTCCTGACCTGGCCTTCCAGCCCAGCGACCCCGATCCCGCCTGTTGTCAGTCGATCGTCGCCTGGACGAAGCGCGAGGCCGTGACCAATGTCCTGCCGCCGAAGCAGCTCGATGCGCAGGCGGCGCAGTGGGAGGTGTCCAAACCGGCGGCCATCCTGTGCATCAACATGGTCCATATAAGCCCGTGGGAATCCAGCATCGGCCTGTTCAAAAAGGCCGGCGGCCTTCTTGATCAGGGCGCACCGCTCTATCTCTACGGCCCCTATCTGCGCGCCGAGGTCGAAACGTCGCCGGGTAATCTCGCCTTCGAACGGAGCCTGAAAAGCCGTGACCTGCGCTGGGGCCTGCGCGATGTCGCCGACATGGACGAGCTGGCGATGCGGAGCGGTTTCGCCCGCGAGCGCCTGACCGAGATGCCCGCCAATAATATTTCGCTGGTCTACAGAAAGCACGATTAAGCCCCTCCTCTAAAGAGGATGGGTGGAAGCCCGTTCCCCTTGCCTTGCCTTAACCACCCGATTAACAGGGTCTCAAAATAGATAGGAGCGGATAAATGCCGGAAACAAGACGCTGCATGGGATCTTCCATTGCCCATTGGGCGAAGAAAACCCCTGACAATATCGCGATCGATGATGCCGACGGTCTGGTCAGCTATGCCGAACTGGACATGCGGGCCGCCGCATATGCGCGCGCTTTCACTGGTTCCGGCCTGAACAAGGGTGACCGCATCTGCTGGCTCGGCAAGAACAGCGGCCTCTATTTCACCCTGTTTGCCGCCGCCAGCCGCGCCGGCATGGTGATCGCGCCGATTGGCTGGCGTCTCGCTGCCCCCGAAGTCGCCTATGTCCTGAAAGATACCAGCGCTCCGCTGCTGATCTGCGAACCGGGTTTTGCGGAAACCGCGCAACAGGCGGCGCAGGCAGCTGGCCATAGCCCGACAATCCTCTGCACCGGGTCCGGCACCGACCTGCCGACACTGGCCGATTTTGTCGCCGATACCGCTCCCGGCGACCTGCCAGAGACCGATCCGGCGGAAGGCGTTCTGCAACTCTACACCTCCGGCACCACCGGCAATCCCAAGGGTGCGGTGCTGACCAATGACAATCTGTTCAAGCTGCGGCCGCTGGTCGAGGACAAGCCGGAACATGCCTGGATCGATCTGAAACCGGGCGACAGCACGCTGGCGGTGATGCCCTGCGCGCATATCGCCGGCTCCGGCATTGGCCCGATCGCCTTCTACAATGGCGCAACAATGATGGTGATCCCGGAATTCCATCCCGACAGCGTGATCGACTGCATCGACAAGGGGCTCAACCAGTTTTTCCTCGTGCCGACCGCGCTGCAGATGCTGGTCAACTGGCCGCGCGCGAAAGATACCGATTTCTCGAGCGTGCGCAGCGTCACCTATGGCGCTGCGCCCATCCCGCTGGAACTGCTCCGCCAGTGCCTCCAGACCATGCCCAAGGCCCTGTTCTGTCAGCAATATGGCATGACCGAGACGACCGGCACGATCTGCATCCTGCCGCCGGAGGATCATGACCCGGCCGGCAACGAGCGGATGCGCGGCATCGGGGTTGCGCTGCCCAGCGTCGAACTGAAGATTGTCGACGAAAACCGTCAGGAAGTGCCGCCCGGCACGATCGGCGAAATCGCCACGCGCAGCGGTCTCAACATGCTGCATTATTTCAACAATCTGGAGAAAACCGCCGAGACGGTCGACGCCGACGGCTGGCTCTACACCGGCGACGCGGCGGTGATGGACGAGGATGGCTATTTCTACATCAAGGACCGGGTCAAGGACATGATCATCACCGGCGGCGAAAATGTCTATCCGGCGGAAGTCGAAAACGCCATCTTCGGCCACCCGCAGGTCAACGAAGTCGCGGTGATCGGTATCCCCGACGCCAAATGGGGTGAAGCGGTCAAGGCAGTGATCTCCCCCAAGGGCGACGCCGGCGATATCGACACCGACAGCATCATCAACTGGGCGAGAGAGCGGATCGCCGGGTTCAAGGTACCGAAAACCGTCGATGTGATCCCCGAACTGCCGCGCAATGCCTCGGGCAAGATCCTGCGGCGAGAGTTGCGTGCGCCTTATTGGGAAGGGCAGGATCGCGGGGTGAATTGACCAGCCGGTCCACTATTCTTCAAGCCTGACCCAAATATCCCGTTCGTTCTGAGCCTGTCGAAGCACCCTTCGCGCAAGCCGCCCTTCGACAGGCTCAGGGCGAATGGTTGACTTGGCGCCAGGCATATTGGAGAGCAAAAATTGCCGCCGTCCGTTAACCGATGGGCAATAGTCCGCCCCCTAGGGGACCTTGATGACCGTTCAAAATATGTTTCGCCTGGCTTTCTGGCTATTGCTCGGCATCATCCTCATCTTGGCGCTCATCCCCGCCGACGACGCGCCAAGCGTTTCGACCGATGACAAGCTCAACCATATTCTGGCCTTTTTCACGCTGTCCTTCATGGCCCGCCTGTTGTGGCCGCGGCTAAAGCTCGCCATCCTGTTCCTTCTGCTGACGCTGCTCGGCGGCGCTATCGAACTGCTGCAACTGGTCATGGGATTTGGCCGCGAGGCCGACTGGATGGATTTTGGAGCCGACGTCCTTGCGATCGCGCTGGGCCTGTTGGCGGCAAAGCTGATCGGCACACTGACCAGCAAAAGCTCAACCGCCGAATAGCTCGACTTGGGCTAGCGCCTCGAGGCCATATCCCGTTCGTGCTGAGCCTGTCGAAGCACCCTTCGCGAAATCCGCCTTCGACAGACTCGGGGCAATCGGATCGTTCTAAATCACGGCGCGCTTAAAACCAGAACCGCACCCCGACCACATAATTGGTAACGCTCGCATCCTCGCCCGCTGCCCGCGCAAAATCGCGGCTGCCGCCCAGTTTCCATTCCTGTTCGACGCCGATATAAGGACCAAATTCCGGCACGATCTCGTAGCGCAGGCGCAGCCCCAGCTCGAGATTGTCGATGCCGCTGCCGATGCCCAGCTCCGCTATGTCCTGCGCCGACAGATTCACCTCGGCGCGCGGTTGCAGGATTAGGCGCTGGGTGAGGCGCTGGTCATATTCCGCTTCGATCCGCGCCGTCAGATCACCCTTCGTGGACAGGAAGGCCGCAGCATCGACCTCGAACATATAGGGCATGAGGCCCTGGATGCCGATCGCGGCGTGGGTGCGTTCCGGGCCAGTCAGGTCCTGCCGGACACCGGCCTGGAGATCGAAAAAGGGCGCGATCGCGCGGCTGTACAGCGCCTGCACCTCGGCATCCTCGATCGGCTCGCCAAAGCTGCCCTCGCCCTCGCTCTTGAACCAGAATTTATGGATATCGCCGCCATAATAGCCCTGCACATCCCATAGATAGCCGTCCTTGCCGCTCCGCGCGCGATATTCCAGCCGGTCGCCCTGAAACCAGAACAGCCGCATATTGCCATGCTCGTCATAAACGGCTTCGCGCGAGGCACGCATCGCATCCGCCCCCCAGATCGCGTCCGCCGCATTGGGCGGGCCGGTCTCGGCATTCGGAATGGCGGCTGTCGGCGCGGGAGCAGGGCCTTCATGCCCCATCGCGCCATGATCCATTTGCTCATGGTCGATCGGCTGCGCTTCTACGCTGCCATGGTCCATCTGGCTATGATCGATTTCCGGCTCGGCGTCCGCGGCAGGCATCTGATGCCCGCTGTGATCCATCTGGCCATGATCCATCTGGCCATGATCCTGCGCCATCAACGGCGCGGCTGCGGTCGATGCCGCCAACAGGGTCAGGAATTTCCGGAGCATCACGCGTCCCCCGGAAAGGCGATGCTGACCGTCTGCATCATCCCGGCGTGCATATGATAGAGCAGATGGCAGTGAAAGGCCCAGTCGCCCGGCTCGTCGGTGGTCACGTCAAATGTCGCGCTGCTGCCGGGCTGGACAATCACCGTATGCTTCTTCGGCTGATGATGGCCCTGGCCGTTGACCACTTCGAAAAACATGCCGTGCAAATGGATTGGATGCGCCATCATTGTGTCGTTGACCAGTTTCACCCGCACCCGCTCGTCATAGCCAAAGCGGATCGGATCGTCACCGACCGCGCTGAACTTCCTGCCGTCGAACGACCACATATAGCGTTCCATATTGCCGGTCAGATGCAGCACCATCTCCCGGTCCGGCGCGCGCTTGTGGTGGTCCATGTCCAGCGATTGCAGCATCCGGTAGTTGAGCACGCGGTGCGGCACATCATCGAGGCCAAGCCCCGGATAGCCGGTGCGGTCCTGCGGCGCCATCGCCACCATATCGATGCCGGGCCCGACCTTGACCGTGTCGGGCAGCAGCGAGGTGTCGCGCATATTCATGCCGCCGGACATGTCCATCATCGCCCCATCCCCGGCGCCCATATCATGCCCGCTATGCGGGTCGGGAGCGGCTGGCATCGCGTGGCCCATCGCTGCATGATCCATCTTGCCATGGTCCATCGTCGAATGGTCCATCGCCGGGGCGGGTTTTTCGCCCTCGCCGCCATGGTCCATGCCGTCATGATCCATCCCGCCATGGCCCATATCGACCATCGACAGCAACGGCGGATCGCGCAGCGCAGGGAAGGCGGCCTTGCGGCCCGGCTGCGACGTCAGCGAGGCCTGCGCCATGCCGCTGCGGTCCATGCTCTCCGCTGCAATCGCGAAACTGCCTGCTTCCGTCGGCGTCACGATCACGTCATAGGTCTCGGCCACCCCGATCTGCAGTTCATCGACCTCGACCGGCTGCACATTCTGGCCATCCGCCTGGACCACCGTCATCGGCAGGCCGGGCAGGCGGACATTGAAGAAGGTCATCGCGCTGCCGTTGATGATCCGCAGTCGCACCCGCTCGCCGGGCCGGTACGGCAGTTCCAGACCGTCGTCGGGCCCGTGGCCGTTGATCAGATAGCTGTACGTCGGCGCCGAGACATCGGCGATATCGGTCGGCATCATCCGCATCCGTCCCCACATCAGCCGCTCTTCCGCGCTCAGCGGATAATCGTCGGTGGAGCTGGTCTTCTGCCGGCTGAAATAGCCCTCGGAAACCTTGAGCTTCTTCATGATCATATGCGGGTGCATCGGCGTGAATTCGCTCAGCAGCACGATATGCTCGCGGTCATAGCCGACCGGATCGGGTCCGGCGGGGTCGATGATGATCGGGCCATAATGGCCGGCCTGTTCCTGAAGGCCCGAATGGCTGTGCCACCAGTAGGTGCCTGACTGGCGGGGCGTCAGCGGCACGTCGAAGCGCGCACCGGGCTTGATCCCGGGAAAGCTGATCCCCGGCACCCCGTCAAACTGGAAGGGCAGGAGCAGCCCGTGCCAATGGACCGAACTGTCTTCATCCAGCATATTGTGCACAGACAGCAGGGTCGGCTCGCCTTCCTTCATCCGGATCAGCGGTCCCGGCACCGTGCCATTGACCGCAATCGCATGACCCGAACGGCCGCCGGTGGTAAAGCGGCCGGTGGCAATATGCAGGTCGATCTTCGCTCCGGAAAGTTCGTCCATCCCCTTGCGGACCGGACCACCCATTTTTCCCATCGCCCAGGCAGGCATTGGCAGGGCAGCGAGTCCACTCAAAGCAGCGAGTGAGCCAATCATCGTGCGGCGGGAATATTTCATCTTGGAATGTTGCATAGGTTCATATATACCCCCATAGGGTACCAAGACAAGAGGGAAAACATGGCCAAAGGTGCAGTGGATCAGAAAATCAACCGGCTCCGGCGGATCGAGGGGCAGGTGCGCGGCATCGCCCAGATGATCAGCGACGACCGCTATTGTATCGATATCCTGCATCAGGTGCAGGCGGTCAAGTCGGCGCTGGCCAAGGTCGAGAGCCAGATCCTCAAGGATCATGCCGCCTGCTGCGTCAGCGAAGCCATTGCCACCGGCAGCGCTGCCGAGCAGAAAGAGAAATTTGACGAACTGATCGACCTGTTTGAAAAAGTGAAACGGTGACCAGGTGGATCTCCTTGCTGGTGCTGATGATCATCGTCGCGATGTCGATTTCAACAGCCTATGCGCATGAAGCACATCGCAAGGACATGACCGACGCCGAGATGGCAGAGATGAAACAGGCCGCGCAGAAAGTACATGACGGCGCGACTGGTGCGTCGGCAGACGAGGCAAACAGCGCTGATGCAACCAGTAGCGAGATGTCTGCGGATATTCACAGCGAGATGATGGCCACGAATCGCCAGGACGCAGCCTTCAGCCTCACAGATTTTCTCGGTCGACTGCATCCTGCTCTTGTTCATTTCCCGATCGCTCTGTTTTTGGCTGCGGGTCTCGCCGAACTTATTCTGGTCGCGCGCCCTGCATCGGGCTTGGAGCCGACCGTACGTTTTCTCGTTTATACCGGCGCAGCGGGCGGAATATTGGCGGCATTGCTGGGCTGGCTGGCGGCTGGGTTCCGACTGTCGGATCGCTCGGAAACGCTCGGGCTGCACCGCTGGACAGGCACCGCGATTGCGTTAGCGGGGGTGAGTGCCGCGATTGTGACATATCGCGCGAAACCCGGACGAATTCTGCTCCGGTTCATTCTTGCCGGTCTAGCCGTTGCGTTATTGTTGCAACATTATTGGGGAGCGGAAATGTCTCTGGGCCCCAACCACATGGGAATGTGAAAGGAAAGATTGATGATCGGAGCGATGGCAAAAGCCATGCGGGACACAAGCGCTGCCGGACTGCTGCTGGTGTCGCTGGCAGCCTGTTCGACTGCCGCTCAGGCGGCAAGCTATACCATGTACCGGGACGCTGGCTGCGGCTGCTGTCTGGATTGGGCGGACCATGCTGCCGAAGGCCTTGATGCGGAAGTCACCGCAGAAAATGCCGACATGCAGACGGTCAAGGATCTGCACGGCGTTCCCGCTAACCTGCGCTCCTGCCATACGATGATCGTCGAAGGCTATGTCATCGAGGGGCATGTCCCGGCAGAGGCCATCCGGAAATTGCTGCGTGAAAAACCGCAGGATGTAACCGGCATCGCGGTCCCGGGCATGCCGGTCGGATCACCCGGTATGGAACAGGGGGATCTGAAACAGCCCTATCAGGTGATCGCCTTCGGCCCAAAGGGGCAGCGCATCTTCGCCAGCTATAATTAAATCAACCACATAAGGAATTGAAAATGAAGAAATTTACGCTTTCGATCGCCGCCGCTATTTTCGCTGTCAGCGCGCCAGCGCCGGCATTTGCCGCCAATCACGCGGGGGGTCATGATGGCCACGAGTGCGAGAAGATGGAAGATGGCAAAATGAAATGCTGCAAGAAGGACAAGGACGGAAAAATGGCCTGTCAGATGATGACCGGCGACAAGATGGACCATAGCAAGGTGGACCATAGCAAGGTGGACCATGGCAAGATGGACCATAGTAAGATGGACCATAGTAAGATGGACCATAGTAAGATGGACCATAGCAAGATGGATCATGGCAATATGGCGTCGCCAGCAGCGCCGGATCAAAAGCCCGATTGAACCCTGATGGCCTTTGACCGGCATCCTGTCATTATATGACCATCCGCCCCATGTCGCTGTCCCGGTGATGTGGGGCTTTTGGTATGTGCTGCGGTCGCCTTGCTGCAGGCCCTGCAAACAGCGACGTTGACTCCTTCATCAACAAATCATATATACCCCCATAGGGTATATTGATCGCCACCGAAAAGGATGTCGAAATGACGGATTCCGCGTTGCCTCACGACCACGCCGACAGCGCCGCGCCGGTCAAAGACCCGGTCTGCGGCATGACCGTCGATCCCGGCAAGACCCAACATCACGCGCATCACGCCGATCAGGAATATCATTTCTGCTCCGCCGGTTGCCGCACGAAATTTGTCGCCGATCCGGATCGCTATCTTTCGCCCAATCCGTTGGCCGCACAGGAAGATGCGCCCGAAGGCACTATTTACACCTGTCCGATGCACCCACAGATCCGCCAGGAAGGACCCGGCTCCTGTCCGATCTGCGGGATGGCACTGGAACCGGAAACCTTCTCGCTCGATAGCGGCCCGGATCCCGAATATATCGATATGCGCCGACGCTTCTGGGTGAGTGCGGTATTTTCCCTGCCGCTGTTCCTCTACGCCATGGGAGACATGATCCCGGGCCAGCCGTTTGCATCACTGTTCGATCCCGGCACCGCGAACTGGATACAGTTGCTGCTGGCGTCGCCGGTCGTTCTCTGGGGCGCCTGGCCGTTCTTTGTGCGCGGCGTGCAATCCTTAAAAAGCATGAACCTGAACATGTTTACCCTGATCGGGCTGGGCGTTGCGATGGCTTATGGGTTCAGTCTGGTTGCGACGCTGTTTCCGAACATCTTCCCCGCGGCCTTCCGCGGCCATGATGGCGGCGTTGCCGTCTATTATGAAGCCGCCGCCGTGATAACCACTCTGGTGCTCCTGGGACAGGTGCTGGAACTGAAGGCGCGCGGCCAGACCTCCAGCGCCCTGCGCGCGCTTCTGGAACTGGCTCCACCGGTTGCCAGGCGGATCAATGCCGATGGTTCGGAAGAAGAAATTTCGCTCGATCTGGTCCAGTCGGGTGACCGGCTGCGGGTCCGCCCCGGCGAGAAAATTCCGGTTGATGGCACCATCGCCAAGGGCTCGAGCACCATTGACCAGGCGATGATCACTGGCGAACCCATCCCGGTACAGAAAGCCGAGGGCGACGTTGTCACCGGTGGCACGGTCAATCAGACCGGCAGTTTCATCATGACCGCCGAGCGCGTCGGCAAGGACACGCTGCTGGCAAAAATTGTTCAGATGGTCGCCGAAGCACAGCGCAGCCGCGCGCCGATCCAGAAACTTGCCGATACCGTGGCAGGTCTTTTTGTGCCCGCAGTCGTTCTGATAGCCATTGCAACTTTCATCGTCTGGGCAATCTGGGGGCCGGAGCCGGCATTGGCTTACGGCCTTGTCAATGCCGTCGCCGTCCTCATTATCGCCTGTCCCTGTGCCCTCGGCCTTGCCACACCAATGTCAATCATGGTCGGCACCGGTAAAGGCGCGCAAAATGGCATCCTGATCAAAAATGCCGAAGTGCTTGAAACTTTTGAAAAGATTGACACCATCGTCGTCGACAAGACCGGCACCCTCACCGAAGGCAAGCCAAAGCTGGTATCGGTCGAACCGGAACAGGGCTTTGATGGTGATGAAATGCTGGCCCTTGTCGCTGCAATCGAGATGGCAAGTGAACATCCATTGGCCGCTGCGATTGTCGGAGGGGCAAAGGAAAAGGGCCTGGCATTCGAGGCAGCGAGCGACTTTCAATCAGTCACCGGCGAAGGCGTGGAGGCGACGGTCCAGAACAAGCGGGTCGCCATCGGCAATGAAAAGATGATGGACCGGCTGGGCGCGACCAGCACTGCACTGGCGGCGAAAGCGCAGGACGGCCGCTCGCAGGGCCAGACCGTGATGTTTGTCGCGATCAATGGCAAAGCGGCGGGCCTGATCGGTGTCGCCGACCCGATCAAGCCGAGTTCGGTGGAGGCGATCAAGGCATTGCACAAGGCCGGCATCCATGTGGTCATGCTGACTGGTGACGCCGAAGCGACGGCGCAGGCGGTTGGCAGAATGATCGGCATCGACGAAATTCACGCCAATGTCTCACCGGAAGACAAGCATCGGGTGATCAGCGAATTGCAGGCGGCCGGTAAACGGGTGGCGATGGCCGGCGACGGCATCAACGACGCACCGGCGCTGGCCAAGGCCGACATCGGCATCGCCATGGGCACCGGCACCGACGTCGCCATGGAAAGCGCCGGTATTACCCTGGTCAAGGGGGATCTGGGCGGCATTGCCAAGGCGCGGCATCTCAGCCAGCTGACCATGACCAATATCCGGCAGAATCTGTTCTTTGCATTTTTCTACAATGCGCTGGGTGTGCCGGTTGCGGCGGGCATCTTATATCCCTGGTTCGGAATCTTGCTCAGCCCGATGATTGCCGCGGCCGCGATGAGCCTCTCCTCCGTATCGGTGATCGGCAACGCCCTGCGGCTCAGGCGGAAGCAGCTGTAACGGAACTTTCGGCTTGTTCAGGCGTATAATACCCCCAGCAGGTATGAATCCGGATCAGTTTGAAGGGGACATAATATGTCAAAATATACCAGATTTATCGCTATGATTGCCACTTCGACGCTGGTCATGTTCGGTCTGATGTATCTCAACACTTATGCGCTTGATCATGTCCATTACAGCGAAACCCGCAGCTGGATGGCGCTCTACATGGGCGGCGCGATGGCTATCATCATGCTGTTGTTCATGCTCGGCATGTATGAAGACAAGCGCAAAAATGCCTTGATCCTGGGCGGCGCGGCGTTGTTGTTTGCCGGCTCGCTCTATCTGGTCCGCTCGCAGGACACGATTTCCGACCAGGCCTGGCAGAATGCGATGATCCCCCACCACTCGATCGCGATCCTGACCAGCGAACGCGCCAATATCGAAGATCGGCGGGTGCGCGAACTCGCCGACAAGATCATCCGGGCCCAGCGCCGCGAGATCAAGGAGATGCAGTGGCTGATCGAGGATATCAGAAAAAACGGCAAGGCGACGACGGACGCAGAAGCGGCGGCCCGGCCGGTACCGAAATTTGAGGGTACATTGTGAGCACGAACAAAACCGCCAGACTGCACCGTATGGTGATGCCAGGCCATATCTGTCCCTATGGCCTGAAATCGAAAGATCTGCTCGAACGGCAGGGCTTCACCGTCGAGGACCATCATCTGACGACGCGCGAGGAGACCGATGCGTTCAAGGCCAAGCATGACGTCGCAACCACGCCGCAGACCTTCATCAATGGCGATCGGATCGGCGGCTATGACGGCTTGCGGGTATTTTTGGGCAAGGACAAACCGAAGGACGAGCGCAGCGACACCAGCTATCAGCCGGTCATCGCCCTGTTCGCGATGACTTTCCTGATGGCGCTCGCCGCGGCCTTTGTCGCCACCGGAGCGTGGGTTTCGGTGCTGACGGCGGAATGGTTTGTCGCCTTCTCGATGTGCGGTCTTGCCTATCTCAAGCTGCGTGACGTCGAGAGCTTCTCGACCATGTTCCTCAACTATGACCTGCTCGCCAGGCGCTGGGTGCGCTACGGTTATCTCTACCCGTTTGGCGAGGGTCTGGCCGGTGTCCTGATGATCGCCGGCGTCGGCCTGTGGCTGGCCATCCCGGTGGCGCTGTTCATCGGCACGATCGGCGCGGTCTCGGTCTTCTACGCCGTCTATATCCAGAAACGCGAACTGAAATGCGCCTGCGTCGGCGGCGACAGCAATGTCCCGCTCGGCTTCACCTCGCTTACCGAGAATCTGTTCATGATCGGCATGGCGTTGTGGATGATCTACAAGATGGGCGCCAATTAGCCGTCCAGTCAGCCGGCCATTTCCGCTTCCTTATCCGTCCTGCACCGCCTTGGCGAGATTGGATCAGGCCATCCGGGACAGCATCGGCACGGCGCGCTCCGCCGTTGATGGTAAGTCGTTGGGACAGCGCGCAGAAATCGTCGATCCAGGCATATTATCAATTTGCCGAACAATCTCGTTGTCCCTATTCTGGAGCAATGCAGAGAATAACCCAACTGGACGCGATCGATTTCGCTCCCAAGCTGTGGTTACCAACGCCGTGAAACATGCGTTTATAAAACGCGAGTCCGGCGTGATATCCATCACCCTGACTAGCGCCGACAACGAGGCGGTCCTGACGATCGAGGATGACGGTGTCGGGTTGCCGGAAGATATTCGCGACGGTGCCGAGGGGCAGGGTTTTCTTGTCGCCTTTGCCACGATGGCCAGGGCCGAGCTGGACTGCCAGTCCGGCAATGCCGGTACCCGCTACGTCGCGACCATGGAAAACCTGCCCTGATGGTGTTGGCATCCGGCGAAATCGCATGTTGATCTGGCAATGCCCGTCAACAAACGCCTTTCCTACACCCTGCCTGATCGCTTATTCTGCCTGTTCGTTCTTTGACAGCTTAAATAAACGGGCCGCAGACCTCCCGCTGACCAGGGACCGATAACCCACCCGCTGCCGAAAGGTCTCACTGTCGACCCTTTTCGCGAGACTTTAACCTTGGAAATTCGCGGGTTTGGGCCAAAGGTCACGGAAAACAAAAAAGAATTGGCAGGTGAAAAGTATTTTTTCCCGCTACGGCGCGCGAAACCAATAATCGGTCCGCAAATAGGCGTTCTTGGCCCCAACTTTGACAAACTTTGGGACTGGATCAGGCGCTGTCGACCGCCTTGGCAATCGACAGGCGGCCCGCCGTCACATGCTCGCGCCAGGCAATGAATAGGCCCGATCCGATGATGATCGGCGCCCCCAGCCAGATCGACAGGCCGGGATATTGGCCGAACAGCAGGATGCCGAAGATGGTCGCCCAGATCAGCGCGCTATAGTCCATCGGCACGATCGTCGACACCGGCGCATAGCGCAATGACTGCGTGATGGCGAGCTGGCCGAGCGCGCCGAAAATGCCGATGCCCAGCAGATAGCCCGAGGTCCGCGCATCGTGGCCGCCGCCATAGATGAAGGCGCAGATAGTCAGCGCTGGCAAGGTGTAGACGGAGAACCAGAAGATCGTGACGATGCTGGTTTCGGTGCGGCCAAGGATACGGATCACCAGGGTGACCGCCGCCGTGACCAGCGCTCCGGCCAAAGCGACCGTGGCACCGAAGGCGGGGATCAGAGTGCCACCCGGCTGGACCACGACCAGCACTCCGACGAAGCCGATCATGATCGCCGACCAGCGCCGGATTCCCACTTTCTCGCGCAAAATCAGGGCCGCAAACAGGGTGGCGAAAATCGGCACGGTGAAGCTGATCGTCGTTGCATCGGCGAGCGGCAACAGGGTCATCGCCCAGAAATTGAGGCCCATCGCAAAAATGCCGAGTATGGACCGCAATATGTGCAGCCGGTGCTTGTTCGAGACGATCGATGGCCAGCCACGCTGGCTGCGCCAGATCAGGAAACAGATCAGCGGCATCGCGATCAGCTGGCGGTAGAACAGGCTCTCGGTGACATGCACGCCTTGCTCTCCGGCGAGCTTGACGAAAGCAAACATGAAGCCCAGCGACAGCATGGCGGCCAGCCGGGTGAGGATTCCGGCCATCGGCCGGTTCTGGCTGGCGGCATTGTCATCGCTCACGCAATATTGCCATAAAAGATAGGGTGACGGGTGTTGTGCATTGCTGCGGTAAATAGCATATAGCCCGCAAAAGCAATCAGGAGTCTTTCAATGCGCAACGTGACCCATGTCTTGGCCTCTGGAGGGACCGCAGCAGCAGCCCGCCAGAGCGAAATCTTCGACCCCAATAATGGTGGTATCCAGGGGAAGGTCGATCTGGGCGATGCAGCGGTTCTCGAAACCGCGGTGCAGAACGCGCTAGCGGCGCAGCCGGAATGGGCCGCAACCAACCCGCAGCGCCGCGCCCGGGTGATGTTCAAGTTCAAGGAACTGGTCGAGGCGCATATCGACGAACTCGCCCATCTGCTGTCGATCGAACATGGCAAGGTGATCGCCGATTCCAAGGGCGACATCCAGCGCGGGCTCGAAGTCATCGAATTCTGCTGCGGCATCCCGCATGTGCTGAAGGGCGAATATACCCAGGGCGCCGGACCCGGCATCGACGTCTATTCGATGCGCCAGCCGATCGGCATCGGCGCCGGCATCACCCCGTTCAACTTTCCGGCGATGATCCCGATGTGGATGTTCGGCCCGGCGATCGCGACCGGCAATGCCTTCATCCTGAAGCCGTCCGAGCGGGATCCGTCGGTGCCGGTGCGGCTGGTCGAACTGATGCACGAAGCCGGGCTGCCCAAGGGCATCCTGCAATGCCTGCACGGCGACAAGGAAATGGTCGACGCGATTCTGGATCATCCGGAAATCGGCGGCATCAGCTTTGTCGGTTCGTCCGATATCGCCCATTATGTCTACCAGCGCGGCGTCGCTGCCGGCAAGCGGGTGCAGGCGATGGGCGGAGCCAAGAATCACGGTATCGTGATGCCCGATGCCGACATGGACCAGGTGGTCAACGACCTGTCCGGCGCGGCCTTTGGTTCGGCTGGCGAACGTTGCATGGCGCTGCCCGTGGTGGTCCCGGTCGGCGAAGATACCGCTGACCGTCTGCGCGAGAAGATGATCCCGGCGATGGCGGCCCTGCGGGTTGGCATCTCCACCGATGAAGAGGCGCATTATGGCCCGGTCGTGAACCCGGCGCACAAGGCCCGGGTCGAGGGCTGGATCCAGAAAGGTGTCGATGAAGGCGCGGAACTGGTCGTCGATGGCCGCGGCTTCTCGCTGCAGGGCCATGAAGACGGCTGTTTCATCGGACCCTCTTTGTTTGACCATGTCACCACCGACATGGAAAGCTACAAGGAAGAGATTTTCGGCCCCGTGCTGCAGATCGTCCGTGCGAAGAATTTCGAGGAAGCGCTCAAGCTGCCGAGCGAGCACCAATATGGCAATGGCGTCGCCATCTTCACCCGCAACGGCCACGCGGCGCGGGAATTTGCCAACCGCGTGCAGGTCGGCATGGTTGGCATCAACGTGCCGATCCCGGTCCCGGTCGCCTATCACAGCTTTGGCGGCTGGAAACGCAGCGCCTTTGGCGACACCAACCAGCACGGCATGGAAGGCGTGAAATTCTGGACCAAGGTCAAGACGATCACCCAGCGCTGGCCCGACGGCACTGCCGACGGCGGCAACAAGGATGCCTTTGTTATTCCGACGATGGGTTAAGACCAGATAGGGAGAAATTTGCTGATGCGTATGGAAATCCCGATTATCGCGTTCCTGGCTTTGTCGGCCTGTGCAACAGACGGCACCGAAAGCGCACTGCCACCCCCGCCACCGGGGACAGCTTGCGATGCGTCCGGGCTGCAGGATCATATCGGCCATGTCGTGTCGGCCAAATCGGGCGAAACCCTGCTGGATCTTTCCG
The DNA here is from genome assembly GCF_041748495.1 of Parasphingorhabdus sp. Lineage (GTDB taxonomy): Bacteria > Pseudomonadota > Alphaproteobacteria > Sphingomonadales > Sphingomonadaceae > Parasphingorhabdus. The sequence continues at coordinate 26,285 of NZ_JBGTDD010000103.1, forward strand.
GCGCGCGGGTATTGCGCTGGGTACCGCCACGTACCGCGGTAACCATGGATTATCGCGATGATCGGCTGACCGTCAGCTATGACGATGACATGGTGATCACGCGAATAAGCTGTGGATAATAACGGCCTTGCTGCCTACTCCGGCTCGCCCTGTGACGGCCAATCGGCGGTACCGGTAATGGCGCAATGGTCGGGACCGACTCCGAGAAAATGCGCAGCTGCGCGAACCTGATCCGGATGCGGCCTTGCTAGCGCTGTCACCGCGGCTGTTCCTGCCATCGATTCTGCTGGCGATCCTGTTGTTCGCATTCTGGATTCCGGACCAGGTCATAGGCGAGGTGGCGCCCGATCCCGCTTTGGATGCCGTATCCGACTAGCGCATCGCGTTCAGTTTCGATGATGTTCCGCGCAGCAAGGGCGCCTTTCTCGAACCGGACGAGCGTCCCCGGTTGCTGATCGAAGCGCTCCAGACCGCTGGCATCAAGCAAGCCGCCTTCTTCATCAATCCCGGACGGATTACCGCCCACGACAATGATGCCGCCGATATCGCCGCTTATGCCAGGGCAGGCCATGTCCTGGCCAATCATACCGCGCAGCACAGCAGACTGTCTGCCATTTCGGCCTCGGCCTTTCTCGCCGATATTGACGCGGCGGAAACGTGGTTGAAAAACCGGCCCAATTACCGCCCCTGGTTCCGCTTTCCGTTTCTGGACGAGGGACAGAAAGACAAGGTCAAGCGCGATGCCGTGCGCGCAGGCCTTGGCAAGCGCGGTCTGATCAACGGCTATGTCACGGTTGATGCTTCAGACTGGTATATGGAAGATCAGGCAATCGCTGCAGCAGCGTCGGGCAAGCTGATGGACTGGAACGCCCTCCGCGACCTGTTCGTCGAATCCTATGTAGAGTCCGCCAATTTCTCCGACGACCTGGCACGCCGCACGCTGGGCAGGGCGCCGGTACAGATGGTCTTGTTGCACGAAACCGATATTGCCGCGATGTTTGTCGATGATCTGGCTGCCGCACTCAAAGCTGACGGATGGACGATCGTGACCGTCGACGAGGCCTATCGGGATCCGATCGCTCAAATGGTGCCGGACGTTGAATTTGCCGACGGCACCCGCACACAGATGCTGGCGGCCGAACGCGCAATCGGGAACCGCTGGTATGAACGCAATGATCGAAAAGTAGCAAAAAAGCTATTTGCCGAGCGGGTCCTGCGCGACTAGACCTTGGCGCATGAGATCAATTCCCATTGTTAACGGCCTGGCATTCGCCGTCGCCGCCCTTGCCGTCTCATCAGCATCGGCCCAAACGCCGGACCAGGTAGCGCAAGCGGTGCTCGCCGAAAATCCGGTGATTGATGGTCATAATGATGCACCGGAACAAATTGCCGACCGGTTCGCCGGCGATTTCACGCAATTCGACTTTCACGATACCGTTCCGACCACCAGCAAGGGTTCGGCGCCCATGCACACCGATATCGCCCGGCTCCGGCAGGGTAAGGTCGGCGGACAATTCTGGTCGGTCTGGATCGACCCGGAACTGCCGGAATTTGAAGCGGTCCAGCGGGTGATCGAACAGATTGATATCGTCCACCGTCTGGTCGGCGAATATCCGGAAGATCTGCAGCTGGCCCTGACCGCAGGGGATGTGGAGATGGCTCAAAAGCAGGGCCGTATTGCATCGCTGATCGGGATGGAAGGCGGTCATTCGATCGGAAATTCGCTCGCCGTGCTGCGACAGACCTATGCGCTCGGCGCCCGCTATATGACGCTGACCCACTGGAAAACCCTCGACTGGGCGGACAGCGCCACTGATGCGCCGAAGAGCGACGGCCTGTCCGAATTCGGCGTCTCGGTGGTGGAGGAAATGAACCGCCTTGGCATGATCGTGGATATTAGTCATGTGTCCGAAGCCACCATGAACGACACGCTCGACGTGACCAAGGCACCGGTGATATTCAGCCACAGCTCCGCCGATGGCGTTACCCGTCACTCTCGCAATGTGCCCGATGCGGTTTTGAAGCGGCTGAAGGAGAATGGCGGATTGGTCATGGTCACCTTCGTACCGTCTTATGTCAATAGCGCGAACCGGGACTGGGACGCAGCGCATAAGGCCGAGCAGGCACGCGCGGCAGCCTTGTTTCCCGGCGATGCTGACGCCCGGGCAGCGCATATGGCGAACTGGCGTGAAAGCAACCCGATGCCGCCCGTGACTGCCAAAGACATCGCCGACCATATCGATCATATCCGTTCGATTGCCGGCATCGACCATATCGGCATTGGCGGCGATTATGACGGCATTACCTCCACACCCGACGATCTCGGCGACGTCTCGACATATCCGGTGCTCTTTACCGAGCTGGCAAGGCGTGGCTATAGCGCCACCGATCTCGCAAAGATTGCGCGGGGCAACATCTTGCGGGTAATGCGGGGCGTCGAATCAACCGCCGTGCAATTAGCGAAGAACCAGAAATAGATATGACCCAATTTTCCCTGACCGAAGACCAGCTTGCCATTCAGGAAATGGCGCAGAAATTCACCGCCGACGCGATCACCCCGTTCGCGGCCGAATGGGATGAAAAGCATATCTTCCCTCGCGACACGATCAAGCAGGCTGCTGAACTCGGCTTTGGCGGCATATATGTGTCCGAGGAATCGGGCGGC